>DLGG01000126.1:0-56940 GCA_002482565.1 Solidesulfovibrio magneticus
GGCGTGCTCCTGCGCGGCATCAAGCGCGACGACGTCGAGCGCGGCCAGGTTCTGGCCAAGCCCGGCTCCATCACGCCGCACCGCAAGTTCAAGGCCGAAGTCTACGTCCTGAACAAGGAAGAAGGCGGCCGCCACACCCCGTTCTTCACCGGCTATCGTCCCCAGTTCTACTTCCGCACCACCGACATCACCGGTGTGGTTACCCTGAACGAGGGCGTTGAAATGGTCATGCCGGGCGACAACGCCACCTTTAACGTGGAACTGATCGCCCCCATCGCCATGGAAAAGGGCCTGCGCTTCGCCATCCGCGAAGGCGGCCGTACCGTTGGCGCGGGCGTCGTTTCCGAGATCGTGGAGTAAGCGATGCGGATCAACGTCCAGCTGCAGTGCACCGAGTGCAAGCGCAAGAACTACGCCACGGAAAAGAACAAGAAGAACACGACCGGCCGTATGGAACTGAAGAAGTATTGTCCTTTCGACCGTAAGCACACGGTCCACAAGGAAACGAAGTAGGTTCCGGTCGTTAAACGCAGGGCAGTAGCTCTAACGGTAGAGCATCGGACTCCAAATCCGAGGGCTGGGGGTTCGAATCCCTCCTGCCCTGCCATTTTCAAGCAAGGCGTAGGTCATGGCCAAAGACAAGACCCAGGCGGCCGACGGCGCGGAAAAGCCCGCCAAGGCCAAGGCCTCTTCCGGCAAGAACCGGGAAGAGGCCGGCAAGGACGGGGTTTCCCTGACCGGCCGCGTTGATCAGGCCAAGGAATTCTTCGAACAGGCCAAGGGCGAGCTGCGCAAGGTCACCTGGCCCACCCGCGAAGAAACGGTGAAGACCGGGATCGCGGTCCTGGTTTTCAGCGTCGTCATGGCCATCTACCTGGGCGTCGTCGACATGGCCCTTTCCCGGCTCGTCGCGCTCATCCTTTCGTAACGGACACCACTATCATGGCTGAAAACGACGGCGTCGTCGACGAGCAATCCAACGCTCGCTGGTATATCGTCCACACCTATTCGGGCTTCGAGAACCGGGTGGAGCAGACGCTGCGGGAAATGATGCGCACCGGCCAGGATGGCGGCAGCATCAAGGAAGTGGTCGTCCCGACCGAGAAGATCATCGAACTGGTCAAGGGCGAGAAAAAAACGTCCACGCGCAAGTTCTATCCCGGCTATGTCATGGTCAAGATGGCCATGGACGACAATTCCTGGCACCTGGTCCAGTCCATTCCGCGGGTGACCGGCTTTATCGGGGGCAAGAACCAGCCGACCCCCATGCGCGACAGCGAGGCCCAGAAGATCCTCAGCCTGATGGTCAGCCGTCAGGAGCAGCCCCGGCCCAAGTATCACTTCGAGCGGGGCGACGAGGTCCGGGTCATCGACGGCCCCTTCGGCGGCTTCAACGGCGTTGTCGAGGACGTCAACTACGACAAGGGCAAGCTTCGCGTATCGGTATCCATCTTCGGCCGCCAGACCCCGGTGGAACTCGATTTCGTGCAGGTAAGCAAAAATTAGGGCCTGGCCCTTTTTGTAAGGATAATCGCAATGGCCAAGAAGATCACCGCCAAAGTCAAGCTGCAGCTCCCCGCCGGTTCGGCCAACCCGTCTCCGCCGGTCGGTCCGGCCCTGGGCCAGCATGGCGTCAACATCATGGAGTTCTGCAAGGCGTTCAACGCCAAGACGATGGAGCAGAAGGGCACCATCATCCCGGCGCTCATCACCATCTACGCCGACCGCTCCTTCACCTTCATCACCAAGACTCCGCCGGCGTCCGTGCTTCTGGTCAAGGCCGCCAAGATCGACAAGGGTTCGGGAGAGCCGAACAAGAACAAGGTCGGAAAGGTCACCGCCGCGCAGATCGAAGAGATCGCCAAGCTCAAGATGGTGGACATGACGGCCAAGGATCTGGAAGCCGCTTGCCGCACCATCTCCGGCACCGCCCGCAGCATGGGCATTGAGATCGTCTAACCGGCACGACCGCAAAAGGAATTTCCGCAATGGCCAAGCACGGGAAGAATTATCGCGAGGCGATCAAGGACATCGACCTCACGGCGAAATATGAAGTCAGCGAAGCCATGGCCCTGACCGTTCAGACGGGCAAGGCCAAGTTCGACGAAACCGTCGACGTGGCGCTCAACCTCGGCGTCAACCCCAAGTACTCCGACCAGATGGTGCGCGGCGCGGTGTCGCTGCCCCACGGCCTGGGCAAGACCATCCGCGTGGCCGCTTTCTGCAAGGGCGACAAGGAAGCCGAAGCCCGCGAGGCCGGAGCCGATTTCGTCGGCGGCGACGACCTCATCGAACAGGTGAAAAACGGCTTTCTGGACTTCGACAGCGCCGTGGCCACTCCGGACATGATGGCTTCCGTGGGCAAGATCGGCAAGATCCTTGGCCCCCGGGGACTCATGCCCAACGCCAAGACCGGCACCGTCTCCTTTGACATCGGCAAGGCCGTGGCCGAACTCAAGGCCGGCAAGGTCGAGTTCAAGGTCGACAAGGCCGGCGTGCTGCACGTGCCCCTGGGCAAGCGTTCGTTTGGCCCCGAGAAGCTGCTCGACAACTTCCGCGCCGTCATCGACGCCGTCATGCGCCTGAAGCCCTCGGCCGCCAAGGGCACCTATCTCCAGGCCATGGCCCTGGCCACCACCATGGGTCCCGGCATCAAGGTGGACACCCAGTCGGTGCGCAAGTTCCTTGAGGGCTAACCGCTTCCGACCCGAATAGCATGATCCGTCCCGAGCCAGAGGTGCGTCCTCTGGCCGGGACGATTTTTCGATATACAACAGGGCATCGAAGGCGAGTCAAAGACAGCGGGTGGGGACGTTCCCCTTAATTTCCCGCCGAGACCCCGCTTTGGCTCACTTGAAGGCCCGCCAACCCGCATGTGGAGGTAGGTACCGTGCAACGTGCGCAAAAAAACGAGATTATCGAAAAACTGCGCGCAAGGGCGGACCGGGCCGGCATCGTGGTGGTCACCGACTTTCGTGGCATGACGGTGGAGGAGCTGACGGAACTGCGCAGCAAGCTCCGCGCCGCAGGGATCGACTATCAGGTCGTGAAAAACACCCTGGCCCGGCTGGCGGTGAAAAATGGCGTCCATGACGCCCTCAAGGACCATCTCATCGAGAACAACGGCATCGCCTTCGGGTACGAAGATCCCGTTGTCGCCGCCAAGGTCCTTGTGGATTACGCCAAGACCAGCAAGAAGTTCTCCGTCAAGCTCGCTTGCCTTTCCGGAAAGATCATCGACGCCGCCGGCGTCGCCGAGCTCTCCAAGCTGCCGAGCAAGCCGGAACTTCTTGCCATGACCCTTGGCACCATGAACGCCGTGCCCACGAACTTCGTCAGCCTGTTCGCGAACGTCATTCGCGGCGCGCTGTACGCCCTTACGGCCATCAAGGAAAAAAAGGAAGCGGCCTAAAGCCTGCTTCCGCCAAAGCGAACCTTTTAGGAGGAACATTCCATGTCCGAGATCACCAAAGAGCAAGTTGTCGATTTCATTGCCAATATGACCGTCCTTGAGCTCTCCCAGTTCATCAAGGAGCTCGAAGAGAAGTTCGGCGTTTCCGCCGCCGCCCCGGCCATGGGCATGATGATGGCCGCTCCGGCCGCTGGCGAAGCCGCTCCGGCCGAGGAAGAGAAGACCGAGTTCGACGTCATCCTGACCAACGCCGGCGGCAACAAGATCGCCGTCATCAAGGTCGTGCGCGCCCTGACCGGTCTGGGCCTCAAGGAAGCCAAGGCCAAGGTCGACGAGCTGCCTTCCTCCATCAAGGAAGCCGTCTCCAAGGCCGAAGCCGAGGACGCCAAGAAGCAGCTCGAAGAGTCCGGAGCCACCTGCGAAATCAAGTAGCTTGCCGTTTTCGGCCGCTTGTGACTACAAAGAGCGCCCCCTCCGCGAGGGGCGGGGCGCTCTTTTTCCCTTTTTGTGATTTTTCGCTTTCCGCTTCCCCCCTCGGTGGGGTAGACCCGAGGTTCAGGGACAAACCAGGCGCGACGCGCGCTCCGCAAGGCCAATGACAGGCGTTCCGCACGCCACGCATCTTTCCAACGTCGTAGCCCTGCAACAGAGGACACAATGGCCCAGCTGACCAAAAATTTCGGCAAGATCGTCAAAACGCTGACCATTCCCCATCTGCTCAATCTGCAGATCGACTCCTACGAGCTGTTTCTGCAAAAAGATATTCCTCCCACCAGCCGGGAGGACGCGGGACTTGAAGGCGTCTTCCGTTCGGTCTTTCCCATCGAGGACTTCAATCGCACCGCCTCGCTGGAATACGTCAGCTACGAAATCGGCGAACCGAAATACGACGTGCCCGAGTGCATCGCCAAAGGCCTGACCTTCGAAGCTCCCTTGCGCATCAAGGTCCGCCTGGTCGTGTACGACGTGGATGAAGAGACGGAAAACCGCACCATCCGCGACATCAAGGAACAGATCATCTATTTCGGCACCGTGCCGCTCATGACCGAGAAAGGCACGTTTATCATCAACGGCACCGAGCGCGTCATCGTCAACCAGCTGCAGCGCTCCCCGGGCATCATCTTCGAGCACGACTCCGGCAAAAGCCACACCAGCCGCAAGGTCCTCTATTCCTGCCGCATCATCCCCATGCGCGGCTCCTGGCTCGACTTCGACTACGACCACAAGGACATCCTGTACGTGCGCATCGACCGGCGCCGCAAGATGCCCGCCACCATCCTGTTCAAGGCCATGGGCATGTCGCGCGGCGACATCCTGCGCTATTTCTACGAGGTCGAGCACTTCACCTTCGAGCCGCACCATGTCTACCGCCAGGTGCAGCCCGATTTCTACCGCAAGGAAAAGGCCTACTCCGAGATCCGCGACAGCGAGGGCAAGGTCATCGTCGCCGTGGACAAGCCCATCACCAAGCGGGCCTGGCGGCTCATGCTGGAAGCCGGCATCGAGAAGGTCGAGGTCGATCCGGCCACGCTGCTGGGCTTGTTCCTGGCCGAGGACCAGTCCGATCCGGCCACCGGCGAAGTGCTGGCCGAGGCCGGCGACGAACTGACCGCCGACCTCATCGAGAAGCTCAAAGACGCCGGCGTCGTCGACCTGCCCCTGCTGCACACCCGCGGCGTGGACACCTCGTCGTCCATCCGCGACACCCTGGCTCTCGACAAGACCATCGACACCATCACGGCCCAGGTGGAAATCTACCGCCGCCTGCGCCCGTCCTCGCCGCCGACCCCGGAAATCGCGGCCAACTTCTTCGAGAACCTGTTCCGCAATCCGGACTACTACGACCTGTCTCCGGTGGGCCGCTACAAGATCAATGCGCGCCTCAAGGTCGATCAGCCGCTGGATTTCCGCACCCTGGCCAACGACGACATCTTAAAGGCCGTCAAGCACCTGACCTTCCTCAAGGACTCCCACGGTCCGGCCGACGACATCGACCACCTGGGCAACCGCCGGGTGCGCCCCGTGGGCGAGCTGGTCGAGAACCAGTACCGCATCGGCCTTGTGCGCATGGAACGGGCCATCAAGGAGCGCATGAGCCTGCAGGAAGTGGCCACGCTCATGCCCCACGACCTCATCAACCCCAAGCCCGTGGCCGCGGTCCTCAAGGAATTCTTCGGCACCTCCCAGCTGTCGCAGTTCATGGACCAGACCAACCCGCTTTCGGAAGTCACCCACAAGCGCCGCCTGTCGGCCCTTGGACCGGGCGGCCTCACCCGCGAGCGCGCCGGCTTCGAGGTTCGCGACGTCCACACCTCGCACTACGGCCGCATCTGCCCCATCGAAACGCCGGAAGGCCCGAACATCGGTCTTATCGTGTCCTTGACCACCCACTCCAAGGTCAACGACTTCGGCTTCATCGAGACGCCCTATAAGGTCGTCAAGGACGGCCAGCTCACCGGCGAGACCATCTACCTCGACGCCACCCGCGAAATCGACGAGGTCATCGCCGGCGCCAACGCGCCCCTGGACGAGAACAAGGCCTTCATCAATTCCATGGTCGGCGCGCGCATTCGCGGCGACCAGGTGGTGATCCCGCGCGAGCAGGTCACCTTGATGGACATTTCCCCCAGCCAGATCGTGTCCGTCTCGGCCGCGCTCATTCCGTTTTTGGAGCACGACGACGCCAACCGCGCGCTCATGGGTTCGAACATGCAGCGCCAGGCCGTGCCGCTTTTGCGCTGTGAGCAGCCGCTCGTCGGCACCGGCATGGAAGGGGCGGTGGCCAAGGATTCCGGCTCCTGCATCCTGGCCGAGGGCGAAGGCTTCGTCCATTACGCCGACGCCGAGCGCATCATCGTGTGCTACGACGACCCGGCCGTGGGCACGGACACCGGTTCGGCCAAGACCTACGAACTGCTCAAGCACCACAAGTCCAACCAGAACACCTGCTTCGGCCAGGTGCCGCGCGTGCTGGTCGGCCAAAGGGTGGTCAAGGGCGACGTCCTGGCCGACGGCCCGGGCATTCGCGACGGCGAACTGGCCCTGGGCAAGAACCTGCTGGTCGCGTTTATGCCCTGGTGCGGCTACAACTACGAAGACTCCATCCTCATTTCCGAAAACGCGGTCAAAGACGACACCTTCACCTCGGTGCACATCGAGGAGTTCGAGGTCGTGGCCCGCGACACCAAGCTCGGACCCGAGGAAATCACTCGCGATATTCCCAACGTCGGCGAGGAAATGCTTAAAGACCTCGACGACTGCGGCATCATCCGCATCGGCGCCCGGGTGGCCCCGGACGACATCCTGGTCGGCAAGATCACGCCCAAGGGCGAGACCCAGCTGACCCCCGAAGAAAAGCTCCTGCGGGCCATCTTCGGCGACAAGGCCCGGGACGTCAAAAACACTTCGCTGAAGGTCCCGCCCGGAATCGAGGGCACGGTCATCGACGTGCGCGTGTTCAACCGCCGCTCCGGCGAGAAAGACGACCGCACCCGCCAGATCGAGGACTTCGAGCTGGCCCGCCTGGACACCAAGGAAGGCCAGCACGCCGCCGCCATCGCCGCCAACGTGCGTCGCCGGCTGTGGCCGGTGGTTTCCGGCAAGACGGTGTTCCAGACCATCAAGGGCGTCAAGAAAGGCGAAGTGCTGCTTGAGGCCAACCACCCCATGACCCAGGAGGTCCTGGAGGCGCTGCCGGTCAAGAAACTGTCCGGGCTTTTCACCTCCAAGGAGACCAACGAGGCCGTGGCCGAGGTGCTTGACGAGTACGATCGCCACATCCAGTTCATCAAAGGCCTCTACGACCAGAAGCGCGAGAAGACCACTGAGGGCGACGATCTGCCGCCTGGCGTCATCAAGATGGTCAAGGTCTACGTGGCCGTGAAGCGCAAGCTCAACGTCGGCGACAAAATGGCCGGCCGTCACGGCAACAAGGGCGTCGTGTCCTGCATCCTGCCCATCGAGGACATGCCCTTTTTCTCCCACGGCCGTCCCGTCGACATCGTGCTCAACCCCCTGGGCGTGCCTTCGCGCATGAACATCGGCCAGATCCTGGAAACCCACCTGGGCTGGGCCGGCATGGAGCTTGGCCGCCAGTTGGCCGAGATGGTCGATTCCGGCAAGGCCATGGAAGGCGTGCGCGACCGGGCCAAGGCGGTCTTTGACACCGAGGAAACCACGGCCCTTATCGACGGCATGTCCGATGACGACCTGCGTGACGCCTTGCGCGCGCTCAAAAACGGCATCGTGGCCAAGACCCCGGTCTTTGACGGGGCCACCGAAGACGAGCTGTGGAGCTGGCTCAAGCTGGCCGGCCTGCCCGAGGACGGCAAGGTCACCCTCTACGACGGCCGCACCGGCGAGGCCTTCCACCGGCCGGTCACCGTGGGCTGCATGTATATCTTAAAGCTCCACCACCTGGTCGACGAGAAGATCCACGCCCGTTCCACCGGCCCCTACTCCCTGGTCACCCAGCAGCCGCTGGGCGGCAAGGCCCAGTTCGGCGGCCAGCGCTTGGGTGAAATGGAAGTCTGGGCTCTGGAAGCCTACGGCGCGTCGTACCTCCTGCAGGAGTTCTTGACCGTCAAGTCCGACGACGTCGGCGGCCGCGTCAAGATGTATGAGAAGATCGTCAAGGGCGACAATTTCCTGGAAGCCGGGTTGCCCGAATCCTTCAACGTCTTGGTCAAGGAACTCATGTCCCTGGGCCTTGATGTTGACCTCATCCAGGACGAAAAAAAGATCGCTAAGGCTCCGCCGCGGCGCTAGCGGCGCGCTCGGGAACCCTGCGCCGCCCGCCTTGGGGATGATTTCCTCAGGGCAGGCGGGCGCGGGGCCGCCCCCGGGTCCGCTCGCCCCCAAACGCCCCGGGCCTTCGACATAAGCTTCACGTCCCAACCAGCCCGCCGGTCCTCCGGCGGCGCAGCCGCGGGGAAGTCCTCCCGCCATACGAGGTGACCGTATGTCCCTGGACGAATTGTTCAGCATGCGCGGCATCGGCCAGACCGCCGTGTCCAGCCGTACGCTCAAATCCATTCGCATTTCCATCGCTTCTCCCGAAAAGATCCGGGAATGGTCGTTTGGCGAAGTCAAAAAGCCCGAGACCATCAACTACCGGACCTTCAAACCCGAGCGTGACGGCCTTTTTTGCGCCAAGATCTTCGGACCGGTCAAAGACTACGAGTGCAACTGCGGCAAGTACAAGCGCATGAAGCACCGCGGCATCGTCTGCGAAAAGTGCGGCGTCGAAGTCATCGCCTCCAAGGTCCGCCGCGAGCGCATGGGCCATATCGAACTGGCCGCCCCGGTGGCCCATATCTGGTTCCTCAAGACCCTGCCGTCCAAGATCGGCACCCTGCTGGACATGACCATGGTGGACCTGGAAAAGGTCCTCTATTTCGACTCCTATCTGGTGCTCGACCCCAAGGACACCAACCTCACCAAGTTCCAGGTCATTTCCGAGGAGCAGTACATCCAGGTCATCGACCACTACGGCGGCGAGGACGCTCTGGTCGTGGGCATGGGCGCCGAAGCCGTGCGCGGGTTGCTTGAGGAGATCGATCTGCTGACCCTTCGCGCTGAACTGCGCGAAGAGTCCATGACCACCAAGTCGCAGACGAAAAAGAAAAAGATCATCAAGCGCCTCAAGGTCGTCGAGGCCTTCATCGAGTCGGCCAACAAGCCCGAGTGGATGATCATGGAAGTCATTCCGGTCATTCCGCCCGAGCTGCGCCCCCTGGTCCCCCTGGACGGCGGCCGCTTTGCCACCTCGGACCTCAACGACCTCTACCGCCGCGTGATTAACCGCAACAACCGCCTCAAACGGCTCATCGAGCTTGGCGCGCCGGACATCATCATCCGCAACGAAAAGCGCATGCTCCAGGAAGCCGTGGACGCGCTGTTCGACAACGGCCGCCGGGGCCGGGCCATCACCGGCACCAACGGCCGGCCGCTCAAGTCCCTGTCCGACATGATCAAGGGCAAGCAGGGCCGCTTCCGCCAGAACCTGCTGGGCAAGCGCGTCGACTACTCCGGCCGTTCGGTCATCGTCGTCGGGCCCCGGCTCAAGCTCCACCAGTGCGGCCTGCCCAAGAAGATGGCCCTGGAGCTGTTTAAGCCCTTCATTTATTCCAAGCTGGAAGAAAAGGGGCTGGCCACCACGATCAAGACGGCCAAGAAGATGGTCGAGCGCGAAGAGTTGGTGGTCTGGGACATCCTCGAAGACGTGGTGCGCGAGTACCCGATTCTTCTTAACCGCGCCCCGACGCTCCACCGCCTGGGCATCCAGGCCTTTGAGCCGACGCTCGTTGAAGGCAAGGCCATCCAGCTGCACCCGCTGGTCTGCTCGGCCTACAACGCCGACTTCGACGGCGACCAGATGGCCGTCCACGTGCCCCTGTCCGTGGAAGCCCAGATCGAATGCCGCGTGCTCATGATGTCCACCAACAACATCCTGTCGCCGGCCAACGGCACGCCCATCATCGTGCCGTCCCAGGACATCGTCCTGGGCCTGTACTACCTCACCATCGAGCGCAGCTTCGCCAAGGGCGAGGGCAAGATCTTCGCCGACACCGGCGAGGTCATCTGCGCCGTGGACGCCGGAGTGGTCAGCCTGCACGCCCGCATCACCTGCCGCATTAACGGCGAGCGGGTCAAAACCACGCCGGGCCGCATCATCGTCGGCGAACTCATGCCCGAGGGCGTGCCCTTCGAGCTGGTCAACACCGTGCTCAACAAGCGCAGCATCGGCAAGCTCGTCGGCGACACCTACCGCATGGCCGGCACCAAGGCCACGGTCATCCTGTGCGACCGCTTAAAAGACCTCGGCTACGAGTACGCCACCCGAGCCGGCGTCTCCATCGGCGTCAAGGATCTGGCCATCCCGTCCACCAAGGCGCGTTTGCTTGAAGCCTCCCAGAAAGAGGTGGACGACATCGAGATCCAGTACGGCGAAGGCATCATCACCCGTACCGAGAAATACAACAAGGTCGTCGACGTCTGGACCAAGGCCACCAACGACGTGGCCACGGAAATGATGAAGGAGATCTCCTGGGATACGCTCACCGATGAAGCCTCCGGGCGGGTGGAGAAGAACACCTCCAGCAACCCGATCTTCATGATGATCCACTCCGGATCGCGAGGCAACCAGGACCAGATGCGCCAGCTGGCCGGCATGCGCGGGCTTATGGCCAAGCCGTCCGGCGAAATCATCGAGACGCCCATCACCTCGAACTTCCGCGAGGGCCTCTCGGTCGCCCAGTACTTCAACTCCACCCACGGCGCTCGAAAGGGCTTGGCCGATACGGCCCTTAAGACCGCCAACTCCGGTTACCTGACCCGCCGTCTGGTCGACGTCGTCCAGGACGTCATCATCACCGAGATCGACTGCGGCACCGTCGACGGCCTGGAGATCACCCACTACGTCAAGGCCGGCGACATCAAGCAGCGCGTCCACGAACGCGCCCTGGGCCGGACCTGCATGTTCGACGTCTACGATCCGGTCACCGACGAGGTCATCATCCCGACCAACGCGCTTATTGACGAGCACTACGCCCAGGTCATCGAAGACAAGGGCTTCAGCTCGCTGATGATCCGCTCGACCCTGACCTGCCAGTCCAAGCACGGCGTGTGCGCCATGTGCTACGGCCGCGACCTGGCCCGGGGACACCTGGTCAACGTCGGCGAAACCGTGGGCATCATAGCCGCCCAGTCCATCGGCGAGCCGGGCACCCAGCTCACCATGCGCACCTTCCACATCGGCGGCACGGCGGCGCGCGAAATCGCCCAGTCGTCGGTGACGGCCCAGCACAGCGGCCGCATCGTGCTCTCGCGCGTCAAGTCCATCGTCAACCAGCAGGGCCACACCATCATGATGGGCAAGTCCGGCCAGGTGTCGGTGGTCGACGACCAGGGCCGCGAGCGCGAGCGCTACAGCCTGCCGTCCGGCGCCAAACTCTACGCCGTGGCCGGCCAGGAAGTGAAGAAAGACCAGCTGTTGGCCGAATGGGACCCGTTTAACGAACCGTTCGTCACCGACGTCGCCGGCGTGATCAAGTTCACCGACATCGTGGAAGGCAAGACCTACCAGGAGAAGGTGGACGACGCCACCAAGCGCGCCACGCAAACCATCATCGAATACCGCACCACCTCGTATCGTCCGTCGGTTTCCATCGTGGACGAGCGGGGCAATCCCAAATACCGGCCCGGCACCAACACCCCGGCCATCTTCTCCATGCCCGTGGGCGCGATTCTCATGTTGCGCGACGGCCAGGAGGTCTTCGAAGGCGACATCATCGCCCGCAAACCCCGCGAGTCCTCGAAAACCAAGGACATCGTCGGCGGTCTCCCGCGCGTCGCCGAGCTCTTTGAAGTCCGCAAGCCCAAGGAAATGGCGGTCGTCTCGGAAATCGACGGTCTGGTCTCCTTTGGTCCGGAAACCAAGGGCAAGCGCAAGATCATCGTCACCCCCGAAGCCGGCGATCCCAAGGAATACCTGATCCCGCGCGGCAAGCACGTCACGGTCCAGGAAGGCGACTTCGTGGAAGCCGGCGAGCTGCTGACCGAAGGCTACCCGGAACTGCACGACATCCTGAAGATCAAGGGCGAGAAGTTCCTGGCCAAGTACCTCGTGGACGAAATCCAGGACGTGTACCGGTTCCAGGGCGTGGGCATCAACGACAAGCACATCGAAATCATCGTGCGCCAGATGCTCAAAAAGGTCTCCATCCTCGATTCCGGCGAGACCAACTTCCTCATCGGCGAGCAGGTGGACAAGATCCGCTTCATGGAAGAGAACGCCCGGGTCATGGAAGAGGGCCTCAAGCCCGCCATGGCCGAACCGCTGGTGCTCGGCATCACCCAGGCCTCGCTGTCCACGGATTCGTTCATCTCGGCGGCCTCCTTCCAGGAGACCACCAAGGTGCTCACCGAGGCCTCGCTCATGGGCAAGGACGACTCCCTGCGCGGCCTCAAGGAAAACGTCATCGTGGGCCGGCTCATCCCGGCCGGCACCGGCTACCGTCGCTACATGGACAGCGAGATCGCCGTGCCGCGCCAGCCCGAGCGCCCCGACCGGTTCCTGGAGGAGCTGGAGGAAAGCCCCATCGTCGGCAGCATCGATCTCGACTAGCCGACCAGGGCGTCAATCGACACGTCAGGGGGACTCCGCAAGGGGTCCCCTTTTTCCGTTTGGGCCGGGTGAACGCTTGTCGCGTCCCTTAAAAAATACGATAGTATTTTTAATAAAAATATGATCTTAGCTTGTTGTCTCCAAAACACCATATGCGCTTTTCGCGGACGTGACATTAGACCCGCCGCACCGCCGGCGTGCGGTCCGAGGAGAGCTGCAAGGCCCTTTCCACTCCCGAGCATCGCCGCGTGGGGCTCAGGAATGCAAGTCCGTCGGAAAGGCGCGCAGCACGAGGCAGTCGCGGCCGGCCGCCTTGGCCTCGTACATGGCGGCGTCGGCGGCGCGCAGCATGGCCTCGAGGCCGCCCGTCGCCTCGGCGAACGAAGCCGCGCCGATGCTCAGCGTGACCGGCCAGCGCCGCTGGCCCATGGCCGCCCGGATTTTCTCGCGCAGGGCCTCCAGGCGCATCGCAGCGTCCTTGGCCGTCAGGCCGGGCATGATGACCGCGAATTCGTCGCCGCCAAGCCTGGCCAGGATGTCCTCGGAGCGGAAGTGGTCCTGCATGACAGCGGACACGGTCCGCAGCAGGTCGTCGCCGACGGCGTGTCCCAGGGTGTCGTTGACCTCCTTGAAGCGGTCAAGATCCATGAAGGCCATGGTGACGGGCAGGTCGTGGCGTTTGGCAACGGTCAGGACGGTTGCGCCCAATTCCAAAAAATAGCGTCGGTTCCACAATCCGCTGAGCTGGTCATGGTGCGAGTTGTCCCATTCCTGCTGCAAGGCGCGGCGCAGCCGCTTTATAAGCACGATGACGCAACTGATCGTCATGGCCCGGGGCGTGGTGTTGCAAACAAGAGGCAGTAGCTCCGACTGTTTGCCTTCTAGTCTGATGTCCGTATACGCCCAGTCAGCCAGACAAAACAGGGTGGTGCTAACACAGGTGAAGGTGTCAAGCCACCAGGCCGAAGCAAGCAATGGCAGCACATAGAAGCTATTGAACTCGTAGGCGAAGCCGGTAACGTAATGGAGGCGGGCTATAAGGTCGATCAGTGCGATGCAGCTGGCTGTCAATAGCCATTTTTGCTTTGGGTTCGGCTGCCAGAGGATATTGAGTGACATACATGTCCAGAGGGATGTTGTTGGGTATGGACGAATCTATCGAACGAGATCCTGTGAGGGCTGGCTGTCGGCGAGTATGCGGCATCCTGATGGTCAGGGCAATGCTCATTGTGCTCTCGGAGAAGTTTCGCCTGAGGAAGATCTTGCATCAATTGTTTCGGTTGCATAGCGACAATGTTTGTTGCATTATGCAGGATATATTATCTGAGAATAGTGAGACGCTGCGCATGGTTGCCGTTGGTCAGGACTGGGACGGATGGATTTCCGGGACGAGTTCGGGGTAATCCGTCAGGAAACCCTTGGTTTTCGTAGTCCTGCCGATATGGTTCGTCAATACTAATGCATCGGCTATTGGTTACAATAACAAAAGTGATTCGAAGCTATGCTGCGAACCTGGATCGGGATAGGCCTGACTCTGCTGGCCGTTGCTGTGCTTGGCGCATTTAAGGCCAACGGCGTTGCCATCCCCAATCCCGTATTGCTTTTTGCCCTCTCCATTGTTGTCTCGTCCTATCTTGGCGGCGGGCTGGCCGGTCTTTGCAGCGTGACCATCGCCCTGGGCTATGTCCTGGTGGACTGGTCCATGCCTGGAGAGCTTTTTCAGTATACGCCGGCCAATGCGCAACGGCTGGTGGTTTTCCTGGTCACCATGCCGTTCATGGCCCTGCTCGTGTGCCTGCTTCACAAGACCAGCCGGCAGCGTTTTGCCGCGCTTTCGGCCCGGACCGAAGAGCTGGAAGCCAGCCGCAGCCGCCTCCAGCGGGCCGAACTCGTGGCCATGACCGGCAACTGGGAAGTGGATGTGGCCACCGGGACGCTCTCCACGTCCGAAGGAGCCCGGCGCATCTATGGCCTTGGCGACGGGGAGATGACCCTGGACGAGGCCAAGGACCGGCCCTTGCCCCAGTATCGCGCCCTGCTCGACGCCAGCTGGACCGCCCTGGTCGAACGCGGCGAGCCGTATGCCGTCGATTTTCAAATACGTCGGCCCACCGATGGGGCGCTCGTCGACATCCACTCGCGGGCCACCTTCGACCCCGTCGCCGGCACGGTGTTCGGCATCATCCAGGACGTCACGGCCGCCAAACGGGTGGAAACGGCGCTCATTGCCGCCCGTCGCCGGGCGGATGAAGCCAATGCTGCCAAGAGCCGGTTCTTGGCCACCATGAGCCACGAGGTCCGTACGCCCTTAAACGGCTTGCTCGGCATGTTGCAGGTGCTGGAAGCGGCCGAGCTTACCCCCGAGGACCGGGACTGTCTGCGAGCCGCCCTGGCTTCGGCCCGGCATCTCGGCGCGCTGGTCTCGGACATCCTGGATCTTTCCCGCATCGAATCCGGCCGGCTGGAAACAGCCGACGAACCATTTTCGCTGCCGGCCGTAGTCGAGGAGACCTGCGCTCCCCTGGCCGAGCTGGCCCGGGGCAAGGGCCTGGACTGGAGCCTCTGGCTCGATGAGGCATTGCCGGAACAGGTGGTCGGCGATTCCCAGAAGCTGCGCCGGGTGCTCAACAACGTCATCGGCAACGCCGTCAAGTTTACGGCCCGGGGTGGGGTGCGCCTATCCTGCCGGTTGGTGCGCATCCGAGCGGGGCGGGCCATGGTGCGGTGTCTGGTCGCCGACGACGGGCCGGGCGTGTCCGAGGATTTCCTGCCGCATCTGTGCACGGTGTTTTCCCAGGAACGAGGCCAGCAGGATGGGCCGGGGCTGGCCGGCGTCGGCCTGGGACTGTCCATTGTCAGGGAGCTGATGTGCTTGATCGGCGGCGAGGTGACCATCGACAGCCGGGAGGGGGAGGGAACCGACGTCTATCTGACCTTCGAATATCGGCTGGCCGCCTCCTGTCCGCTGCCCTGCCGGGATGCCGCAGCGCCCGCGCCGACCGGACTGCGGGTGCTGGTGGCCGAGGACGACGCCGTCAGCCGTCTGGCCTGCCGCCAGTTGCTGCGGCGTCTGGGCCATGTCGTCACGGACGTGGCCAACGGCGCGTTGGCCCTGGCCGCCCTGGCCGAGGCGGATTTCGATCTGGTGGTCATGGACCTGCAAATGCCCGAGATGGATGGGGTTACGGCCATCGGGGCCATTCGCGGCGAGGCGCGCTTCGCGGCCAAGGCCGGGGTGCCCATCGTGGTCATGACCGCCTGCGCCTTCACCGAGGACCGTGACCGTTGCCTGGCCGCCGGGGCCGACGTCTACCTGTCCAAGCCCGTGGAGATAGCCGCTCTCGGCCGGGCCATCGAGGCGGCTTTGGCTGCCGGGCTGGCCAGGGAATAGCGCGTTTCCATGCGCCTGGCCGGCTTGCCAGGGCTTTCGTTTCGCGGCATGGATGGCGCGAGGGAGGAAGACGCATGGCCGGTGGTTGGACAGCGGACGGCGCGGTGCAGGACCAGATCGCTCATTCCGTGGAGGACGAGGCGGCCCGGGCGCGCGGCCGGTTGCCGCGCGGCGAGGGTCTGCTTGTTTGCGAGGCCTGCGGCGAGGACATCCCCGAGGCCCGGCGCAAGGCCCTGCCCGGGGTGCGGCTGTGCGTGGCCTGCCAGGAGGAGCGCGACGCCGACGAGGGCGCGGCCAGCCTCTACAACCGGCGCGGCAACAAGGACAGTCAGCTGCGCTGACGCCCCGTTTCGGGGCGACATCCCACATCCGCCGGTGAGCGCCAAGATCCATGTTCCGGGGCTCAGGCCCCGGCCGCCGAAGCTCCAGCGCCCCTTGCCCAGGCTTTTGCGCTTGCCGGAGCCCACGACGCCCCAGCTTCCCTTGCCAGCCTGATCATCAGTTGACCCCCTTTCTCGTTGCAGGGGTCCGGGGGGATCATCCCCCCGGCCGCCGGAGGCATTCCTCCCGCTTCCTCCTTCCCGCTAACTCGACGTGTCGAGCAGCGAGCCGGTGTCGCGAAGCAGCAGATTGAGCAGGATGTCTTCGGTGGAGGTGGTGGGCTGTTGGCGCCGGGCTTCCACGGCCTGTTCCAGCAGTTCGGACTGTCCCTTGAGGTTTTCGGCCTGGTATTCCAGCCCGCTTTGCCGGTTGGTGTAGATGTCGTTGATGATGGTGGTGCTGGTGAGCTTGCTGGTGACTCTGGAGAGTTCCGTGGCCCGGTTGGCGGCGTTATTTAGATTGGCGCTGGTGAGCTGCGTGAAGTTCAGGGCGTTGAAGTCCTGGAAATTGACGTTGAAACCGCCGTTTTTGTAGGCCTGTATGTAGACGTTGCCGTTGGAGTCGATCTGGTCCGTGTTCCACTTCGTGCCGTCAAGCAGCGATATGCCGTTGTATTCCGTTTGCGGGATGAGGCTTAAGATTTCACTGCGCAGGGAATTGTAGGTGCTGGTCTGGGCGGCTGTCGGCGAGGTGCTGATGGATTCGATGATGGCCTTCATCTCCTCCAGATTGCTCTTGATGGTGGACACGCTCTCGTTGGCGATGCCGACCATGGCGGCCGCTTCCGAGACGTTGGCGGCATTTTGCAGCGTGGTGCGGACATCGGCCCGCAGCGTGCCGGTGATGGCCTCGTCAAAGGGGTTGGTGCGCGGCACGACGTTGCGCGGGGCGAGCATCATGTCGCGCAGGCTTTGCCCCACCGGTCCCGACTGGAACAGGAAATTGCTCAACAGGCTTTGCTGCATGAGCTGCATCGAGGTGTCGATGAGCAGGCTGCGTTCGTAATCGCTCAGCGCCATGGCCGTCCGCCCCGTTAAAATATCCCTTTACGTCGTCATCGGCCGTAACCGGGGGGAACTTTAGGTGTCGCCCAAAAAGTTCCCGGCCGGGGCTGGGAACGTGGGGAAGCGCGATGTCGGGCGAGTCGGACAGGGGCGACGGGGAAGGCCGGCGAAACCGTCTGGCCCTGGCCGCGAGGCGTGCAAGCGTCCGGGAACCGGCCCCGCCGTCGCCGATAGCGCCAGCCGAGCCGGGACGTGAACAACCCTTGGCGTGCCGGTCCGGACTACAGCGTCAAGGCGAGGTCGTCGGAAGTGGCCGAGGCCTTACGAAGCCGGGCAGGGGCCGCGATCCGGGGAATAGCGGTTGACGATGGGCAGCCGCCAGTCCTTGCCGAAGGCCCGGGAGGTGATCTTGGGCCCGGGCGGGCTTTGGCGGCGCTTGTATTCGTTGCGGTCCACCAGCCGCGTCACCCGGTCCACCACGGCCGGGTCCAGGCCGCGCTCCAGCATGGCCGCCGGGGACAGCCCCAGCTCCACGTAGGCCCGAAGGGCCGGGTCCAGCACGTCGTATTCGGGCAGGGAGTCCGAATCCTTCTGGTTGGGCCGCAGCTCGGCCGTGGGCGGCTTGACCAGCACCCGCTCGGGGATGACGTCGATGCCCGCCTGTTCGTTTCGCCAGCGCGACAGGGCGTAGACCAGGGTCTTGGGCACGTCTTTGATCACGGCATAGCCGCCGGCCGTGTCGCCGTAGAGGGTGGAGTAGCCCACGCCCACCTCGGACTTGTTGCCCGTGGTCAGCACCAACCGGCCGAATTTGTTGGACAGGGCCATGAGCAGCGTGCCGCGAACGCGAGGCTGGAGGTTTTCCTCGGTGACGTCAAAGGGCCGGTCGCCGAAGATGGGGCCCAGAGCGTCGAGGAAGGCCTGAAAGATGGGCTCGATGACCACGGTCTTGAGTTCGATGCCCAGGCGCTCGGCCAGGGCCGTGGCGTCCTCCAGGCTGTCGTCGGAGGAAAACCGGGTGGGCATGGCCACGCCCAGCACGTTTTCCGGCCCCAGGGCGTCGGCGGCGATGATGGCCGTCAGCGACGAGTCGATGCCGCCGGAAAGCCCCAGTGCCACGCCGCAAAAACCGGATTTGCGGACATAATCCCGGGTGGCGGTGACCAGGGCGCGGTAGACTTCGGCCACCGGCTCCAGAGGCGCGGCCATGGTGGCCTGGGCCAGGGCCGGCCGGGCCGGCGAGGCCAGGGGAGAAAGCGCCGTGCGGACCGGGCGGCAGGCCGGGGCCGGCTCCCATTTGCGGCAGCGCGGGTCGAGCAGGCGCTGGCGGGTGGGCAGATCGACGTCAAGATCGCACCAGACCATGTCCTCGTCGAATTGTCGCCCCCGGGCCAGGAGGGCGCCGTCCGGGGCGAAGATCAGGCTGTGGCCGTCGAACACCAGCTCGTCCTGGCCGCCGATGAGGTTGGCGTAGGCCACGAACGCGCCGTTGTCCGCCGCCCGGGTGGCCAGCATCCGTTCCCGGCTGTTCCCCTTGCCCATGTGGTAGGGCGAGGCGGAAATGTTGATCAAAAGCCGCGCCCCGCCATGTTTGGCCTGTTCGGTGGGCGGGCCGTCGGGGTACCAGATGTCCTCGCACACGGACACGCCGAAAATAAGGCCCCCCCGGTCGAAGACCGTGGTCCCCTGGCCGGCGGCGAAATAGCGGTTCTCGTCGAAAACGCCGTAATTGGGCAAAAACCGCTTGGCAACGATCCCGGCCACGGCCCCGTCATGGGCGATAATGGCGGCGTTTACGAGGTCGCCCTCAAACCAGGGGCAGCCAAAAACCGCTGTCAGGCCCCGGCTCTCCCGGGCGATGTCCCTGGCGGCGGCCATGCAGGCGGCCACGAAATCGGGTTTGAGCAGCAGATCCTCGGGCGGATAGCCGGCCACGACCATCTCCGGGAAAACGACGATGTCGGCTCCGCCGTCCCGGGCCGCGTACAGGCGGGAGACGACGGCGGCGGCGTTGGCGGCCACGTCGCCGACAGTGGGATTGAGCTGGCAAAGGGCCAGGCGAAGGGCGGGCATGGCGGCCTCCTTGGCGGTCAGGTTCCGGGAATCTCTAGCTCTTCTTGCCCCGGCCGGCAACCGTGGCGGGACCGGCCAGGGGGCTTTGGCGGCATTTGGCCTTGCCGCCCATCTCCCTACCGGGTATGTCTGAAACCATGCCTAGTCCTGTACCGCCGTTCGCCGGCGGAGAGAGCGTTTTCGGTTCGACCGGCTGTCAGCCGGCGAACCAGGGTCGGAAGCCGCCGGAGCGGAAGTGGTTGTTGAAGGGGGCGCGCGCCGTGGGCGTCTTGCGCCCGGGCCTGGCCGGCCGTGCGGCCCATGGCTTGCCGGAGCGTGGCGTCCTGGCCTTCGCTTTATTGGTCTGGCTTTCCTGCCTGGGATTGCTGGCCTGTCTGGCCGGGCCGGCCCGGGCCGAACTGGCGGACTTCAGCCCGGAGGAGCGGGCCTACATCCGCGACCTCGGGCCGGTGACGGTCTGCGTGGACCCGGACTGGCCGCCCTTTGAGCGCTTAAACGCCCGGGGGCAGTACGAGGGCGTGGGGGCCGACCTGTTTCGGCTGGCGGCCGAGGTGGCCGGGCTGCGCTATCGCATCGTGCCCACGGCCGATTGGGACGAATCCGTGGCCGCTTCCAAGGACGGCCGCTGCCGCCTTTTGGCCTTTCTCAACCGGACCCCGGCCCGGGAGCAGTGGCTCCTTTTCACCGCGCCGCTTTTCACCGACGCCAACGTCTTTATTACCCGCGAGGAGCATTTCTTCATCGCCGATCCGGCCGAGCTGACCGGCGAGACCATCGTCTTTCCCTCCGGCACCTCCATGGAGGAGCGGGTGCGCCGGGATTATCCCAACCTGCGCGTCCTCAACAGCGCCTCGGAGCGCGAGGCCCTGGACATGGTGTCCGAGCGCCAGGCCGACATGACCCTGCGCTCTCTGATCGTGGCCGCCTACGCCATCAAGAAGGAAGGGCTTTTCAACTTGAAGATCGCCGGCAAACTGCCGGGCTACGACAACGCCCTGCGCATCGGCGTGTCCAAGGACATGCCGCGCCTGCGCGACATCCTCGACAAGGCCGTGCGCACCATCACTCCGGCCGAGCGCGAGGAGATCGTCAACCGCCACGTGTCCATCAACGTCGAGACCGTGACCGATTACGGACTCATCGGCCGCATCGCGGCGGGCTTCGCCTGCATCGTGGCCATCATCGTCGCCTGGAACCTGCGCATCAACAAGCTCAACGACGAACTGGAGCGCCGCTCCCGCACCGATCCGCTCACCGGTCTGGCCAACCGCACCCATCTCGACGCCGTGCTGCGCCAGGAGGCCGACCGGGCCGAACGCTACGGCCGGCCCTTTGCCGTCATCCTGTTCGACGTTGACCATTTCAAGGCCGTCAACGACGTCCATGGCCATCTGGCCGGGGACAAGGTCCTGCAGACCTTGGCCGACACGGCCAGGGCCACGGTGCGCGGCTGCGACCTGGTGGGACGCTGGGGCGGCGAGGAGTTTCTCGTCTTGTGCCCGGAAACCGACGCCGACGCGGCTTTGATCCTGGCTGAACGCTTGCGTGTCGCCGTGCGGGAACAGCCCTTCGAAACCGGCCATGTCCAGACCGTGAGCCTGGGCGTGGCCGCCTTTGTCTCGGGCGACTCCGTGGACAGTCTGCTGATCCGGGCCGACGGCGCCATGTATCGGGCCAAGAATGCCGGCCGCGGCCGGGCCATGGTCGCCTAGCCTCGCCTCCACGACAAGCGCCGAGGGCATTTCATCGGCGGCACGTTGCAGCCGCGCGTTATCCTTAGAAATTCAAGCGTCATTTTCAAGGACGCTACACCAGCGTCAGCCGCCGTCGGCTGGCGCTCCTTCAAGCCGCTTTCGCCGCTCACGGCGGCCCGGCCCCTTGGTGGCGGCGCGAAACCGTGTTACGGAAGCGGGAATCCCGGACCAGCCCGCGCTCTTGCTGTGCCTGCGCGGCCGGTCCGGCGGCGCGTTTGGACGGACGACAGGCGGCGGCAACGGCAACCGGGCGGGGCGGCGGATGCGGACCGAGCGGACACCAGCGGCGGCAGAGGGCGTGGAGCAGGCCGAAAAACAGGCCGTGGCCGCGCTTTTTCAGGAAGGGCGGCTTGGCGAAATCGTCGAGCGGGCCACGAAGCTCACTGTGCTGCATCCCGGCGACGCCTACGGCTGGACGGTCTTGAGCGCCGCCATGCTGCGCCAGGGACGAAACGAGCAGGCCATTTCCCCGCTGCGGCGCGCCTTGACCATCGCCCCGCGGCAGGCGGGGCTGCACAGCAATCTCGGGTTGGCCCTTTTCGGTCTGGGTCGAACGGAGGAAGCCATGGCGTGTTTCGACCGGGCCCTGGGCATCGATCCCCAGGCCGTGGGGGCCAGGAACAACCGGGGCAACGCCCTGGAGGCCGGCGGCCGGCTGGAAGAAGCGCGCCAGGAATACGAGGCCTCCCTGGCCATCGCCCCGGACCAGCCGCGCACCCTCTACAATCTCGCCAACACCCTCTACGCCTTGGGCCGGCCGGCCGAGGCCGTGCCGCGTTACCAGGCGGCCCTGGCCCTGTGCCCGGACTACGCTTACGCCCTGGCCAATTGCGGCGTGGCCTTGACCGCCCTGGGGCGCGCCGCCGAGGCCGAGGACTGCGCCCGGCGCGCGCTGCGCCTGGAACCCGGCCTGGTCGAGGCCCGCATCCTGCTCGCCAACACGCTGCTCGCGCGCGGCTTTCCGGCCGAGGCCTTGACCGTGGTCGAGGCCGGCCTGGACCTGACGCCGGGGCCGGAACTGCGCCGGCTCTTTGTTGTCTGCCTGCGAGGGCAACCGGCTCCGGCCGCCGGCACGCCCCGGCGCGAACGGCTCCTGGCCGCCCTGACCGAACCTTGGGGCAGGAGCGTCGAGGTGGCGGCCGTGGTCTCGCCCATGCTGGAAGCCGATCCGGCCATCGCCGGCTGTCTGGAGCGGGCGCTGGCCGCCTGGCCCGGACGGCTGACGGCCCAGGACCTCTACGGACCGGCCGGCCCCGGGGCCGTGGCTGGAGACGCGTTGCTGCTCGCCTGGCTCGACGCCGGCCCGGCTTCCTCCCCGGCCCTGGAGCGGTTCTTGACCCTGGCCCGGTCCTGTCTGCTGGCCCAGGCCGCCGCCGACGAACCCCATGTCCGCGACGTCACGCCCGCCGCCGAGCGTGTGACGGCCTTTCATGCCGCCCTGGCCCGGCAATGTCGGGTTAACGAGTATGTATTTCATGTGACGGCCGAGGAGGAAGTGGCCGTGGCCGTGCTGCGGGACTGCCTGGCCGACGCCCTGGCCGGCTGCGGGCTCATCGCCCCGTCCTGGGTGCTGGCTGCCGCCGCCTACGGACCGCTGCGGGCCGTGCCCGGCCATGCCGGGCTGTTGGAGCGTCCCTGGCCCGAGGCCGTGGGCCGCGTCCTGACCCAGCAACTCGTCGAGCCGGCGGCCGAGCAGGAGCTTCGCGGCCGCATCCCGGCGCTCACCCCCATCGAGGACGACGTGTCCCGGCTGGTGCGGCGGCAATACGAGGAAAATCCCTATCCCCGCTGGGTGTTGCCGGCCCCGGCCGAAGCGCCGGTGACGCTGGCCGCCAATTTGCGCGAACGCTTTCCCCGGGCCGATCTGGCCGGCGTGCCCGACGGGCCGTCCCTGGACGTGCTGGTGGCCGGCTGCGGCACGGGGCAGCATTCCCTGGAAACCGCCCGGGCCTATCTCGGCGCGCGGGTGTTGGCCGTGGACTTAAGCCTCACCAGCCTGTGCTACGCCCGGCGCAAGGCCCTGGAGCAGGGCGTGGGCAACATCGAATACGCCCAGGCCGACCTGCTGCGTCTGAGCGGGCTGGGTCGCGACTTCGATCTGGTGGAGTCTTCCGGCGTCCTGCACCATCTGGCCGATCCGGCCGGTGGCTGGCGGGCGCTTTTGCCGCTTGTGCGCCCGGGCGGGGTCATGCGCATCGGGTTGTACAGCCGCCTGGCTCGGCGCGGCATCGCCAAGGTGCGCCGGATGATCGCCGACCGGGGCCTTGACGCCACGCCCGAGACCATCCGGGCATTTCGCCAGGAACTGCTGGACATGCCCTGGGAGCCGAGCTGGGGTCGCTTTCTGCTGGGGGATTTTTTCAGCGCCAGCGGTTGCCGCGATCTGTTGTTCCATGTCCAGGAGCATTGCCTGGACCTGCTGGAGATCAAGACCTTCTGCCTGGAAAACGGCCTTCGGGTCCTTGGCCTGGAAGCCGAACCCGAGGTGATCGAGGCCTACCTCGCCCGTTTCCCGGACGATCCGGCCGCCGTGGAGCTGGGCAACTGGCACGCCTTCGAGGCCGACAACCCGGACACGTTTTTGAATATGTACCAGTTCTGGGTGCAGCGGACGGCTTGATCGCATGGATCAACAGCAAGGCGTGTCGTCTGCTGCGCCGGATGTGGGCCTGGGAGGCGGCGAGGGCAAGCCGTGGATCGTGCGCACGGCCGACATGGCAGAGGCCGGAGACATCGCGGCGCTGATTGCCCTGGCCTTCGGCGATGTGGCCCGGCGTTTCGACCTTCATGCCGGCAACTGCCCGACCCATCCCTCGCTCATGACCCGGGAGCGCATCGAGCGCGGCATGGCGCTCGGCACGACCATGTTGCTGGCCTTCGACAGGGGGAAGCTTTGCGGCTGCGTAGGCCTGCGCCAGCCGGTCGAGGGGGTCAGCATCCTGGAACGCCTGGCCGTGGCTCCGGCCTGCCGCCGCCTGGGGCTTGGCCGGACGCTGGTCGGCCGGGCTTGCTCCCTGGCCGGGCAGATCGGCGCGGGGCAGGTCGAAATCGGCATCATCGCCAAGCAGCACGAGCTGCGGCAGTGGTACGAAACCCTGGGGTTTCGGACCGTGCGCACGGCGCGTTTCGACAATCTCCCCTTTGAGGTCCTCTATCTGCGAAAGGACGTCGGGGCCAAGGCCCCGGACTAGCGGCGCTTAGTGCCCCAGCCGGCGTCACCTCAACGCGCGCAAGCCCGGTCAGGGCAGCACTTTCCCCGGATTCATGATCCCGGCCGGATCGAAGGCGGCCTTGATGCCGCGTTGCAGGTCCAGGCTTCGCGCCGACAACTCCATGTCGATGAAAGGCCGCTTGGCGATGCCGATGCCGTGCTCGCCGGACATGGTGCCGCCAAGGGCCAGCACCTCGGCGATAAGCTCGCGGGCCAGCGCCAAGGCCCGATCCCGGCTGCCGGCCTCGCCCGTGATGTTGACATGGATGTTGCCGTCGCCGGCATGGCCGAAGGCGTACACCCTAAGCCCATGGCGCTGCCCCAGGACCGGCAGGGCGTCGATGAGGTTCGGGATGCGGGCGATGGGCACGGCTACGTCCTCGGACAGGTAATACGGCGCGCTCTCGTGGATGCGGGTGGAAATCTGGCGGCGAATGCCCCACAGCTCCTCGCGCTCTTGGGCGTTTCGCGCCGGCAGCACGGCCAGCGCCCCGCCGTCCAGGCACACGGCCTCCATGCGCCCGATGTCCCGCGCCGCCTGATCCGGGTCGCCGTCGGCCTCAAAAAGGAGCAGGGCCGCTTCCGGGCCGGGCAGGTCAAAGGGCAACAGTTCGGCCACGATGCCCAGGCAAGCCCGGTCCATGAGCTCCAGGGCGCAGGGCGAAACGCCGCCGGCCATCACCGCCGCCACGGCCGCCACGGCCGCGCGGGCGTCCGGGAAAAGCGCCGCCGCCGCCCGGACCTCGCGCGGATGCGGGATGAGCTTCACCGTCAGCTCGGTGATGATCCCCAGCGTCCCTTCCGAGCCGACCATAAGCCCGGTCAGATCGTAGCCCACCACGCCCTTGCGCGTGGCCGTGCCGCAACGCACCACCTCGCCGTCGGGCAATACGGCCGTCAGTCCCAGCACGTAGTCGCGGGTGACGCCATACTTCACGCAGGCCGGGCCGCCGGCGTTGGTGGCGGCGTTGCCGCCCAGGGTGCAGGTGGCAAGGCTGGCCGGATCGGGCGGATAAAAAAGCCCCACATCCTTGGCCGCCTGGCGCAAGGTCTGGGTCACCACCCCGGCCTGGACCACGGCGCACAAATTGGCCGTGTCCAACCGCTCAATGCGGGCCATTCGCGACATATCGACCACCACGCCGCCCTGGACGGCCAGACAACCGCCTGCCAGCCCCGTGCCGGCTCCGCGCGGCGTCACGGCAAACCCATGCCGGCCGGCCAGCCGCATAAGCCGGCTCACTTCTCCGGCATCGGCCGGAAAAAACACCGCCTCAGGCAGAATGACCAAACCGGCGTCGTCCTTGGCGGCAGCGTCCCTGGCTGCGGCGTCATACAAAAAGCCCGGTCCAAGTTCGCGCCCCAGCGCGCCCAGCAATGCGGCGTCCATGGTGTATGTCCTTTAGGGAAGAGGGGAGGATGAGAAGAGGGGAAGAATAAGATGCCTCCGGCGGCTGGGGGCCTGAGGCCCCCAGACCCCCCGACTGAAGAAATTTTCAAGGGGGTTTTCGGCTTGGCGGCAAAACCTACGATATCCGGAAAAGCACCGCCCGTCCCCTTTACCCCATTTGGGGGGTCCGGGGGCCTCAGGCCCCCGGCCGCCGGAGGCATCTTCTCTTCCTCTCCCTCTTTCTCCCTCTACTCGCGTTTGCTTTCGAAGCCTGGGATCTCCAGTTTCTTTTCGGCGATCTTGAGGAGGAACGAGGCGATGGTGACCAGGGCCAGGTAGTACAGCCCCACGACGATGAAGACTTCGGTATTGCGGAAGCTGGACTTGGCCAGGCTGCGTCCCATGCCGGTCAGGTCGCTGACGGTGATGATGGAGGCCAGGGACGAGTATTTGATGAGGTAGATGATTTCGTTGCCGCAGCCCGGCAGCGCCCGGCGGAAGGCCTGGGGCAGCACCACGGAGGTGACGGACTGGAAGGGCGTCATGCCCAGGGCCTGGGCGGCGCGCAGCTGGCCGCGCTTGATGGAGAGCAGCCCGCCCCGGATGTATTCGGACTGGTAGGCCCCGCTGCACAGGGCGAACCCGACGATGGCGGCCCACATGGGCGACAGCACCAGGGCGAAGTCGCCGATGCGCACGTAGGGCAGGGCGAAGTACCAGAAGTAGAGCTGCACGACCAGCGGCGTGCCGCGAAACAGCGACACGTAGGCGTCCAGGGTTTTGACCACCGGGCGCGGGCCGTAGACCCGCAGCGCGCCCACGGACACGCCGATGGCCACGCCAAAAAGCGAGGCCGGCACGATGAGCAGGATGCTGGTCCACAGTCCGGCGTCCAGGGTCGGGATGATGCGCTCCCAGGCGAAGGCGAAAAAATCGTCCATGGGCGTCCTTAGGCCCGGGGAGCCGGGGCGATTTCGCAGTGGCCGTCGCCGGCCAGTTCGCTGAGCTTGGCGCAAAACGACTGGGTGCGGCTGCCGGAGTCGCGGGCGAGCAGTTGGGAGGGCGCGCCGCGTTCCACGATGCGTCCGCGTTCCATGAACAGGAATTCGTCGGCCAGGGAGGCGGAAAAGCTGATCTGGTGGGTGGCCATGACCATGGTCATGCCGAGGTCGGCCAGGTCGCGGATGACGGTGAGCACTTCGCCGATGAGTTCCGGGTCCAGGGCCGAGGTGGGTTCGTCGAGCAGCAGCACCTTGGGGTCCATGGCCAGGGCCCGGGCCACGGACACGCGCTGTTTCTGCCCGCCGGAGAGCTGGGCCGGGTAGAGGGTGGACTTGTCGGCCAGTCCGACCCGGGCGAGTTCTTCCATGGCCCGGTTGGTGGCGGCCCGCTTGTCCAGGCCTTTCACCTTCACAAGCGCCACCCGGACGTTGTCCAGGGCCGAGAGGTGGTCAAACAGGTTGAAGTCCTGGAAGATCATGCCCACTTGCTGGCGCAGTGCCAGCAGTTCTTTTCTGCTTTTGCCGTCCACGGCCTTGCCGTCCAGGGAAATGGTCCCGGAGTCCGGGGGCGACAGGAAATTGATGCAGGCGAGCAGCGTGGACTTGCCGGCTCCTGAGGGGCCGATGAGCACCTTTAAGTGCCCTTTTTTAACGGAAAACGAGACATCGTCCAGGATGCGCTGGCCGCCGATGGTCTTGACGATGTTCTCGACGCGTAAAATGACCGGATCGTCCATGCTACAGGCTTCCCTGGTGCGCGTATCCGGGGATGCGCACCTTGGCTTCGAGGCGTTTGAGGGTTTTGATGCCGGCCCAGGTGAGGAAGAAAAAGAGCGCTCCGGCCAGGATGGACAGGGGCAGCGGCTGGTGGGTGGTGGCGGCCACGGAGCGGGTGCGGGCCATGACTTCCAGGACGCCGATGGTAAAGGCCAGGGCGGAGTCCTTGAGCAGGATCGAATATTCGTTGGACCAGGCCGGGATGGCCAGACGCAGGGCCTGGGGCAGGATGATGGACCGGATGGCCACGGCGTCGCTCATGCCCAGGGCCCGGGCGGCCTTGAGCTGGCCGGCGGGCAGGCTGGCCATGGCTCCGCGAAAAATTTGCGACTGGTAGGCGGCGCTGGTCAGCCCCAGCACGATGACGGCCGAGAGGAATCCCGAGGACAGCGGCAGAAACGACAGGGCCGGGATTTCGCTGAGGTAAGCCATGATGCCGAAATAAAAGAGGTAGAGCTGCACCAGGATGGGCACGCCGCGAAACAGCCAGACGTAGCCGGCCACGGCCTTGCGGGTGAGCGGATGGCCGTAGACGTGGAGCACGGCCAGGGGCACGCCCAGGACAAAGCCCACGAGCATGGCTCCGAGAATAAGCCCAGCCGTCCACCACAGCCCGCCGAGAATGTAGGGCATGGCCTCCCAGCTGGCCTGCGCGGCGCTATAAAATCCTTCCATGAAATACGTCCGGGGGAGCGCCCCGGGCCGCGCGCGTGTCGCGCGGCCCGGGAACGTTGCGGGAAAGCGGGCTTGCTACAGGCCGTACTTGGCCTTGAGTTCCTTCCAGTAGGGGTCGGCCATGAGGAGCTTGAGGCCCTCGTTGACCTTGGCCTGGAATTCCTTGTCTTCCTTGCGCATGGCGTAGCCGTACTTCTCGGGGGCGGCGTCGAAGGTGCCGGCGATCTTGAAGCCGGGGGCCTTCATGACTTCGGCGGCGATGGTGCTGTCCATGCCGGAGCCGGCGATGCGGCCGATCTTCACGTCTTCCATGGACAGGTCGGTGGAGTCGTAGGGCACGAGCTCGAACTTGTAGCCGGGCTTGCCCACGAAGCCTTCGAGAAGCTTGGCGGTGACGGTGCCGCGCTGGACGCCGATCTTTTTGCCGGACTTGAGGATGTCGGCAAAGGGCGTGGCTTCCTTGTCGCCGACGACCAGGACCTGGGTGACTTCGTAGTAGGGGATGGAGAAGTCGACCTTCTGGGCGCGTTCGGCGGTGGCGCTCATGCCGGAAGCGATGATGTCGATCTTTTTGGCCAGAAGGGCGGGGATGATGCCGTCCCAGTCCATGGGCTGGTGTTTGACCTTGAAGCCCATCTTTTTGGCGATCCAGTCCAGGGATTCGACGTCGAAGCCGGTGGGTTTGCCGGCTTTGTCGACGAAGCCGAAGGGCGGAAAGCCGAAATCGATGCCGTTGACGTAGACTTTTTCCTCGGCCTGGGCCAAGCCGCCGAAGCACAAAACAAAGGCGGCCAGGGCGGCCAGAAGAAGGCCAAAACGTTTGCGCATGGTTCGCTCCCGGGGGTTGAAGGTGGCGGACGGGGGGACAAAAGCCGTATCCTGGCGTCGCCGGCGGGCCGGCGCGACTGGCGAAGCGGCAATTCGCAAGCGAAAAAAGTAACAGACTAGCCCCCATCGATCAAGGGCGGGCGCGTCGGCCAACGCGGGCGGGTTTGTCCGGCCCGGATCTAAGTCGCTTTCGGAGGCTTGGTTTTTGACGCGCCAGGATTGCCCGCTGGGACATTGGGAAACAATCGCCACGAACGGCCCAGGCGCGGGCGAGACATCGCCGTTGCCGTCGTCGGGCCGGTTTCTGAGTCCATGACGTCGTAGCGGCGGCAGGGGTTATCCTGAAAAGGTGTTGGCGCATTGTGTGCAACAGGGACGCTTGTCGGATGCGACAAACCGCATCCTGCTTGACTCTATGAGGTCATTACAGCATAGGTTAGATTGTCAAAAAACTATGGCAGGATGTAGCGCTGGGGGCAAGCATGGATACTCGGGCTGTTTATCGAAATTCTTGCGGCACGCGTTGTCGGATCGTCTTCTGGGCGGCTTGGGTTTTCGCCGTGTTTCTGGCGACGCCCTCGGTCTTGCTGGCGCAGCCTCCTGCCTGCACGATCCCGGGCCTGTCAGGTGGACCGTCTATTGCCGGTTCGCAACGGTTTTCGGTCGTCAACAATTGCGGCAAAAATGTCGTGCTGCTTTTTAACGCAGGTGATTGTTCCTCGCAGTGGGGAGAGGCTTTTGGCAGCGATACGGTGAGTTATTACAGCGTATCGTACAGCAAGACGGTTATAGCGGCTGGATCGACGCAAAACTTTTGCATTCCCAATGCCGGCGCTTGCAGCGGTGGGATGTTCTTTGCCTATAATTGTCAGGGAGATGATCCCACGTCGACCTGCGACATCAGCGGTGACCCCGGGATATTTACCCATACTTTGGCGGAATTTACTGCTGGATGCAAGGATATGCTGTATGGCCACGAGGGAGATAATCCTCCCTATGCGCCGTGCAGCGCCAACATGTCGGATGGGCATTCTCCGAAGTGGTTGATGGGGCCTGTGGACAGCTTTGATATTTCCGCCGTCAATGGCTATACGCTGCCAATGACGATGACGGTCAGTGCAAATAGTACGGTGAATTGCAATACTTTGGCGGCTGATGGCAGTATGCTTGATTTGGCCAGCTGTCCGAAGGAGTATGGATACAATACCAATAGCCTGCAAACATTTTCCATGACACCGGCGGATGCGATAGCGTACGCGTCGACAACCAACAGTATATTAAGCAATAATCCTTCAGGAATTAGCCTTTTGTCGTCCGGTCTCGGGGCCGACGGCGTCACCACGATAAACAAGTCGTGCGCCAGTCCCTGCAAGTGGTTCTCCTCGACGTTGTTTGGCAACCCCGCGAACACCCAGGCTTTGGGGTCGGCCTCTCCGGGGACGCCGAACACCTACGATTTTTACTGCTGCGTCAATACCTGCGGGCAAGCGACATGCGGTGACCCTGATCCCAACTGCACCTGTTCCGGCCCGGGCTGTCGCGGGAAACAGTGTTCCAAGGGCCCTATTGGCACATACAAATATTCTATAGTCACAACAAATTTTGTTACAAGACTCAAGGAAGTTGGTTACGCCAATTATACTTGGCAATATGACGACGCTTTCGGGAACAAGCAGTGTAGCTGGTCTGATCCAAATACCGTGAATTTGGCAAGCTATACGATGACCCTCTGTCCCAATGGAGGTGATCCGACTTCGATAAGCAACAAGTGGAAGTATGATGCCTCGTCTTCACGCTGTGTTGTCGACAACAATATCGGGACTTATAATTCGCTGTTTGAATGCATGACCACTGATCCTACGGCATCGACGAAATTCAAGCTTATATCGGATGTCATTATTGGCAATGAACCTAATTACCCGGATGGCGTGGCGAAATATTGCCAATGGAGTCCTTCTGATGGAACAATGACGCTGAGCAGTTGTTTGCAGTCGGCGACGCAAACCAGCATGCCCCCTATCGAGCTTCTGTTGATGAATGGCCAATGATTATTTTGCGGTAAATGGTATATTGTTTCGTATTCGGCTCCATAACGCAGCTTGCGTGGCATGGGCGCTTTTTCCGTACGCAACGCTAGTCGCAGCCATGATAAGCGCCTGCGGCGTTTCGTGGTCAACGGACGAGGATCGTGTGTTTTCTGGAAAAGTTCGGATGTGTTTGCGAAGGGTCGCGACCCTTCAAGGCACGAAGTCGTTATATGGGAGGTCGCGACTTTTTGCAAAAAATCGATAACCGTCAAGCGCTTGCTTCGTGAACGCGGCCTAAACGAGCTGCGTGCCAAGCACCCGGTTGCGGCCGGCCATCTTGGCTTCGTAGAGTTTCCGGTCGGCCAGGCACAGCAGGTTCTCGGCGCTGCTCCCGGCCTTGGGCACGCAGCAGGCCGCGCCCAGGGTGATGGTGACCACCGGCGAAATGCACGAGCCGTTGTGGGCAAGCCCCAGGTCGGACACGGCCAGGCGCATGGCCTCGGCCAGATGCATGGCTCCGGCCAGGTCGGTCTCTTCCAGGATGACGACAAACTCCTCGCCGCCAAACCGCGCTACCAGGTCGCCCGGGCGCTTGAGCACCCCGGCCAGGGTGGCGGCCACGGCCCTCAGGCATTCGTCTCCGGCCATGTGGCCGTAGGTGTCGTTGTAGGCTTTGAAACAGTCGATGTCGGCCATGAGCAGGCTCATGGGCGTCGCCCCGCGCATGGCCTGCCGCCAGGCCCGGTTGAGGCAGTCGTTGAAGCGGCGGCGGTTGGCGATGCCGGTCAGGCCGTCGCGCATGGACAGCGTTTCCAGCAGATCGCCCCGGCGCTTGAGTTCCACGTGGGTGCGCACCCTGGCCTGGACGATGGGGACGCTCACCGGCTTGACGATGTAGTCCACGGCGCCCAGCGCCAGTCCCAGCGTCTCGTCGGCCACGTCGCCCTTGGCCGTCAGGAAAATGATGGGGATGTTGCGGGTGGCCGCCCGGGCCTTGAAGCGCCGGCAGACTTCGTAGCCGTCCATGTCGGGCATGAGGATGTCGAGCAAAATGAGGTCCGGCGGGCTCTCTTCCACCAAACGCAGGGCCTGGGCGCCGCTGGAAGCGATGCGCACTTCGTATTCGCTGCGCAGGGCTTCGGTCAAAACAGCCAGGTTGGAAGGGGCGTCGTCAACGATAAGGATCGTTGCCGGGGCGGTGGGCAATTCCATGCAGTAGGCTCCGCGACTTGAGGCGAGTAATGCTCTCTAGCCTCTCGCTGTGGGGAAGGCAAGGCCGTTATCGGTTGGCCAAAGCCGGACGTCTGTTGGTGAGCCACACCCCGGCCAGCACCAGCGCGCCGCCCACGGCCAGGGCCGGGGACAGCGGCTCGTCCAATAGGGCATGGCCAAGGACCACGGCCACCACCGGCACGAGATTGATGAACACCCCGGCCTTGGTCGGGCCGATGGCCTTGACGCCTTCGTAATACCAGGAAAACCCGTAGCCCGTGGCCAGGATGCCGAAAAAGGCCACGCAGCCCCAGGCCACCGGCCCGGCCGCCGTTACGTCGCGCCAAAGGCCCGAGGCCGCCGCCGGCGGCAACAGCATGGCCGCGCCCAGGATGCACGACCAGGCCACGGCGCTGTACGGTCCCACCCGCTCCATGGCCTTCTTGCCGGCCAGGGTATAGGCGGCCCAGGCAGCCACGCAGCCGAAGATGCACAAATCGCCCGTCGAAAGCCCCTTGGCCAGAAGCGCCGCCGGATCGCCGCCCGAGACGATGCAGCCCACCCCGGCAAACGACGTGGCGATGCCGGCGATCTTGAGCTTCGTGAAACGCTCACGAAAAAGGATGCCTGAGAAAAGCGCCACCACCGACGGGATGCAGGCCACGATGAGCGCCGCCCGGCCGGCCGGCACGGTGCGCAGCCCGGCGAAAAACAGCGCGTTGTAGGCAAAGATGCCGGTGGCGGCCAGGGTCAGCAGCCAGGGCAGGTCGCGCCGGGCCAGCCTGGGGAATTTCCCCTCCATGCGGGCGGTCAGGAAATAGAGAAACACCGAGGCCAGGGCGAAGCGCAAAAAGGCCGCTGAAAACGGCCCCATGTAGGTGGCCAGCACCCGGCCGGCCACCCAGGTGCCGCCCCACAGCACGGCCGAACCGACAAGTTTGCAATAGATTCGCGTCATGGCCAGGCTCCTTTTACCTTCGGGGGGAGCTTGTTCGCATAATCACTTGCAAAAGTCATGCGTTACGGCGTTTACCCGGCCGTTTTTCCGGCGTACTCTGCACCAAAACCGGAGCAGCCATGGAACCCATGAACTTCAATTTCCAATGCGGCGATCCGCCGCCGCCAAGCGGCCTGTCCCTTGGCATCGTCGGGGCCGGCCCGTCGGGTCTGGCCGCCGCCGGATATCTGTCCTGCCTGGGCCACGCCGTCGAGGTCTACGACAAAATGCCCAAACCCGGCGGACTGATGCTGTTCGGCATCCCCGGCCACCGCATCCCGCGCCAGCGCATCGAGGCCGGCACCTTGCGCATGGCCCGGCAATACGGCGTGGTTTTTCACACCCACACCAAGATCTGCTGCAGCGCGCCGCTGTTCGAGGAAGAGGGCGACCACTTCTGCACCGAGGTCAAGGGCCTGGGCGAGATGATCACCAAGCACGAGGCCATCATGATCGCCACCGGCTCCTGGCGCTCGCGCAAGCTCGGCATTCCCGGCGAGGACCTGCCCGGGGTGTGCTCGGGCCTGGAATTCCTCTTCCCCATCCGGGCCGCCCACTACTGCGCCCCCGGGGTCAAGGCCCCGGACGTGGGTGGCAAGAAGGTCGTGGTCATCGGAGCCGGCCACTCGGCCGTGGACGTGGCCCACGGCGCGGCCGCCCTGGGCGCGGCCTCGGTGGACATGCTCTACCGCCGCACCCGGGCCGAAGCCCCCTGCGGACGGCTCGAAATCGAACGCCTGGAAGCCGCCGGCGTGGTCTGGCACGAAGGCTGCCTGCCCAAGGCCGTCCTGGGCGAAACCGCCGCCACGGGCATCGTCTGCCAACAAGGCGGCCTGGAGCGCGGCTTCGAGGCCGATCTGGTCGTGGCCGCCATCGGCGAGGTGGCCACCCCGCCCTTTGCCAAGGAACTGGGCCTGGAATCCGTGCGCAAGGGCGAAGTGCGCTGGCTCAACATGACGGCAATCGAAAACGTGTTCGTGGCCGGCGATGCCCTCACCGGCCCCAGCAAGATCGGCAAGGCCATCTATTCCGGGCTGCGCGCCGCCCGCTCCCTGGCCCAGTGGCTCGACCTCAAGGCCCAGAACCGCCAGACCGAATTCACCGGCGACGAACTCATCAGCCGTGAAGCCGAACGCTTCCCCGGCGGCGACTTTCGCGACGCGCCCAGGGTAAGGGGACGATAGAAGAAGACGAAGATGCCTCCGGCGGCCGGGGGCCTGAGGCCCCCGGACCCCCCATACGGGAAAGGGGGACGATTGCAGCGGGAGTGAGCATGGAAGACAGCAAGACGCTCTATATTGACTACGGCAAGTGCATCGGCTGCGAGACGTGCGAATACGTCTGCCGTTTCGTCCACGACATGCCGCGCATCCACATGATCCGCACTGCAACCGGCTTCATGGCCCCGCTGTATTGCCGCCACTGCGCCGAGCCCAACTGCGCCAAGGTCTGCAAGCGCGGAGCCATCGTGCGCGACCGCGACGGAGCCATGGTGCTGGACCCCATGCTCTGCCGGGGCTGTCAGTCGCGCCAGTGCATGCTCGCCTGTCCCTACATGGCGATATTCGAGACCGACAAGGGCGTCACCGTGGTCAAGTGCGACCTGTGCGCCGCCCGCCGCCAGCGCGGCCTGGAGCCGGCCTGCGCCGCCATGTGCCCCTGCGGGGCCATCGAATACGTGGACCGGGCCACGGCCGAAAGTCTCCCGGACGAGGCGGCCAAGGCGGCCGAGCAAAGGGTGCTCGACTTCGTCAAACCCCCGAAAACCAAGCCCGGCGAGTGATTTGGCCCATAAAAAGCTTGACCCGGCGCGCCATGACGCGGCACCTCTTCGGTCAAACGCGACATGACCGACAATCCGGCCGGCCGTCAAACGGACCCCGGCCGACAAGGAGCACGCCATGACCACCGCCGACACGGACCTGTCCCCGGAGGCCGCCAAGGCCGAGGCCCTGCACCAAAGCGCCCTGGAAGCCCTGTCCCGCAAGGAAATCGAGACCGCCCGGGAAGGCTTCGCCAAGGCCCTGGAACAGTTCGAGGCCCTTGGCGACGACATCGGCGTGGCCATGACCAGTCACAACCTGGGCCTGACCTGCCAGGAAGCCGGCGAACTGGACGACGCCCGGGCCTGGCTGGAAAAATCCCTGGCCATCAGTGAACGCGAGGACCTCGACGGCGGCATGACCGTCACCTGCCACCAACTCGGCGTGGTGGCCCAGCTGGCCGAGGACCACGACACGGCCATGGAATGGTACATCCGCGCCCTGGCCCTGGAAGAACAAAGCGGCAACGTGGCCGGCGAGGCCAAGACCAGCCATCAGCTCGGCATCGTCAGCCACCTGCGCGGCGACCTGGAAGCGGCCAAGGCCTGGTACGCCCGCTCCATCGACTGCTTCGCCAAGGTCGGCGACGAGCACAGCGTGGCCAATACCCAAAAGCTCCTCGATTTCGTCACCGACTACCAGCGCCAGGGCAGCCACGAAGGCCACGCCGGGCCGTGCGGCCGGCCGCAGTAGCGGGAATAGAGAAGAAGGGAAGATGCCGGCGGCCGGGGGGATGATCCCCCCGGACCCCTGCAATGAAAAAGGGTTGATGGGGTTTGGATGTTCACCGAGGGGGCTGGGGCGGAGTGGACAGGCCGCACCTTGAGGGGAAGCGCCGTTGTCTCTGCGAAGCGAGACCTCCCCGGATGTTCAAGCCTTGTGGCGCAGCATACGAAAGCCTCTCTGGCTTTGCCGCGTCGGCGAGGGTGGTCATGCGCCAATAAAAAAAGCCGCCCGGCGTCTGCCAGGGCGGCTTTTTCGCGTCCGGCGGGCGCGGCGAGCTACAAAATCTGTTCCAGGAACTTCTGGGTGCGTGGGTGCTGCGGATTGTTGTAAAACTGCTCGGGCGTGGCGATTTCCAGAATCTGGCCGCCGTCCATGAAGACGATGCGGTCGGCCACTTCCCGGGCGAAACCCATTTCGTGGGTCACGCAGACCATGGTCATGCCTTCCCGGGCCAGCTTCACCATGACGTCGAGCACTTCGCCGATCATCTCCGGGTCCAGGGCCGAGGTCGGCTCGTCAAAGAGCATGATCTTCGGGCTCATGGCCAGGGCCCGGGCGATGGCCACGCGCTGCTGCTGGCCGCCCGAGAGCTTGGCCGGATAGACGTCGGCCTTCTCCAGGATGCCGACCTTATCCAGCAGCCGGCTGGCCATGGCGTCGGCGTCGGCTTTGTCCATGCCCTTGAGCTTGATGGGAGCAAGCGTAATGTTTTCCAGAACCGTCTTGTGCGGGAACAGGTTGAAGCTCTGGAACACCATGCCCACTTCCATGCGCACCTTGTTGATGTCCACGGACTTGTCGTCGAGATCGAAGCCGTCCACCACGATCTTGCCCGAGCTGATGTCTTCCAGGCGGTTGATGGTGCGCAGCAACGTGGACTTGCCCGAGCCGCTGGGGCCGATGATGACGACCTTTTCGCCAGGGGCGATGTCCAGGCTTACGTGGGACAGCGCGGCCACGTCGTCGAAATACTTGCTGACGTCCGATATGCGGATGATGGGGCTATCGTTTGACATGGTGCGACAGACGCTCCTCCATGAAACTCACCAGTTTGGAGAGAATCAAGGTGATGATCAGGTAGACCACGGCCACCATGGTGAACGTCTCGAAATACAGAAACGATTCCGAGGCGAACTCGCGGCCGCGACGCAGCAGGTCGGCCACGCCCAGGATGGAGACCAGGGAGGTGTCCTTTAACAGCGCGATGAATTCGTTGCCGACCGGCGGCAAAATGGTGCGCCAGGCCTGGGGCAGGATCACGTAGTACATGGTCTGGGACCGGGTGAAGCCAAGCGATCGGGCGGCCTCGGTCTGGCCCACGGCGATGGCCGTGATGCCGGCCCGGAACACCTCGCCCATGTAGGCCCCGTAGCACACGCTCATGGAGATGACCGCAGCCAGCAGGTCCGGCACGTGCACCACGCGCCCCAGGGCGTAGTAGATGTAGAAAAGCTGCACCAGAAGCGGCACCCCGCGCACCACCTCGACATAGGTGGAGGCCACGAGGTTGATGTACTTGTTGCGCGAGATGCGCCCCAGCCCGGTGATGAGCCCGATGACCAGGGCCAGGGCGATGGCGCTGACGGTGACCTGGAAGGTGACCAGGATGCCGTCCGGGATGAACTTGAAAATCCGCCAATACGGATTGGGCTTGAAATAGAGCAGGCAGCCCAGGGTCACCAGCGCGCCGATGAACGACAGCCACCAGGCCGAGACCAGCCCTTTGTCGGAAGGTTTGGGGATGGCGGCCCCGTCGCCGACGTCAATGACGATGGGCTGGGTTTCTTCGACGACGCACTTGCCTTGGTGTTTCATGCGGCACTTCCACGCGGCGCGTCCGCCGGCCCCGCGTGGGCGGCCGGCGGACGGAGACGGTTAACCGGTCGGGCCTAGTCGGCCGTGCCGAGCCATTTCTTGAGGATTTCCTTGTCCAGACCCTTGGCCGTGACGGCGGCCAGACCCTTGTTGATGAGCTCCAGGGTCTCCTTGTTGCCCTTCTGCACGGCCACGCCGTACAGTTCGTCGTCGGCCGGGATGATGCAGGCGATCTTCAGCGCGTCCTTGTAGTTGTCCTTTTTCAGGGCATACAGCTTGGCGACCGGATCATCGCACACCACGCCGTCGATGCGGCCGTTGTACAGGTCTTCGAAAGCCAGGCCGACTTCGTCGTAGGATTTGTCCTTCACACCTTCGGTCTTTTTGACGGCGAAGTGGCCGGTGGTGCTGATCTGGGCGCCCAGCGTCTTGCCCTTGAGGTCCTCGATGCACTTGGCGGCGGACTTCTTGGGGATGACCAGGGCCTGGCGCACCTTCATGTACGGGGTGGAGAAGTCCATGGTGTTCTTGCGCTCGTCGGTGATGGTGACCGAGGAGCAGATGGCGTCGTACTTGCCGGCGGCCAGACCGGCGAAGATGCCGTCCCAGGCCACGGCCTTGAATTCCGGGGTGAACCCGGCTTCCTTGCCGGCGGCGGTCATGAGATCGACGGCCAGGCCCGTGATCTTCTTGTCGGCGTCCACGAACTCCATGGGCGGCCAGGTGGCGTCGGTGGCGAAGACGATGGTTTTGGCCAGGGTCGGGGAGGCCGTCATGGCGACAAGGGCGAGGGTCAGGACGAGTTTTTTGACCATGGAACACTCCTGTGGCTGCGGTTAAATGAAAAAAGGGAACGTACCCTTAACGCCGCGAAACTTTGTCACGCTCTTGTGGCCGAATCTTCAACAAAATTCAAGACTCGGCCGCTCGAAAACCGGGAGCTTGGCCCCGTTCAGGAACCCTGGGCGGGGTTCCAATTTTGGCAAAACCCGGCCAGGCGTTCGCAATTTTCCCGGAAATCGACCCGGCCGAAGCCGATGCGAAAATGTTTGGCCCAGGCATCGCCGTAGAGGCTGCCGGGCAGGAGCAGCACGCCGGTCGCTTCCAGCAGCGCCTGGCAAAAGGCGTCGGCCGAGCCCTGGCGCAGGGCCGGGAAAGCGGTCAGGCCGCCGCGCGGGGGCGTGAAATCGAACAGATCGGCCCGGGAGGTGAAGAACTCGGTCAGGACGCGCCGATTCGGCTCCAGTATGCCGGCCATACGGGCAAGAAGCCGCGGCCCGGCGGCCAGGGCGCACCCGGCCAGGTATTCCGACGGGGCCGAACCGCAGATGGACAGGTAGTCCTTGACCGAGGCCATGCGGGCCAGCAGGTCCCGGTCGCGGCAGGCCGCCCAGCCCACCCGAAGCCCGGCCAGGCCGTAGGATTTGGACAGCACCCCCAGCGACACGGCCCGGGGATCGAGGTCGCAGGCGGCGGGCAGGGGGGCGACGCCCTCGGCCTCGGAAAAGCGGTAGACCTCGTCGGAAAAAACACGCACCCCACGCGCGGCGGCCGCCGCCAATATGGCGGCGAAATCCTCGGGCGCGGGCATATAGCCCGTGGGATTATGGGGGAAATTGACCACCAACGCCTTGACCGCCGGTTCGGTCAGCAGGGACGTCAGTTCGCCGAGGTCCGGGGCGAAGCCCCGGGCCGGGTCCAGCCGCCAGGGCAGGACGCGCGCGCCGAGGCTTTGGGCCACGTCGGAAAGGGACTGGTAGCGGGGATCGACCACCACCACCGCGTCGCCGGGAGCCAGCGTCGCGGCCATGAAGGTGAAGATGGCTTCCTCGGCCCCGACGTGGATTAGCACGTCGTCCGGCTGGGCGGTCTCGTAGAGGTCGGCCACGGCCTGGCGCAGGGCCGGCGCGCCCTTGGATTCGGTGTAGCCCAGGTGGACCCGGGACAGCCCGTCGGCCGCGCCGGGGACGAGATCGAGCAGTTCCCCGACGGACAGCGACTCGCCGTCGGAACAGCACAAAAGATGCGGGGCGGTGAACTCGTGGCGGGCGAAAAAACGCTCCAGGCGAAAGGGAGGGAGTTGCACGGCGTTGCGGTCCTTTTGCAGTGAGGATAGGGTCCCTGGGAAAAAAGGGACAAGGGGTCATACGCATGTTCGGCGCAACCGGCAAGATGCTTGCGGCGTCCGGGCCGGCGCGCGTTTGCCGCGCCGTTGCCGCCCGTCCGCGATTGTCGCCGGCTTCCGAATATGCTACCGGAACGAACCTATGCCATTCGACATTGCCCAGATCCTGCGCACCAACAAGACCCTGGCCATTTGGGCGGCCTTTTTCGGTCTGGTGTGGCTGACGAGTTACTACGGCCTTTTCGGGCTGGTTTTCACCACCTACATCCTGTGCTTCCTGTTTGGCGGCCCCATTGAGCGGCTTGCCGCCAGGACGCGCTGGCCACGGGCCCTTTGGACCACGGCGGTCTATCTCGTCTTTCTGGCCGTGGTGCTGACCATCATCAGTTCGGTGGTGCCCAAGATCGGGACCGAATCCGCCGCCTTCCTCAAAAAGCTCCCCGACACCCTGGAGACCCTGCGCAAGCATCTCGACCAGTGGGCCTGGCTGGCCCCGGACATGGCCGCGCCCATCTCCAAGGTCAAGGACTACCTGGCCCTGGAAGCCCTGGTCGGGGTCAAGGCCGAAACGCTTTTCGCCCTGGCCGTCAATTCGCTCAATCAGGTCACCACCTACGTTTCGACCTTCCTGCTGGGAACGCTTTTCAGCTTCCTCATCATGCTGGATTTCCCCAAGCTGCGGGCCAGGACCATCTCGCTTCGCGATTCGCGGCTGCGCGACATCTACGACGTCACGGCCCGCAGCGTGGTGCGCTTTGCCATTGTGGTCGGCATGGGCTTTCGCGCCCAGATGATGATCGCCGGAGTCAACACGGTGCTGACCGCCCTGGGCATGTACCTGCTGGGCATCCAGCCGGTGGGGCTTTTGTCCACTGTGGTCTTTTTCTGCGGCCTCATTCCGGTCCTCGGGACGTTTATCTCCTCGGCCCCCATCGTCCTCGTGGCCGTCAACACCGTAGGCCCCAGCCACGCCTTGTGGGCCATCGTCATGATCATCATCGTGCACACCATCGAGACCTATATCCTCAATCCCCGCATCGTGGCCGCCATGTTCAAGATCAGCCCCTTGGTGACGCTGATCATCCTTTATGTGGGCCACAAGCTGTTCGGCTTGTGGGGCATGGTGCTGGGCGTGCCGGTGTCGGTGTTCATCTTCCGCTACGTCATCCTCGGACTCGACCTGGAAACCGGCAAGGCCGAGGCCGCGCCGTGTCCGCCGTGTCCCACGGAGGCGGTCAAGGAGGGTGGGCATGGCTAGGAAGCGTTTCGGCAAGGGGGTGTTGGCCTTAGGCTGCGCCGTCAGCGTGGCCTGGGGATTGTTGGGACAAGCCGCCGTGGCCCGGGCCGGCCTGGAGGAAGGGCGCGCCGCCTGGCGCGAAGGCAATTATCCCCGGGCCTTCGAGGAGTTTTTGCCCCTGGCCACGGCCGGCGACGTGACCCTGCAAAACCAGATCGCGGCCATGTACTACATGGGCCAGGGCGTGGCCCAGGACTACGCCAAGGCGGCGGAGTGGTTCCGCAAGGCGGCCGCCGCCGGCAGTCCCGAGGCCCAATACTGTCTGGGCAAGCTCTATTACTACGGCCAGGGCGTGCCTCAGAATTTCGAGGAAGCGGTCAAGCAGCTCACCGAGGCGGCCCAGGGCGGCAAGGGCGGGGCGCAATATCTGCTGGCCACCTTGCAGCTCTACGGCAAGGGCGTGGAGGCCAATCCGGTCAAGGCCTATTTCTGGACGCTGTTGGCCGTGGCCGCGCCGGACACGCCGGCCGAGGACAAGAGCGCGGCCCAGGCCCTGCGCGATCAGATCGGGGCCACGCTCAATAAACGCCAGATCGATTCCATGCAGGCCATGGCCAGCGTCTGGACGCCGCGCAAGACGCCGCCCGCGCCAGCCCCGGCCCCGGCTGCCGCTGCGCGCCGGGGCGGCTGAAAACGGCCGCCCCGGCCGGGCGGCCTTTCTTTCCACCTTATCCTTGCCTGGGCCGCCGTCGTTGGCGCGCGCGTTTTATCCTGCTTTCGTTTTCAGACCAGTCAGTTCGTTGTCCGGTAAGACAAAATCTGCCGGCTCGGGCATGTTCCGGGCCAGCATGGCCGGCATGTCGCCGGTGAGCGTCCTGGGCGTTTTCCCGGGCCTTGGCGCGCGGGCAATAATCTCGCAAAATCCTGGAAGTCGGGGACGGCTCCATGCTATGGGGTGTATGGCTGAAAGGCATGTCCGACGGATAGCGCCGTCTTTTCGAGTCACTCCAATCAGCAAGGAGCGTAACGCCATGAAGTGCCGACTGTTTACACGGATGCTGCCACTGTGGGCCATGTTGTCCCTGCTGGCCGCATCATCCGTCCAGGCCAAGGAAAACGTCGTCGAGGCCCTGCCCCTTGCCGTCGAAGCGTATGTCTACGGCTATCCGCTGGTCACCATGGAAATGACGAAGCGCGTGCTCACCAATGTCGCCAAGCCGGAAGCCATGGCCGCGCCCATGGGCCAGTTCCTGAGGCTGCGGGCCTACCCCGCCGTGGAGGACCGGCAGGTGACGGCCCCCAACGCCGACACCCTCTACACCACCACCTGGCTCGATGTTTCCAAGGAGCCCTGGGTGATCAGCCTGCCGGAGGCGAGCGGCCGGTACTATCTCTTCCCCATGCTCGACGCCTGGACCAACGTCTTTGCCTCGCCGGGCAAGCGCACCACCGGAACGGGGCCGCAGCAGTACGCCGTCACCGGACCGGGCTGGAAGGGCAAGCTGCCGGCAGGGGTCAAGGAATACAAGTCGCCGACGGCGTTGGTCTGGGTGCTTGGCCGGATCTACTGCACGGGAACGCCCGAGGATTACGACATCGTGCACAAGATGCAGGACGCCATTTCAGCCGTGCCGCTCAGTTCTTACGGCAAGCCCTATACGCCGCCGCCGGTCACGGTCGATCCGTCCATCGACATGCGCACCCCGGTCCGGGAGCAGGTCAACGCCCTCAGCGCCGTGGATTACTTCAATCTGCTGGCCAAGCTCCTCAAGGACAACCCGCCCGCGCCGGCCGACAAGGCCATGGTCGCCAAATTGGCCAAGCTCGGCATCGAACCGGGCAAGCCGTTTGACGCCGGCAAGCTCGGCCTCTTGGCCAAGAACGCCCTGGCCATTGTGCCGACGGTGGCCCAGGAGCGCATCAAGCTGTGGATGAAGGAAGGCATTTTGACCGGCGAAAACCGCTTTGAAAACGGCTGGCTGATCCTGGGCAAGTGCGGTTCGTACGGCACGGACTACGTCCAGCGGGCCATGGTCACGTATTACGGCCTGGGGGCCAACCTGACCCAGGACGCCGTGTATCCGACCTCCGAGGGGCCAAGCCTGATTGGAACCTATTCCGGAGAAAAAAAGTACGTCATGCGTTTTCCCAAGGGCCAACTGCCGCCGGTGGACGGCTTCTGGTCGCTGACGATGTATGACAAGGACTATTATTTCGTCAAAAACCCCATCAACCGGCAAAGCATCAGCGCCCGCGACAACCTCAAGGCCAATGCGGACGGTTCGGTCGATCTGTACATCCAAAACGAGAATCCCGGCCCGGACAAGGAGTCGAACTGGCTGCCCGCGCCCAAGGACACCTTTGTGCTCATGCTGCGGATGTATTGGCCCAAGGAAAAAACGCCGTCGATTATCAACAACACCTGGAAGGTCCCCGAGGTCAAGGCCGTGAACTGAGCCTTCTCCCGAAATGCAAAGGGGCCTCTCCAGACCGAGAGGCCCCTTTGCAGACATTTTGCCTATGCGTAGGCTCGCTGTTGTCCCCCTGGCTGATGGGCCAGAGGCAAGGGTCTCTTAAATCGCCCGATCTACCACGGAACCAATCCGCGCCGCTTCCCCTTACCCCTTTTCTTCGGTTGGGGAGTCCGGGGGCCTCAGGCCCCCGGACGCCGGAGGCATCTTTTCTTCTTCTCCCTCGCTCCCCCTCACTTGCCGCATGGCGCGTCCGCGCCGCTTTCGGCCAGGGACTGGGCCAGCAGCCGGTCGGCCAGTTCCTGGATGGTGTGGCGGGCCGGATCGAGGCCGATGGAGACGGCCAGTTCGAGGATCTTGTCGCCGGTCTTTGCCGCGTGCCGAATCTTTTCGTAGTCCATCGCTAACCGCGCCGCGCCTGGGTTGAGGGAAAGCCGGAAGATTCCGGTCTGGTCCAGCATACGCCCTTGGCGGGGCGGAGGCAACGGCCCAGGGCGGGGCTTAGTACTTGACGATGCGCCGGATGTCGCCGGACGAGATGGCCAGAGGGCGGGTGAAGAGCAGGCCGAATTCCTGGCCTTTGATCCAGCGCACGACGCTGGGAATATATTGGGCCAGTTCGCCGAAAGGCTGGAGCTGCGGATTAAAGGCCACGGTCTGGTCCACGGCAAGCTCGACGGGCATGTCTTCGTCCAGGCAAAGCCGCGCGCCGTCGCGGCTGAGGTCGCGGATGAGCACGTCGGCGCAGGTCGTGGCGGTTTGCAGCCGTCCCCGGTGGAGCAGGGCGGTTTCATCGATGCGCACGCGCTTGGCGGCGCGCCGGTCGCCGCAGTCGCGACAGCGCCAGTAGGAGCTGTCGGCATCGGCCAGGGGCGTGAACTCCTGCCAGGTCGAACGGCCGCACTGGGGGCAGTTTCGGTATTCGAGGAGCGCCATGGTTGGGCCTTGGGCACGTCTGGCCGTTAGGGGGACAATTAATTGCCTGAAAATGGTTATCATGCCATCGTTGGCGGCACAAGCGTCGCCCCTGGCCGTCCGCGTCTTGACGGCCCGGATGCAAGGCTTATCCATGGAAGGTCGGCCCCGCGCCGGCAAAGGAGCGCCTATGGCAGGCCTACTGGCCAGGCTCATGGAAATGGCCGGCAAACGCGACGACCTCGTGGTCACCGAGGTCGACGACATTGATAGCTGGGGTTTTTTGCTGTTTCGCGACGGACGCTACCATATTTACGTCAACCGTTCGATTCGGGACTTCCGCAAGACCATGATTCTGGTCGATGAGCTGGGGCATTATGCCTTGCGACGGCGTTTTGCCCGGCGCGAGCGACTGCCCGGCGGGGCCGAGAATCTTGTCGAGCGCATCCGCCAGGACAAGGCCTGCGACGCTTGGGCGGCCAAATTCAGCAAACGGCTGCTCTATTTCGTGCGCCGTGGCCTGCACGGCGGCACCTCGCGCCGGCCCAGGCAGGGGCGCTACGATCCATCCTGGCGGCTGCCGGTCAAATAAGCGGGATGCGTCCTGGGGCGGGAATCGTCCCTGGGCAGGGCGGGCGACTCGCGTTCGGCCTTCCGGGGACATGGCTTCACGTCATGCGAAAGCGGATGAAGGCGGACGCCGGCAGTGCCGGCCGACTGTCAGCAGTCGGCTGACAGCCGCGCAAGCAGAACGGCCAGCCGGTGTTCGTAGCGGTGGCCGGCGGCGATGGCCTCCCGCCAGGACGCGGCCAGATCGGCCCGGAGTTGGGGCTGGGCCAGCAGGCTGGCGGCCAGGGTTCCGGCCTGCTCCGGCGAAGCGTAGCAGATGGGCGCGGTCAGGGCGGCCGGGAACAGTTCCAGGCCCGGGGTCGCGTCGGTTATAAGGCAGCCGCCGGCCGCCCAGACGTCGAAATGGCGCTGGGTGAGTCCCCGGGGCAAAAGCAGGCTGGTGGCGTTTAGCGTCACCCCGGCTCCTGCGTAGAGGCCCGGCAGCGCGCCGTAGTAATCCACGGGCGGGCACAGGGTGACGCCCTCGGGCAACAAGTCTCGCCAGCCCTCGTCGCCGTGGACGACAAGCGGCATAGCCCCGGCCACGGCGGCTAGCGCCCCGGCCCGCAGGGCCAGGGAGGCCGTCTCGGCCCCCAGCCCGGCGGCGCGGCCGGCCTTGCCGGGCCATAGCGCCCCGGAGTCCAGTTTTTCCGCCCACCAGAAATAGTCCGGCCGCTTGCCGGCCGCGACCATGGCCCGGGCCGTGTCCGTCAGCCCGTCCGGCAGCCGACAGCCGGCGAAAAACGTGTTACGCCCGGCAAAGGCGCTGCGCCCGACAAAGACCGCCCGGTCGGCCAGTTCCGGCGTCGGCGTGGCCGAAAAGAAATGGGCGCTCGCCCCAAGCGGCAGATGCAGGGTCCGGTCGGCCCCAAGACGGCGTAGCGGTTCGATAAAGCTGTTGTCGGTGACGGCGATGAGCGCGCGCTTCCAGAAGCCGCCGCGAAAGCGGCCCAGTATATGGAATGGGTTGTCCACGAACCAGATGGCCAGGGGAACGCCGGCCTCGGCCGCAAGGGCGGCGGAAATTCCCTCGTCATCCAGGCCGGCCCCGTTTATGGAGAGCAGAGCGGACGGCGTTTCCCGGGAGAGCAGCCCGGCCAGGGCGGCCGGGCAGGCTTCGGGCGCGATGTCGATGGCCGGCCGGCCAAGGGCCGTCAGCGCCCGGGCGATTTCCGGCTCAAGCAGGCCCGTTGCCGGGCGCGGCAGGATGACCCCGGGGCTGCGCGCGGCNNCGGGGAGCAGGGCCAGCTGGACGCGGGCCAGGACCGGCCCCCAAAATGACGGGAAGAGCCGGCTGTTTTGACGATAGCGGATCAAGCGGGCGGCCCGGACGCGCCCGGGCGTCAGATCGCCCGGGGCCAGGCGTCGCCAGCCGGCCGGCAGGCGTGTGCGCCAATCCGGCCCCATGGCCGCTTCGAAGGCCGGGCATTCGAGCCAGTCGGCCGGTTGCCCGCCGGCCAGGGCGGCGGCCAGGCCCGGATCGGGACCCAGGCCCAGAAAAAGCGGCTTTCCGCCCGCCGTCAGGGCCTCGAAAGCGGCTTCCCCGGCGGCCAGGGTGCGGCGCGCGCCGGTCTCGTCGATGACCACGGCGCGGTTTGGGCGGTCCATGTGGGCCATGGCGGCGTCTTTTCCTTGAAAGCTTGTCCGGTAAACGGTATCCGGGTTGCCCGTCATGAAAACGTACCGCGACCACTATTTCAACAAGGCCAAGCAGGATAACTATCCGGCGCGCTCCGTCTATAAGCTTGAGGAGATCGAAAAACAATCGCGCCTGCTGACCCCCGGCGCGGCGATCCTCGATCTCGGGGCCTGTCCCGGCTCCTGGACCCTCTACGCCGCCAAGCGCGTGGGGCCGGGCGGTAGGGTGCTCGCCATCGACCTCAACCCGGCCGGCACCGCCTTTCCGGGCAACGTCACCTACCTGATCGGCGACATGCTCGAACCCGGGCCGGACATCGCCGAGGCCTTTGAACGTTTCGGCCCCTTTGACGTCGTTTTAAGCGACATGGCCCCCAAGACCACCGGCCACAAGTTCACCGACCAGGCCAGATCGTTGGAGCTGTGCGAGGCGGCCTTGTCCGTGGCCGTGGCGCGGCTTAGGCCCGGCGGCGCGTTCGTGGTGAAGATCTTCCAGGGGCCGGATTCGCCGGCCTTCCAGAAGGGGCTGCGCCAGTATTTTTCCGCCGTGCGGGTGGCCAAGCCCAAAAGCTCCCGGGCCGAGAGCAAGGAAATCTTCTTTGTAGCCACGGGCTTTGTCGCGCCTGTGGGCCAGCCCGACGACCCCGCCCCTTCGCCCTTGCCGCCAAACGACTGACGACTCGTCCCCAGGGATGCGGCCTCGGCCGATCCGGCGGGGCGCGCCCGCCAGGGATGTCCCGTTCCCAACCGGGCGGGCGGCGACACGGCCGGTCGGACAAAGCGCCGACCGCGGCGGTCCGCCCTGGCGACACGCCGCCCACGACGGCGACGGCGGACAGACCGACCGTCGACAACAACAGCATACATACACGGGCTAACCCCCGAGACTTTTTCCAGGAGGAACCATGGCCGGACATAGCAAATGGCACAACATCCAGGCCCGCAAGTCGGTGCAGGACGCCAAGAAGAGCAAGTTTTTCACTAAGGTGACCAAGGAACTCATGCTGGCCGCCCGGGCCGGCGGGGCCGACACGGCGCTCAATCAGCGCCTCAAATCCGCCATCGCCGCCGCCAAGGCCGTGAACCTGCCCAAGGACAAGATCGATCAGGCCATCAAGAAAGGCACGGGCGAGCTGGCCGGCGAAAACCTGGAAGAAGTCCTCTACGAAGGCTACGGCCCGGGCGGCGTCGCCATCCTCGTCGAAGCGGCCACCGACAACCGCAACCGCACCGTGGCCGAAGTGCGCCACCTGCTCTCCAAGGGCGGCGGAGCCATGGGCGAATCCGGCTGCGTGTCCTGGATGTTCTCCCAAAAGGGCGTCTTCTCCTTCCCCAAGAGCTTCACCGAGGACCAGCTCATGGAAGTGGGCCTGGAACACGGGGCCGAGGAAATCATGGACGAAGGCGAGGTCTGGGAAGTGCACTGCGCCCCGGCCGACTTCGAGCCCCTGCGCGCCGCCTTCGAAGCCGCCGGCATGGTCTCCGAGGACGCCGAAGTGGCCATGGTGCCGGCCAACATGGTGGCGCTCGACCTCGAAAACGGCCAGAAGCTGCTAAAACTCATCGACATGCTCGAAGACAACGAAGACGTCCAGAAAGTCCACTCCAACGCCGATCTGCCCGACGAGATGTTTGGGTAGCGGAAGAAGAAGATGAAGATGCCTCCGGCGGCCGGGAGGGGCTAAGCCCCTCCCGGACCCTCCCTGAAAGGGGGTAAAGGGGAGCTGGCGGTACTGATACGGGGACTGTTCAGGAACCGGGAGGTTTAGCCTCCCGGTTCGTGTTTGAAGCCCTGGGGGCTTTCTTCTCTTTGGCGAAAACGGTAGACCACGGCATGGCAAGCACCGGTGACGGCATCATCTTGGGACTCGATCCCGGCTCGCGGGCCACGGGCTATGGCCTTGTGCGCGAACGCTCGGGCGTGCTCGAACTGGTTGACGCCGGCGTGGTGCGAACGGCCAGCCAGCCCGATTTCCCCAGCCGCCTGGGCGTCATTTTTACCGCCGTGGCCGAACTCATCAAGCGCCATGGCCCGGCCGAGGTCTCGGTGGAAAACGTCTTTGTCTCCAAAAACGCCGCCACGGCCCTCAAGCTCGGCCAGGCCCGGGGCGCGGCCCTGGCCGCCTGCGCCGTGGCTGGCCTGAGCGTTCATTCCTACGAACCGACCGTAATCAAGCAAAGCCTGGTGGGCACGGGACGGGCCGAGAAGTCCCAGGTGGCCTTCATGGTGACGCGGGTGTTGGCATGCCGGGAAACTTTCGCCGTGGACGCGACCGACGCCCTGGCCGCGGCCGTGTGCCACCTCAATCAACGGCGGCTGACCCGCCTGTGCGGGGCCAGATGATCGGCTATCTCGAAGGCCGGGTCGTGGCCCGGCGCGACCGGTTCACCATCGTGCTCACCCCGGGCGGCGTGGGCTACGAACTGGAGCTGCCCACCCCGGTGGCCGCCGCGCTGCCGGCCCCGGGCGGCCAGGCGGCGCTTTTCGTCCACACCGTGGTGCGCGAGGATGCCCTGGAACTCTTCGGCTTCGCCTCCCTCGACGACCGCGAGACTTTCCGCACGCTCATTGGCATCTCCAAGCTCGGCCCGCGCACGGCCCTGGCCATCCTGTCGCATTTTTCCGCCGACGATCTGCTGCGCCTAGTCGCCTCCGGCGACGCCGAGGCCCTGGTGCGGGTGCCGGGCATCGGCAAGAAGAGCGCCCAGCGCATCTTCATCGAGCTGTCCTACAAGCTGGAGGGCCGCGCCCCCTCGGCCGGGCTGGCCCCGGTCGCGACGCTGCCCGGCGGCGTGGCCGGCGACGTCGTGGCAGGACTCACCAACCTCGGCTATCCCGAACCCGAGGCCCGGCAGGTCGCGGCCGAGGTCCTGGAGGCCGAACCTGACCTCGACGTGGCCGCCGCGTTGCGCCAAGCCCTCAAGCGGTTGGCGGCGGCCAAGCAGTCATGAGCATGGACGACAAGGATTTCTGTCCGCCCGAAGGGCTTATTCCGGCCGCTCCCTCGCCTGACGACACCATCCGGCCGTCGCGCTTGGCCGATTTCATCGGCCAGGACGACCTGCGCGCCAATCTCAAGGTCTTCCTGCGCGCCGCCCTGGAGCAGGGCCGCACCCTGGACCACAGCCTGCTCTACGGCCCGCCGGGCCTGGGCAAGACCACCCTGGCCCAGATCATGGCCTCGGAACTCGGCGTCAATCTGGTCCAGACCACCGGGCCGGTCTTGGAGCGCTGCGGCGATCTGGCCGCCATCGTCACCAACCTGCGCCGGGGCGACATCCTCTTTATTGATGAAATCCACCGGATGCCGGCGGCGGTGGAGGAAATCCTCTACCCGGCCATGGAGGATTTCAAACTCGACCTCATCATCGGCCAGGGGCCGGGGGCGCGCACCGTGCGCATCGACCTCGAACCCTTCACCCTGGTCGGGGCCACCACCCGGCTTGGGCTGCTCACTTCGCCCCTGCGCGACCGCTTTGGCGTGATCTTTCGCCTGGAATTCTATGGCCCCGACGAGCTGGCCCGCATCGTTACCCGGGCGGCCGGCATTCTCGGCATCGCCATCACCCCGGACGGGGCTCTGGCCATCGGCCAGCGCTCGCGGGGCACGCCGCGCATCGCCGGCCGGCTGCTGCGCCGGGTGCGCGATTTCGCGGTGGTGGCCGGGGCGCAAACCCTGGACGGCGAACTGGCCGCCAAGGCCCTGGCCCGGCTCGACGTCGACCCCCACGGCCTGGACATGATGGACCGCAAGATTTTGGAGACGCTCATTCATCATTATGAAGGCGGACCGGTGGGGGTCAAAACCCTGGCCGTGGCCCTAAGCGAAGAGGTGCGCACCCTGGAGGAGATCTACGAGCCGTATCTCATCCAGTGCGGGCTTATTAAGCGCACACCGCGCGGCCGGGTGGCCACGGCCAAGGCCTATGCTCACATCAAGGGGAAATTGGGCTAGCGGCGAGGCCCTTACGAAAGGCGATAGCATTATTTAAATTAATGGGGTTCGCCGGTTGTCCGCGAAAGACCCTGAGTGGTTTTCGTGGACGCGACACCCGCGCCGAGCCCTCGGCCGGCGCAGAAACCGAGGCAGGCAACGCCCTGTCACCCTGACGATATTTTCGGGACCACCATCCCGCCAAGGCCGGCCCCGATGCGGGATTCCAAAGGGCGGCAGCCCTTTGGCCGCCGGAGGCTTTTTCCCTAACGACTCTCTACCCGACGACTCTCTACCAAGGATGCAACATGCCGCCGACTCGGCTTGCCGTGACGTTACTGGCCCACACCCCCGACGCGTTGGCCCTCATCTACGCCGCCTTCCGGCAGTGCTACCATGCCGGCGACGTGGCCGACCTGTGGCCGCGCCTGTTGTCCGGCGACATCGCCCCGGACAAGCAGGCCGCCTTCGTGGCCCGGATACTGGAGTCCGGCCACGAATCGCCCATTGAGCACGTGTCGTTCACCTTTGCCGTCTCCGGCGTGTCCCGGGCGTTGTCCCATCAGCTCGTGCGCCACCGCATCGCCAGCTATTCCCAGCAGTCCCAGCGCTATGTGGACGCCCTGGGCTTTGATTACGTCCTGCCGCCGCAAATCGCGGCCATTCCCGAGGCCAGGGCGCGGTACGAGGCGGCCATGGAGCAGGCCGGAACGGCGTATGCCGAGCTGCAGGAGATCCTGGCCCGCCACGGACGCGGCGACAAGGCCAACGAGGACGCCCGGTTCGTGTTGCCCAACGCCTGCGAGACCAAGGTGGTCGTCACCATGAATTGCCGGTCGCTTTTGCACTTTTTCGAGCTGCGCTGTTGTGCCCGGGCCCAGTGGGAGATACGGGCCATGGCCCTGGCCATGCTGGACCAGTGCCGGCAGGCGTTGCCCGTGATCTTTGCCGGGGCCGGCGCGCGCTGCGAGCGGCTTGGCTACTGCCCCGAGGCCGAGCGCTTTACTTGCGGCCGTTATCCCAGACTCGATCAAATCGGTTCTCATTCCGCCTAATTCCCGAAATCCGGCTTTCCTTGTCCTCTTTTGAAGCCCGCCGTGCCAACAGCGGGCTTTTTCGTTTTGCCCGCGAGAAGCCGGAAAAAGCGGGACAAAGTTTTTTTCTAAATAAAATGGTATGGTTGTTCGTGTCGTGTGCATGTTGCCGAAACCTGTTGACGGCCGGCAAAGGTAAGGGCCGAGCGGGTTTTGGCGGTGGTCAACCAAAAAGTGGCCTGTTGGAAGATGAAATATTTTGACTTCAAGTGACATGGATAGAGATAATGGCGAGAATGGCTGTGGAAAACACTTTCACAGGTGTGCATAATATGGCCCGCCGCCGGGAAACCCTTGCGCCATGCGGCTTGAAGGGCTGCCCCGAAAGCCCACGTTCCACGGGGGTTGGCGAGAAATACACCTTTTTCCAGCTGGTTGCGCTGTAGAGAACCAAAGCGCCGCGCCCCGGAAAGCGAACCCTAATCGTCCTTTGCCAGGCCACGGACCGGCCGTAGTGTGCGCGCCATGGAAACGATTTGGTCACAAACCAAACAACTGCTCGAAAAGACCCTGAGCCCCGGACTTTTCAACCTCTGGATCAAGCCCCTCGCGGCCCGGGCCCGTGATGGCGCGCTGGAACTTGTCGCTCCCAACGCCTTTGTGGCCACTTGGGTGCGCGAACGACTGAGCGATTCCATCGCCGAGGCCGCTGCGGTGGCCATGGGCGCGCGCCCCCAGGTGTTTGTTGTCGAGGCCTCCAGGTCCGCCGCACCTGTCGCCGCCTCGGCCGGCGTGGCCTCGGCCGCTTCCGGCAGCCCCCGTCGCCAGCCAGGACAGCGCCCAGCCGGCCCTCGGCCCGTGGCCGCGCCCCTGACCCTGCCCGTGGCTCCCAGCGCACCGCCGGCCCTGGCCGACCGGTTCCGCTTCAGCTACGACGAGTTCGTGGTCGGCCCGTCCAACGAGATGGCTTACGCCGCAAGCAAGGGCATCTGCGACATGTCCCTGTCGGCGGAACAGCTGTTCATCAGCTCCGCTCCGGGCCTGGGCAAGACCCACCTCATCCAGGCCATGGGCCGCCGCATCCTTGGCGGCCAGCCCGGACGCCAGCCCCGGGTCGCCTATCTCTCGGCCGAGGAGTTCGCCAATCGGCTGGTCATGGCGATCAAGACCAAGCAGGTGGAGCAGTTCAAGGCCGCCTTCCGGGAAAACGTCGATGTCCTGCTGCTTGAGGACGTGCATTTCTTCCGGGACAAGCCGCGCATCCAGGACGAGCTGCTCAATACCTTAAAAGCCCTCAACGCCCGGGGTTGCCGTCTGGTCTTTACCAGCTCCTTTTTGCCCAAGGAGCTTTCGGGCCTGGACAGCCAGCTCCTGTCGCGCATCAACTCGGGTTTTCTGGCCGTCATCGACAAGCCCGACCTGGACATGCGCCGCCGCATCCTGGCCCGCAAGGCCGCCGTGCATCAGGTGCTTTTGCCCGAGGAAGTGTCCACGCTTCTGGCCGACAAGCTGCCCTCGGATGTGCGCCAACTGGAGAGCTGCCTGCAAAACCTCGTGCTCAAGGCCAAGCTCCTCAATTGCCGCATTTCCGTGGACCTGGCCTGGGACGTGCTGCGCCACTACGACGTGGCCCAGGCCCCGGTCAGCATGGACGACATCGTGTCCTACGTCTGCGACGTCTACCGCCTTTCGCCCGACCAGCTCAAGTCCAAGTCGCGCAAACGCCAGTACGTCCTGGCCCGCAACACGGCCTTCCTGCTGGCCCGGCAACACACCGACCTGTCGTTGGCCGACATCGGCGTGCAGTTTAATCGCCGCCATTCCACGGTGGTCAAGGGCATCACCGCCCTGGAGCGGCATCTGTCGCTGAAAACCCCGCTTGGGCGCGAGCTGGAGCGCACCATCGAACAGATGCGGGGCTAAAGCGCCGTCACGATTTCCCAGCCAGGCCCCCATCAAGGGCAGTCCTGCCGCAAACTCCGGCGACCGGAACACCCGGTTACGCCCCGTGGAGCCGGCAGGCAGTCTCACATACGGTTACCACTCGCCAGCTAGGGGGAGGCCGCCATTGGCCGGGCGGGCGTCGGACGCAAGTTCGACGCCCGTCTTTTTTTTGTCGGGCCGCCGCCTTTTTCCCCTGCGGGGGCGGTGGCGATTCAGGCAAGATATTCGTCAGAATAATGTTGAAGTATTAATCAGTTGGCGGTTGGTTGTAGCCTGATTATCGGTACAGCTACCTGTGCCGACTCTATCTGGTTTGAAACGCGTTGGATTTAGTATAAGCACGAGTAGCACTTTCCCCAAACTTTCCCCTTGACCTCCCCGGCCAGAAATGGCGATTTTATGAAGTATTGCAAAGGTGCCTCGTCGCCATCGATCCGAAGACAGGCGTTATCGTTGCGAATTGCTACGGCTCGTATGCAAACCCGGACATGCCCGCGAACAGGGAAAGTGCTCCACAAGCGCTCGTCGAAATCATCAACATGAAGCGGACCGCAGTTGCGTATAAGGAGACGTTGCGACGATCCTCGTCGACGAGTTCTTGAGCGTCTACGACAAGACCGGTCCCGGCATGGGCAATTCCAAACCATGAACCTGCCAGAAGTGTTCAGGTTCGGCGCGCGTCCCCATTGGTAGTTTCGCTCTCCGCTTATCCACACTAACGAGAGGAGCCATCATGAAGCGTATTCGGATCGTATTGACGACCCTCTTCACCGCTGCCACGCTGGTCGCTGCGGTGGCCTGCCGCTCCACGGCACAAGCGCAAGCCAAACCAGAAGCCCAACCGATGGTCAAGCTGACCGATCCCTGCCCGCTCAAGGCTGAGAACTGGCGCGGCAGGGCTTTCTACGAGATTCTGTTCATGTTCCGCCAGCCCGATGGCGGCGGGATCGGCAACTACTTTAACTCTCTCAGCAACGCCCTTCCCGCGCCTAACGAAGAGATGGACGCCCGCTTCCGCGCTCTGAGTGGGGAGACCTTGATGCAGGAGTACGGGAGCAACGGTGTCTTCTTTAATGGCCCGCGCCGTTTGGTGGCGAACACCGTAAGCGGGATGTCCTGGGATGGCTGCAAGCAGAGAGTAATCGCCGGGATTCCCTTGAACCTGGACGGCATTTTTGAAGTCCCGAATTTGGAAAAGTTCGCTTCCGGAAAGATGCCGACCTACGAGCCGATGGTCTCCAAACGTACCAGCAGCTTTGTTTTCAACGCGGGCGAGACGGTGTATGAACTGATCACGCCCGAGGGCGCCGTATACACCATGTTCAGTCTGTCGCTGAAGATCGATCCCAAAAACACCATCGAAAACCTGCCCACCCTGGGCAAGCGCCTGACCCTGCCTAAGGGATGGCAGTTCAGATCACGCAAGCTGGACAAGGAGTTGAATCTGACGGCCGCCGCCGACTCCAACCCGCCCAACACCGTCGTTCTCGACCAGTTTGAGGGCAACTACCAGTACAACGCCAGCGCCAGCGCCAAAAAGTAGCCTGTGTGCCGCCGGCGAAGGCAGTGGCCTGCTGCCTTTGCCGGCGGTGTCGACCGTTTCGGTGAAGGAGCCTGAATCGACCGTTGGTTGTGACAAAAGCTGATCCGAGACTACCTTCGTCGGCAGGAGCAGGAAGACCAGCGGCTTGGGTAGCTGAAGCTGGTAACGCAATAGCCCAGGCCAGGCATTGGATAATCTCCCCGGCCGCCGGAGGCCTGCCTTTCTTCCCGCTTTCCCCCTACACCAGCCGAAAAGGCGCGGTGATGGTAAACGTCGAACCTTGGCCGGGGGTGCTGCGGCAGGTGAGGCTGGCCCCGAGGAGTTCGGCGTGTTTGCGGGCGATGGTCAGGCCGGCCCCGAGACCGGGTTTGCGCCGGGTGAGCACGTCCTCGGCCTGATAAAACGGCTCGAACACGGCGTCCAGGCGGTCGTCTTCGATGCCGGGGCCGGTGTCGGCCACAGCCACGCTCAGTCGGCAGGAGCCGTCGACGGCTGCCGCCGAGACCGCGATCTTGATCCCGCCCGTGGCCGTGAATTTGACGGCGTTGTCGGTCAGGATGGCCACGATGCGGCCAAGGCGTTCACCGTCGCCAAACAGTTCCCGGGGCAGATCGGCCGCCGTGAGCAGATCGAAAGCCAACCCTTTGTCGCGGGCCGCCTGGGCCAGGGGGGCCACGGCCTCCTCCACCGTCTTGACCGGGGCGAAGCGGGTCATGTGCAACATGCCCTGGCCGTTTTCCAGGCCGGCCAGTTCCAGCAGCTCCTGAACCTGGGCGTTCATGGCCAAGGCGGCGGCCTGGGCGTCGCCCACCAGGGAACGCTGTTCCTCGTCCAGACGGGTGGAACCCAGGATCTCCAACATGCCCAGGACGCCGTTTAAGGGCGTGCGCAGTTCGTGGCTGAGGATGGACAGGAAGGTGGTCTTGGCCTGGTTGGCCGCTTCGGCCTTGGCCTTGCCGGCCAGGATGGTGGCCGTGCCGACGCCGGTGCAGGTCGCGCCCACCAGCCAGATGAGGGTGTAAAGTCCGGCCGTGCCGCCGACGGCGGCGGACTGGGCGGCCAGGAAATGTCCGGCCGGCAACGTGACGCTGATGCCGCCGCGCACCTCGCCGAGGGCGTAGCCCTGCTTGGCGTGGCAGGGCAGGCAGCTCTCGGTCACGAAAAGCGGGGCCATGTAGCGAAAGACCGGGCCGGCCGGGGTTTCCCCGATGCGGTGGGCCTCGGTGTCGCCGCTTTCGAAATCGGCCAAGGCTCGGGCTTCCCAGCTGGTGGGGCTGTTTTCCGGGCGCAGGGGATTGAGGCTGGTGAGATGCAGGCCGAGGCCGTCGTGTTGAGCCGCTGCTTCGGCAATCTGGCGGGTCATGAAGGCCGGGTTGACCCGGGTAAGCGTCAGGCCGTCGAGGGTGGTCACGGTGCGCCGCTCGTTGGGGAGATAGGGATTGGGCTGGCTGTTCGGGGTCACGGGCACGTAGACGCCGCCGTGCTGGGCGTTCCATTCCCGGGTGAGCACGATCTGCTGGAAAATGCCCCGGGCCGCCTGGAGCATCATGGCCTCGGCGCTTTGCCGATCCGACAGGTATTGGATGGTGAACAGCAGTCCAAGCAGGAGCGTCCAGGCCAGGACGGCCAGGGCGGGGATGCGTACGTCACATCGGAGCATAATCCGATATAGCTGATCAACAATTGCCGTCAACTCCCCCGGCCGTCGTTGCCAAGGGGGCCGCCTCGGGCTATCCCCAAGCCAGCCGATTGTTGCCAACTCCAACCCCTCGGGACATCGCCATGCCGTTCGCCGCAGCCGTCTTCGCCGATCTCGCCCGTATCCGTCAAAACGCGCCGCTTGTCGTCAACATCACCAACAACGT
>DLGG01000126.1:57007-69689 GCA_002482565.1 Solidesulfovibrio magneticus
TGGCCGGGGCGCTGGTGTGCAACATGGGCACCCCGGGCGGAGAAAATATCGAGGCCATGCTGGCTGCCGGGGAGGCCGCCAACGCCGCCGGCGTGCCCGTGGTCTTTGATCCCGTGGCCGCCGGCGTCACCTCGCGCCGGCGCGAGGTGGCCGGGCGGATGCTGGAAACCGTGCGCCTGGCCGCCGTCCGGGGCAATGCCTCGGAAATCCTCGCCCTGGCCGGCGAGGCCGCGCTTTCCAAGGGCGCTGACAGCCAGCACGCCAGCCGCGAGGCCGCGCCGGCCGCCGTGGCCTTGGCCCGGTCTCTGGGCTGCACGGTGTGCGTCAGCGGCGAGGTGGATGTGGTGACCGACGGCGAACGCGTGGTGGAGCTGGCCGGGGGCCATGCCATGATGACTCGGGTCACGGGCCTTGGCTGCACGGCCACGGCCTTTGTGGGCGCGTTTTTGGCCGTCAATCCCGACTTTTTCGCCGCCACCTGCCACGCCATGGCCGTCATGGCCGCCGCCGGCCGCCTGGCCGCCGCCGGCGTGGCCGGTCCGGGCAGCCTGGCTGTGCGCTTCCTGGATGTGGTCTACAACCTCACCGAGGCCGAGATCGCGGCCGGAGCGCGGGTGAGCGCATGAAGCCGGACTTCGATCCAACCCTGTATCTGGTTACGGACCGGGGATGCCTTGCCGGGCGCGACCTGCTTGATGTCGTGGGCCGGGCCGTGGCCGGCGGAGCCAGACTCGTGCAGCTGCGCGAGAAAAACGCCTGCACCCGGGAGTTCGTGGAACTGGCCCGGGCGCTGGTGGACCTGGTGCGCCCCCTTGGAGCCAAGCTCGTCATCAACGACCGGGTGGACGTGGCCCTGGCCTGCGACGCCGACGGCGTCCATGTGGGCCAGGACGACATGCGACCGGCCGACGTGCGCGCGCTGATCGGCCACCGGCGTATCCTCGGGCTGTCCGTCACCGGCGAAGACGAGGCCCGGGCCGCCCGTGGAGAGCCGGTAGATTACCTCGGGGCCGGACCGGTCTTTGCCACGGCCACCAAGAAGGACGCCGGCGCGCCCCAGGGCATCGATGGTCTGGCCCGCATGATCGCCCTGGCCGAGGTGCCGGTGGTGGCCATCGGCGCAGTGACGGCGGCCAACGCGGCGGCGGTCATGGCCGCCGGAGCGGCCGGATTGGCCGTGGTGTCGGCCATCTGCGCCGCCCCGGACCCCGAAGCCGCCGCCCGCGAGCTGCGGGTAATTGCTGAACAGGGGCGATAACGGGGGGGAGGGGAGATTGAAGAATGCCTCCGGCGGCTGGGNNAGGCCCCCAGACCCCCCACATGGAGAAAATGTTGATAGGGTTCCCGGCGTGAAGTGCTTCTCTCGTGTCGCGTCCCTAAAAAAGACGATAGTTTTTTTAAGAAAATAAATGGTTTTAGTGTTTTGGCTATAAAACGCCATATACGCTTTTCGCGGAAGCGACGGGAGTCGGCTGGGAAGCATCGCTTCGACTTGGCGGGAAACACCGTTGCTCCGACAGCGGGGGGCCGCAGGCCCCCAACAAAAAAAGCCCGGCGCGCACGCCGGGCTTTTTCGCATCGCCGACAGGCGGCGCTTACTCCAGATCGATGATGACCGGCCCGAGGTTGGTGCCCATGGGGCGCGACAGGAACTCCTCGCGCTTGATCTCCTTGCCGTCGTAGAGCATGCTTTCGATATGGATGACTTTCTGCAGCCAGACGTTGTTTTCGATAGTTTTGGGGATCTCCGTCTCCACAATGCGGGCGGTGATCTTGTCGATATCGATCTCCTCGACGTCGCTGAAGGAATACGTGTGGATGTATTCTTCATTGTAGCCGAAGCAGTACAGCAGATTGTTCTTGACGTAGGGCTGGAAAATCTTCTTGGCCGGGTAGCTCTTGACCTCGCAATTGATCTTGCTTAGGCTCACCCGGAGCTTTTCTTTTTCATTGACAATAATGTAGACCACGGGGCGGTTGCTTTCCAGCAGATCCTCGCCCGAAGAGTGGAGATTGTTGTCCACGCCGTGGTAGATGTATTCGATGTAGCGTTCCCGGTTGGCTTCGCGGGCCTCGCGCACCACTTCCTTCTCAACGTAGGAATAGAAAATACGCTGACCGAAACCCTTGATCTCAATGGTAAACTTCATGCTCCGCCTCCTGAGCAACTTCCGTGGTGTTCCGGCCTTGTCCGGGAAACGGCCCCAGTCCTTGCGGCCCGATTATCTTATGGATGTTACGCGGCTTTTGCCGCGCGGTCAAACGATCCTGGTCGCCCTGGCCGTCGCTTTGGCCGTCTGTTGCGCCTTTGACGCCGCCTTGGCCGCCGCGCCGTCCGTTGCCGTGGCCCCGCTTCTCGGCACGCCCTACCGCGACGACGGCGTGGACGATCCGGCCGGCCGCCATACCCTGTTCGCCGATCAGATCAAGACCTTCCCGGATCGCGGGTTTAATTGCAGCGGTTTCGTGGTCACGGCCTCCCGGGGCATCCTGGGCCGTCCCCTGCCGCTGGACGCCATGCGCCGCGACCGCAAGGGCGATTCCGGCCCGGGCGCTGCGGCCGGCGAGGACTGGGATTTCGGCTACGACCTGATCTTAAACATCACCGACGGCCTGCCCCGCCGGCTGCTGCTGCCCGGCCCGGGGCTGCCCCCGGCTCCCGAGGCCGTGGACGCGGCCCGGTTTCGCGGCTTTCCCCTCCACGACCCGGCCGCCTGGACCGCCGTCCTGCCCAAGCTCGCTGCGGGCGAGGTCGCCTACGCGGCGCTGAGCAAGGAGATCAAGGGGCGGCTTTACTACTACCACGTCGGCATCCTCTACCGTGACGCCGCCGGCAAGGTCCGCTTCGCCCACGCCACCCCGGGTCGGGGCAGCCATGAGCTGATCCTGTCCGAGCCGGCCGGCATGGCCGCCTTTCGCAAGGCTTTTGCTGAAAAGACCTTTGGCGAGAAGTGGATTCTCCTGGTGGCCGCGCCCTTGCCCAAGTAGCCGGCGTCAGGGCCGGCGTCAGGTGCGGAGCTTGCGGCCCCGGGCCAGGAAAAAGGTGAGGCTCGAAAAAAACGTGCCGGCCGCGTCGCGGCGGCGCAGTTCCGCCAGAAACGATCCGGCCGCGCCCTGGGGCAGCGCCCCGGCGGCCACGGCCCGGTCGGCCGTGTCGGACAGGCTGTAGACCGCCTCGGCCGCGGCCAGTTGGCGCAACGTCAGCGACCGCCCGACCACTTCGATTTCCTCCAGGCCGGCCTCGGCCAGCAACCGGCCAAGCCCCCGCCCGATCCAGCCGCAACGGAAGCTGTCGCACCAGAATTCCGCCAACCGCCGGGCCACGGCCGTATGGCTGGAATCCACCACGAAGGCGCCCCAGTCCGGCTCCACGGCAACGACTGCCCCGCCCGGTCGCGTCACCCGCGCCATCTCGGCCAGCACAGCACCAGGGACGGGCACATGTTGCAGGGTGCGCTCCACCCGGCAACCGGCGAACACGCCGCCAGCAAAGGGCAGGTACGCGCCATCGCCGGCCACGAAAACCGGGCGCACGGCGGTCTTGCCGGCGTCCGCCGCCGCCCGGGCCAGCATCACCCGGCTGGCGTCCAGGCCCACGGCCAAGCCGGATGGCGCGACCCTGACGGCCATGGCCGCCGCTTCCCCGCCCAGGCCGCAGCCCAGGTCCAGGGCGGCGTCGCCGGGGACAAGGCCGAGCCAGGCCAGACTTTCGTCCTTGATGGCCCGCATCCCAGGAGCGGCGGCGAGATAGCGCAGGCAGCGCACGAACACGTCGGGATCGGCCGCCCGGTCGCAGCCGGTGAATCCCGTGGCCAGATAGTCGCTCATGGCTAGTGTCGCGTCCCTTAAAAAATACGAGAGTATTTTTTAAGAAAAATAAATGGTTTTAGGTCGTTGACTACAAAACATCATATGCGTTTTTCGCGGACGCGACTTAGTGTGGCGTTCGCAAAAAAACATTTATGTTTTTTTGCGAATAAAAATAATGATTACGGATTAACATCGCACCCAGAAGGGGGATGGCATTTCCCGAACGCGACACTAGCCCTGGCCCGCAGGCGGCCGGGCGGCGAAAAGTCGCGCGCCCTCGGGGGCGTCTTCCAGGCGTAGTCCCATGGCCTCGATGTCGCGGCGAAGCGCGTCGGCCCGGGCAAAGTCCTTGGCCGCCCGGGCCTGCCCCCGGGCTTCGATGAGTTGGGCCGCCTCGGCCGGCCAGTGGGGGGGCGACAGCGGCAGGCCGGCCGGGTCGAGCAGGCCGAGAACGGCGTCGGCGGCGGCCAGAGCGGCCAGATGGCGGGCGGCGTCGGCTCCGCCAAGCGTCCCTGCGGCCAGTCCGGCGTTGGCCTGGCGGGCGAAGGCGAAAAGGGCCGGCCAGAAATGGGCCACGGACAGGTCCTCGGCCAGGGCCGCCTCCAGGGCCGCTTCCAACCCTTCGGCCTCGGCCTGGGCCGTACCCGAGGGCTGGCCCTGGCCAGCGGCCAGGGTCAGGCCGGCAGCCAGCTCCTGGATGCGCGCCCGGTTGCGTTCCCACATGGCCAGGGCCTCGGGCGCGGCGCACAGGGGCTTGTGGTAGCTTGTGGAGAGCAGCCAGGCCCGCACGGCCAGGGGATGGACGCCATAGCCGAGCAGATCGGCCAGGGTCGGCACGGCCTCGGCCCCTTCGCGGCCGCAGATGCGCCCGCCGACCAGCCAGACGGCCGGGGCCAGCCCGGCCCCGCCGGCCCAGACGGCGCGCAGGTTCTCGATGTGGGGGAAGGTCTTGTCCTCGTCGGTGGCCACCACCGTCACGGCCGGCAGGGCGCGCACGGCCGCCGAGGCCATCTGGAGAAACCAGCTCGGCCGCACGTTGCCCCAGGCCGTGGCCCAGACGTCGCCGGCTTTGAGATCCTTGAGGCTCACGCGCTTAAGTAGCGTGAAATCCCGGGGATGGTCCTTGGCGTAGGAGTCGAGGTCCACCGTCTTGCCCAGGCACAGCTTGGTCATGTCGAGGCCGAGAAGCCCCCCGTAGGCCTTGTCCCGGGCCACGTCGAAGTAGACGCTGCGCAGTTTTTCGTAGGCCAGCCCCTTGTCCATGAGCTTGCGGGCCAAGGCCATGGCCTCGTCCATGGCCTCGCCGGCCAGGGGAAAGACCGCGTCGGCGATACCCAGGCTTTCGGCCAGGGAGGCGACCTGCTCCCGGGCGGCCTCGGCGTACTCCCGGCACTTGCGCCCGGCCGCCCGCGAGGCCTCCAGGCAGCGGTCGTCCAGGTCGGCCAGGCCCACGGCCAGGGTCGGCCGGCCGCCGGAGCGGGAAAGGGTGCGCCGCAGCACGTCCAGGGTGACGATGCGCCGCCAGGCGTCCAGGTCGCCGGGCTCGGGCAGGGGCGGGCCGAAGGTGAAAAGCCCGGGCGCGGCCGCGGCCGGGTCGAGATGGACCGGTCCGGGCTGGCCGACGCTGGTCAGCGCCACGCCTTTTTTCTCGGGCGCGGCGAAAAGGGTGGTGGACAGGTAGCGCTCGCCGCTGTCGGCCAGGATGACCACGATGAGCCCCTCGGCCAGTTCTCCGGCCAGCCGCGCCGCCGCCGCCATGGCCGCGCCGCCGCTCATGCCGGCCAGGATGCCTTCGTCCCGGGCCAGACGCCGGGCCATGGCGAAGGCGTCCTCGTCCTCCACCGGCACGATGGCGTCCAGGGCGTGCTTGTTAAAGATGCCCGGCGGATAGGACTCCTGCATGTTTTTGAGGCCCTGGATCTTGTGGCCGGGCCGTGGCTCCACCGCCGCCACGGTGATGGCGGGGTTCAGTTCTTTCAATTTCTTGACCAGCCCCATGGCCGTGCCCGAGGTGCCCAGGGCGGCCACCACGTGGGTGACGGCTCCGCCCGTGGATTCGAAGATCTCCACGGCCGTGGCCGCGTAGTGGGCCTCGATGCTGGCCGGGTTATTGAACTGGTCCATAAGCACGTAGCGGTCGGGTTCTTCCCGGGCCAGACGGTAGGCCTCCTCGATGGCCCCGTCGGTGCCCCGGTTGCCCGGGGTGAGCACGATTTCCGCGCCGTAGGCCCGCATGATGCGCTTGCGTTCCTCCGAGGCCGAGGCCGGCATGAGGAGTTTCAATTTGTAGCCCTTGACGGCGCAGACCATGGCCAGGCCGATGCCGGTGTTGCCCGAGGTGGCCTCGATGACGGTGCGGTCGGGCGTGAGCTCGCCCGAGCGTTCGGCCGCCTCGATCATGGCCAGGGCCACCCGGTCCTTGATGGAGCCGCCGGGGTTTCGCGACTCGATCTTGGCGCAGATGGTCACGCGCGGATTGGGGCAAACCCGGCGCATCCGCACCAGCGGGGTCTTGCCGACCAGGGACAGCACGGAATCGTGGATCATGGGGAGCCTCACGGAAATTTGGCCCGCAGTCGTCCGGGCTGGGTCCGTGGTAGGCAAAAAACCGCCAACCGGCAAGAGTGGCAGGGAATTTGCTTGAGCTTGGCCAGTTCAACCAAGGAAGGGGCCATGGAGATCAACAAGTACCTTGCCGACAACCTGGCGTATCTGGCCGAGACCGGCGACCCGGCCGGGCGCTGGCTGGCCGAGGCCAATCCCGATCCGGCCATTGTCCACGAGCGGCTGCACCACAACGCCTCGGGCATCGTGGACTGGCGCATGGACGACGGCGTGGGGCTGTTCGAGAAGTTGCCGCCGCCGTTTTTCTACCGCGACTGGCGGCCCAAGGAGCAGCTTGAGGGCGCGGGCACCATCATTGTCGGCGTGGGCATCGGCTATGGCCTCAACCATGTGCTGACCGGCACGCCGGATTCCCATAAGGTGCTGGTGGTCGAACCCCGGCCCGAAATGCTTCTGGCCTGCCTGGGCCAGACCGATTACCGGCCTTATCTGCGCCATGGCAAGCTGCGTTTCGTGCCGCCTCGGGCGGCCGACATTGAGCTGGCCATCCAAAATTTTGACGTGAGCTTCCTGTTTTCCCGGGTCTGGCTGCGAAACGACTTGGCCTGCCAGCAGATAGGGCCGGAATATCCGCGCCTGGGGGCGCTGGTCAAAGCCAAGATGGAAAGCCTGTCGGTGGAGCTCACCACGCTGCGCCACAAGCAGGAAGTCATGGTCGGCAACGAACTGCGCAACTACTCCCGGGCCATGGACGAAGGCAGCCTGGCCCGCATGGCCGGCATGGCCAAGGGTTTGACGGCTGTGTTGCTTGGCGCGGGGCCGTCCCTGGCCGATTTCGCGCCGGTGCTGCGGGAGCATCGCGACAAGGGCTTTTACGCCGCCGCCCTCCAGACCCTGCCGGCCCTGGAGCGGCTGGGCATCAAGCCCGACCTGTGCCTGGCCATCGATTTCAACGACAACATGATGCAAAGCCTGGATAATTTGCGCGACCTGTCGTTTGCGGCCGATATCCCCTTTGTCTATTCCACCAAGATGGACCCGGCGGTGGTGGCCCGTTATCCCGGGCCGCGCATCCCGCTGTGGACCCAGGGCGGCATCGGCACCTATGTGCTCAAGGATCAGGAGCTGGTGCTGGACGCCGGCGGCAACGTGTCGGTCACGTTGGAACGCCTGCTCGACTGGGCCGGGGCAGACCGCTTCGTGTTCGTCGGCTGCGACCTGTCCTGGCAGGGCGAGCGCACCCACGTGGACGGCCACCACAACGCCGTATGGGTGCATACCTACAATCCCCGCGACGACGTGAAGCTGCAAAACCTGCACGGCGGAACCATCTACACCCACATGGGTTTTCTGGCCGCCAAGCGCGACATCGAAAAGGACATTGCCGCCTCCTCGGCCGGATTTTTCAACCTCTACGGCGGCGGCGTGGTCATCGACGGCGCGGTCAACGTGGGGCCGGCCGATCTGGCCTCGGGCGAGCTTTTCGCCAGCCGGGGCGCGGCCAAGGACGTGTTCCTTGAAGCCCTGGCCCGGGCGGCCAGCCCGCGCACGCGGCCGATTTTTTCGCCCAAGGCCGACTCCTGGGCGACGTCGCTCAAAAACGCTTCCCGGCGGCTGGAAAAGCTCATGCGCAAGGCCGACAAGCACCAGCGGGAGATCAAGGATCTGCTCTCCCAGATCCAGTTCTTCACCCGCCACGATCCGCTCTACATGCCCTATCTCTACAACGAGATCATGGACCTGGCTGGCCTCGTGCAGACCAAGAAACGCTACGGTGTCAAGGAACTGACGGCATTCAAGGCCATCCGTGGCCGCATCCTGGAAAAAACCCGGGAGATCGACGCTTGTCTGGCTCCCTCGGGGTCCTGGGCGGCCTGAGGCGGCAATCTGGCGTAAAACGAGACGCGGCCGCGCTCCGAAAGGGCGCGGCCGCGTTTTTTCGTGGTCCGGGGATGGCGGCCCGGAAATGGATGGCGACGGTTGCCGGACGCGGGGCTAGTGTCGCGTCCGCGAAAAGCGCATATGGCGTTTTGTAGTCAACGGGCTAAAACCATTTATTTTTTTAAAAAATACTATCGTATGTTTTAAGGGACGCGACACTAGCCGAAGTCCGGCCAGTCCTTTTCGAACCGGACCTTGCCCTTGGTCTTTTTGTATTTGCGCATGAGCACGTACAGCGCGCCCGCGCCGCCGTGGCGGGGCAGGGCGGTGGTGAAGGCCAGCACCACGCGCTTGAGGGGATCGTGGGTGAGCCAGGACTTGAGTTCTTCCTTGAGCACGGGCAGTCCGCCCGGCGAATTGGCCCCGCGTCCGGGAATGAGCAGCAGGCAACGCTTGCCGGCCAGATACTGCTCGCGCATGAAATGGAACAGGGTGAGCTTGGCCTGGTCGGCGTTGAAGCCGTGGAGGTCTAAGTGACCCTCGGGCGAGAACTGGCCGGCCCGCAGTTGGCGGTAGATCTTGGGATCGAGGTCGGTGATGAAGCCCTGGACGTATTCGTCGCTGTATTCCAGGGTGAACTCCACCTTGCCGTCGACCAGATCGCGCAGGGCGGTGAGCGCGTTTTGCTCTTCGTCGGCCGGGGAGGGGGGGGCTGGCGGCGGGGCCACGGGGCGCACGTCGCGGCCGCCGATTTTTTCCCGGTCGAGCTTGGCCACGCCGGACATGGCCCGCAGGAAATCCGATTCGTCGATTTCCTCGGGTTTGGTCGGCTTGGCGGCGGCAGCGGCCACGGCCTTGGACACGGCCGGGGGAAGGTCCTTTTTCCGGGCCACCTTGACGCCCTTTAAGGAGTCGGCAAAGGGGCGAAACACGTTGGGATCGTCTTTTTTCGACATAGGAGGGACAGGCTAGCGGCTTGGGACCGCCTTGGCAAGACGGCCGGGCCGGACTGGCGCGAAGAAGCCTTGGGCCGCGCCGGGAGGGAGGCGCGGCCCAAGGCGGTAAACGTCTAGGCCAGACGGGTGATGGTGGCCTCGATGCAGCCTGTGTTGTTGCCGTAGGCCGGCGGCGCGTCGTTGGCGAACAGATAGAGGCAGCCGTCGCGTTTGACGAGAAAATCGCCAACGCAGCCGACGGGTTCGATCTCCGAGGCGGCGTCCTCCTGGGGCACCTCCCAGAACAGCCCCTTGAAGAAGCTGGCGGCCTTGAGTTCCAGCTCCGATCGGCTGGAAATCGCCGCACACAGGTGGAACCAGTTGCTGCCGCGCACGCGGCGGGTCCAGACCAGCCAGGGCAGTCCCACCCAGCCCGCGGCGTTGCACCAGACATCGTCATCGTGCCAGGTGCCTTCCGCCGCGATCCGGTAGCGTTCCCCGGCCTTGACGGACACGCCCGTGCCGTTCCACCAGCGCTCGGCGGACACGGCGACCTTCATGGTCTTGCCGGGATCCAACGGGCGGAAGGGGGCGACGGGGTCCTTGGTGCAGATATTCTCCTTGGGAGGCGTGCCGGTAAAGAAGTGGAAGCATTGCGGATGCTGGAACAGCGGATGGGGCCGATAATCGTCTCGCTGCTGCAGACGGGTGATGACGCTGGGGTCGAGCAGGGCCGTGGGAGGGACGACGCGCTCCTGGCAACGCAGATTCCAGAATCCCGAGCAGGATTCGTGGCGATCGGCCTTCGGATCGGGTGAAAGGCTTGGGTAGTCCGCGACCTTAAGATTCAGGTTGATGGCTTCGTTAAGCATCCACTCGAGGGTGATGTCGGCCAGCTTCCGGGACGGGTAGCCGCCGCCGACATCGGAGTGCACCCCGGCGAACCAGCGTTCCTCGATGCCTCCCCGGGCATCCCAGAGCGTGGGCTCGAAGTCCCGGCGTTTCTCGTCCACGGACACGGCGTGGCGACCGTTTGCGACCCGTGGGCTCAACGCGTTGTCGGCGAAGTCGAAGAGCTGTTTTTCCGCCGCGTCGACGATGGAGACGCCGTTGAAGAAGGGCACGCCAAGGGCGCCGACGGTGTCCCAGACGCCGACGAGTTTGATGGGTTGTTTTTCTCCTGCATCCGGAGCTTCGGATCTGGGCCCATTGAAAGCTTTGTTTTTGAAGTCCCACCAAATGTCGTTGGCGCGACTGCGACAGTTGTGCTTCTTGGCCTCGTCTGCCGGCATGAGACCGGCCTTGGCGATGAAGCCGGCCAGGCTTCGGGCGGTGAAGGCCCCGCGCGAGAAGCCGAAGAGATAGATGCTGTCGCCGGGCTGGTAGAACCGGGAGATGAGCAGATAGCCGTCGAGGACCTTGTCGTGGAGTCCCGCGCCCACGGCTCCCGAGGTCGGGCTCGATCGGCTGAAGCGGGTGCCCACGCCCTGAAGGTAGAAGGCGATCTGGCCATCCGTGGGAGTGGTGGCGTCCTTGTACATGAAGTGGCCGATTTCCCTGGTGCCCGTGACGTTGTGGAGGATCCCGGGAAGCGCTTCAAACATTTGCCAGACGTTGGTTTTCGCCGTGGGCCTGTTCCAGGTGCCGTCGGCGCAGACGACGATGTTTTTGGGCATGGCCTGTCTCGTTGGGTTGTCGTTGGCGATGCGCGGCGGACCTCCGCCAAGCCTCCTTGTCAGCCGGTGGAGGTCAGGAACCGCCCCCCTGTCCTCCCGGTTTTTGGGGCAGGGCCAATTGTTGCCCCTGGTTGGTGGGCTTGGGGGCGAACTGCTGTCCCCACGGGCTTTTGGAAATCTGGAAAATCGTGTGGCTGGCGGCCAGAAGCACCATGAACGACCCGTTTATGGGAGGCATTTCCAGGAACAGGGGCTGTTTCCCGGCCGGAGCCAGCAAGTTCTGGGCGGTGATGCTGCCGGCGGCCTGAGTGAGCAGGCTCACGTAGGTAAAGACCAGCACCAAGGTCATGAACACGCATTGCATGCGCGACAGGTCGAGCTTGCCGGTTTGGTCGGAACCGTCGTTCTGGAAGATTTGCGCCAAGCGGGCGATGACGCCGGACTCGGGGCAGGCGGTCACGCCGTTTGTCGTCGCCTCCTCGCCGGACAGGTAGGTGGCGGCGATGGGACTGCCGGCCACGATGCCCAGCAGCAACAACAGATCGCCGTCGATATCCGGAAAAAGGGAGAAGGGCGTTGTCTGGTACACGACACCGCCTGAGCCGAAGGCGATGTTGCAAAAGGCCAGACAGGAATAGCCGCCAAGGATCATGGCGGTCCAGACCATGGCCTGAGCGCGAGACAGACTGGTGCAGCGGGTGTTGGGATCGAGCAGGACCCAGAAGGCGTCGCCGCCGACGGCCAGCCCGCCTCCCGCGACGAGGAAGAAGAAAGCCGCGATGCACAGCCACAACGGTATGAGCAGGCTGAATGTTCCTGCTTCGGTGGTCACCCGCGAAAGCCTTTGCGTCTGGGTCGAGAGTTTGTCGGTCTCGCGTTTCACCTTGATCAGGTTGGTGACGGCCTTGTCCATCGCTTCCGGGGTTTTGTCCTGGGCGTTGGGCGACGCCAGGGCCTGCTCCTTGATTTGGACCAGAATTACCTGGGCTTTTTGCCCGGCGAAGTTGGCAATGATAAAACCGTAGCCGAAAAGCAGCACAGCCACGGCGATAAGCAACATCCCGCCGGTCCGTTTCGCGGTAGGCATGGAGTCCTCCTTGTGGGCGCGCCTCGGTTTGAGGTGTTTTGGATGCTGGTATTAAAGAATGTATTTTATAGGCAGTGCAAGCATTATTTTATATGCTTTCCGAAAATATAATTCAAACTACATATGTTTCTTGCGAAGGCAGGGGCGGCAGATGGCAGGCCGGACCGCGCCTCTGGCCTTTGCCGCCGCCCTGGTGTAGGTTTGGCAGGGCAGGGAGTTCGCCGAAAATATGGTCCGGCGGTTGACGCGGCAGGACCTCGACTTATTATGTTAACTTGCCGGGCTACCAGCCGGAAATGGGAGATACTGCCCCTATGAGCGTTGCATACAAGGATTACTACAAGCTCCTCGGCGTCTCCAAGACCGCCAGCCAGGACGAAATATCCAAGGCTTTCAAGAAGCTCGCCCGTAAGCACCATCCCGACCTCAACCAGAACGATCCCGAGGCCGAGAAGAAGTTCAAGGAGTGCAACGAGGCCTACGAGGTCTTAAAAGACCCCGAAAAGCGCAAACTCTACGATTCCCTCGGCCCCAACTGGCAGGACGGCCAGCATTTCCAGCGTCCGCCGGGGTTTGAAAACGTCCGTTACAATTTCGGCGGCCCGGGCGGTCAGCAGTTTGACGCCGGGTCGTTCTCCGACTTTTTCGAAACCATCTTTGGCGGGATGGGCGGCGGCATGGGCGGGGGCATGGGCGGCGGCGCGTCCGCCGGCCGGGGCGGCCGGGCC
>DLGG01000128.1:0-15653 GCA_002482565.1 Solidesulfovibrio magneticus
CATCGACGGGCTTTACTGCCTCACGGACAAGGCCTTTGCCACGCCGCTGGGCGACGTGGCCGCCGACGCCGACGCCGTGGCCAGGCTGCGCGCCGCCGGCGGCCGGTCCGTTGACGCCTCGAGCCTGCCCCACAAGGCCGAACATTCCGTGGAATTTCAGGCCGTGTTCCTGCGCCACCTTCTGGGCGACGCGCCCTTTGCCATGGTCCCCGTCCTGTGCGGCTCGCCGGCCGGGATAATGGACGCGCCCACGCGGCAGGCCTTTCGCGACTGCGCCGGCCCGTTCCTCGACGCCCTGGCCGAGCTGGCCGCCGCGCCGGACACGCTCATCGTGGCCGGAGTGGATTTCTGCCACATCGGCGGCAAGTTCGGCCATGCCGAGCCGGCCGAAGCCCTGGAAGACGCGGCCCTGGCCCACGACCGGGCGCTGTTGGCCGCCCTGGGGGACGGCGACGTGGACGCCTTCTGGGCCGAGTCGGCCCGTGTGGGCGACGCCTACAACGTCTGCGGCCTGTCCGCCCTGGCCACTCTGGCCGAGATCCTGCCGCCGTCGTCCATGACGCTACTCGCCCACGACATCATGCGCGAAACCCCGACGCTTTCGGCCGTGAGCTTTGCCGCCGCCGCCTTTTGCCCCAAATGAGCGCGCCCCTCGTCCTGGACCGGCTCATCGTCGAGGCCTCGTCCCGCAGCCGGGCCGAAATCGGGTTCACCATCCGGGCCGGCCACAAAAAACGCTGGCTCGACCACGACCTGCCCCTGGCCCTTTTCGAAAAAGCCCTGCGCGACATCGACGCCGTCACCGAAGTCCGCTTCCATGGCTGGGGCGATCCCCTGGCCAACCCGGACATCCTGTCCATGCTGGCCGCGGCCAAGCACGCCGGGGCGCGCACGGTGCTGGTCACCGACGGCGTGCGCCTGGCCGACGAGCACGCCTCGGCCCTGACGCGCGACGACATCGACGCGGTGGTGCTGCCCCTGGCCGGGCTGGTGGAGGACGCCAATTTCCGGCGACGCGGCACCAGCCTGTACGCGGCCCTGGCCGCCATCGACCGGCTGACCGCCGTCAAGGCCGTGCACGATTCCACCCTGCCGCAAATCGAGGTGCGCTACGCCCTGACCCGCACCGGGCTGGAGCAGGGCGAGCTGGAGGCCCTGCCGCGCTTTCTGGCCGGGCTTGGGGTCGGCGCGGTCCATGTGCGGCCGCTGTCCTACGCCACCGGCCCGGAGACGGCCTACGACGCCCTGGTGCCGGCCGACCAGGAGGCCTTCGACGCCCTGGCCGCCCGGCTTCGGGCCGCCGCCCAAGAGGCGGCCGGGCTGGGCCTTCGCCTGGACAGCCGGCTGGTGCACGGCGGGCTGACGCGTTTTCGCTGCCCGGACCGGCCGGCCAGCACCCTTTTCATCGCCGCCGACGGCGCGGTCAGCCCCTGCGCGCTGCGAAACGTGCCCATCGCCGACCCGGCCAGCTACCGGTTCCACGGCGCGACCCTGCCCTTCCCCCGCGACGTGCGCGGCAATCTGCACCTCGATGCCCTGCCCGCCGTCTGGAACGCGCCGGAGTACCGGGAGTTTCGCTACTGCCACGACACCGACACGCCGCCCGAAGGCTGCGCCGGCTGCTGGCGGTCGTTTTGGGTGGATGTGCCGTAGCGTCGCCCCCCATGAGATAACGGGCCGGCCTGCCCATCCCCCCCGCCCGGCCAAACGCCGCGAGGCGCGAAATGGGCCTCACCGACCAAATCCCCTGCTTTTTTCGCCCACGAAAGCGCCAAAAACCGATTCAATCGCGCCTCGGAATGTGAGACAGTTTGTGGGCAGCGCCCGCTGCCCCGAACAGACCTGCAACCCTCGCTGCGCGCGGAGTCGCGACATGGCCGTCTCCATACGAAAATTCACCCTGATCTGGATCTGCCTGGGCTCCGCCGTCCTTCTCGCCTGTTACATCATGCTCAACAGCCTGTTGCTGACCGAGACCTTTTCCAGCTTCGCTTACGACACCCTGGCCAACAACACCGTTCGCGTGGCCAATTTCCTGGACGAAGAGGTGCAAAAGCTCGACGACATCATCGTCGATTGGGCCGTATGGGACGACAGTTACCAGTTCATGCAGAAAGATAAGCCCGACTTCGTGCGCTCCAACCTCAACGACAGAACCCTTGACTCCCTGGATCTGGCCTTTATCGCCTTTGTCGACAACGAGAGCCGGGTCGTCTGGTCGGCCAGCCGCCAGGCGGACGGCTCCTTCGCGCCGCAACTCGACGAAGCCGTCCGGGAGCTCATTTTGCGCCAAACGAAAATGCTCCTGCCCGACGACCAGGAGGGCCGGATACGCGGCATCGCCAGACTGCACGACACCTTCACCGTCATCGCCAGCTGTCCCATTTCCGACAGCGAAGGAACCGCGCCCAAGCTGGGGACCCTGGTCATGGGCCGCGACCTGACCGAAGCCATCATCAAGAAAATCGAGGAAAAAACCCGGCTGCGGTTCAGCCTGGCCGATCATATCGACAGCGCGTCCCTGGGCCGGCTGGTGCGCACGCAACATCTGCAAACCGCGTCCTCGGACCTGGCGATTCACATCTACGACACCAACGCATCCACCTTGTCCGGCCACGTCAAGCTCAAGGACATCACCGGCGCGGAGCAAATCGACCTGATCGTTTCCGGAGACAAAGAGATCCTCAAGCTGGGACAAAGCGCCTCGCGCAAGTCTTCCATCATTTTGATTTCCGGCGGCATCGCGCTCATCGGCTGCATCCTGTTTCTCATCGAAAGAAGAGTCCTGCGCCGCATCCTCGGCATCAAATCGCAGATCACCGAGATCAACAAGACCATCAACGTGTTCGGAGCCAAGAAGGAAGTCATCATCCCCGGCGACGACGAAATCAGCGAGCTGGCCCGATACATCAGCCTCTACATTTCCCAAATCACCAACTACAAGCTCAACCTGGAGAACCTGGTCAAGGAACGCACCAAACGGCTGCAGGAAAAAAACGTCGAGAACGAGAAAATCCGCCAAAAGTTGGAGGAAGCCAAGGTCCTCGCGGAACAGGCCAACAAGACCAAGACGGATTTCCTGGCCAAGGTGACCCACGAAATCCGCACGCCCATGAACGCCATCAAGGGCATGAACGACTATCTCCTGAGCACTTCCGTCACCGACGACCAACGCGACTGCCTGACGGCCGTCAAGGAATCTTCCGACCACCTGCTGACCATCGTCAACGACCTGCTCGACCTGTCCAAGATCGAAGCAGGCAAGATCGTTCTGGAAGCCATCGACTTCAACCTGAAAAGCGTCATAGAATCCACCACCCGGCTCATGGTTCCCCTGGCCAACAAGAAGAACATCGAACTCGTCACGCACCTCGACGACAGCGCCGACGTCGTGGTCCGGGGCGATCCGGCCCGGCTGCGGCAAATCCTGCTCAACCTGACCAACAACGCCCTCAAATTCACCAAATTCGGCGGCATTGCCGTCACCGCCACGGCGACCACGGACGCGGCGGCCGGCGGCTACGAGATCGCCATCACCGTCAGCGACACCGGCGTGGGCATCGAACGCGGCCGCCTCGACACCATCTTCGAGCCCTTCACCCAGGGCGACGACTCGACCTCGCGCAAGTTCGGCGGCACGGGCCTTGGCTTGTCGGTCTGCAAGCAGCTCGTCGGCCTCATGCACGGCGAAATCACCGTCGAGAGCACGCCTGGGGAAGGCAGCAGCTTCACCGTGCGTCTGCCCTTGCCCCAAGGCGACTACAACGCCATCTACGCCAAACCCGACGCCGCCGCGTCCCAGGCCGCGCCGCTGGACCGCCTGATGATTCTGGTCGTGGACGACAACCCCATGAACCTGCGCGTGGCCCAGAAGGTGTTTTCGCTGCTCAACCAGGAACCCATCCTGGCCCAGGGCGCTCAGGAAGCGCTGGCGTTTCTCAAGACCGCCCTTTTTGACATGGTTTTTTTGGACATCGAGATGCCGGAAGTAAACGGCATCGAGCTGTGCCGCCTGATCCGGGACGGCGTCACCACGCCGCTCAACAAAGACGTCCCCATCACGGCCATGACGGCCTATTCCCTGGACACCATTCGGGACGAATGCCTGGCCTGCGGCATGGACGACTTCATCACCAAGCCCCTTGATCCGCAGGTGCTCTATGAGAAAATTTTGCTGCTGCACCAAAACATGACCGGACTGTGCCGCTACGAACACGGCGCGTCGGGCCAGCCGGAACCGGACACGCCCCAAGACGGCCAGGGCAACGCCCGGACGCTTCACAGCGAACTGGCCCTGCTCAAACTCGGCGGCGACACGGAACTCTATAGGGAAGTCTGCGAAGGCTATCTCGAAAAGTACAATACGCAGCGCCTGGACATCACCCTGGTGCAAGCCCGGCCCGAGCCGGATAAGCTGGGCTTTGAAATCCACTCGCTCAAGGGGCTGGCCCAGCAGCTCGGGGCGGAAAAGCTCTGCGCCGTGGCCACGATGATGGAAAAGACGCTCAAGAACAGGCAACCCTGCGAGGACGCCGCCTTTGCCCGATTGCTCGACGCCGCCCGGGAAACCGAGCAGGCCGTCACGGACTATCTGGCGCGCACGCGGCCCAAGGCGGACTGACCGCGCGAACGACGGCCGGCCGGCCCGACGTCTCGCCACGCTCCGCCCAAGCCGGGAGACCGGCTACCGCCCCAGGATGCTTTTGACGACGCCGGAGATTTTTTCGACGGAAAACGGCTTGACCACATAGGCGCTGGCGTTGTGCTTGCCGGCCTCCAGGATGCTGGCCGGATCGGCCTCGCTGCTGATGATGACCACGGGCAGGGCCTGCATGGCCGGCGTCTGGCGAATCCTGTCCAAAAGCGCCAGGCCGGACAGCCGGGGCATCCGCAGATCGGCGAACACCAGCTCGAAGTCCTTCTCGCTTTCCAGCAGCTCCCAGGCCGCCTGCCCGTTGGCCACGGTGCGCACGTCCCGGCAGCCGATGCCGAGAAGAATCTTTTTGAGCACGTTTTGCATGACCGCGGAATCGTCCGCGACCAGAATTTTTCCGCCATTGCCCATGAAAACACCATCTGCGGGTTGCGCTTCCTTGTCTGGGAACAACCCCTATACGACCAGGGAGCCGCCATCGTCAAACGGTGCGGGGAATGAGGCGGGGCATGGGCGTGTTTATGGGCATGCGGGCGACGGGGATACGGGCGCGGCCGGGCCGCGAAACCACGACGGCCGGCCGTCGCCCAGCCGCTTGCCAGGCCGCTTCGAGAGGATTATACATTTGTATAACCCTTCAGGAGGCGCGCCATGCACACCACCAATCTGCGCAAAGTCGGGGGATCGGTCATGCTGGCCGTGCCGCCGGCCATCCTCGAACTGCTTAAGTTGCAGGCCGGCTCCAGCGTCGGGCTGGCCGTAACCGACGGCCGGCTGGTGATCGAGCCGATCCGGCCGCCGCGCTACACCCTGGACGAGCTGCTGGCCCAGTGCGACGCCTCGGCCGCCGTCAGCGACGAAGACCGGCAGTGGCTGGACGGCCGGCCGACCGGCAGTGAGCTGCTCTAATGGAGCGCGGCGACATCTATCTCGTGTCCCTGGACCCGACGGCCGGCCATGAGCAGCATAGCACGCGGCCGGTGCTCATCGTCTCGCCCGGGGCGTTTAATCGCCTCACCGGCACGCCTGTCGTCTTGCCCATCACCACCGGCGGCAATTTCGCCCGCACGGCCGGCTTTGCCGTCTCCCTGGAAGGAGCCGGCACGCGAACCACCGGCGTGGTGCGCTGCGATCAGCCCCGCGCGCTGGATGTGGCGGCGCGCGGCGGCCGGAAGCTGGAGAGCGTGCCGCCGGGAGTTATGGAGGAGGTGTTGGGGAGGTTGGGGGTGATTGTGGGGTGAACACTGTCTCTGTACACAAGTTGGCTTGCTGGTGTGCATCAAAAGCACCCAGTCAATATCGAAGGGCCTGACCCTGAAAAAACACATGAGACATCCGCATATATAGAAATCCATCCATGCCTTCGATCACCATATGCCCATAAATATCTGAAAAATAGTGCTGAATGACACCTGGATGCCTAAACGCACCCAGCGGTAGCGGATTTTCCGCATAAGGATTATGAAAAACATATAGTCCATCTTGAATTGATTCAGAGTATTCACGATTGATCTTTCGGAATTCAACAGGGGCTCCTCCATTATCAAGCTTAACCCCAAAAAACTCTACATAAGCATTCTCAGGAACAGAAAAGGCTCTCAGCTTTCCATGCGTTGCTATGCAGCTAAAAACTATAGCACTAACATCTTTCATTGAGTCATTACAGAACAATCCCAAATCGACATAAGATCCATTTTTATTTTTAATACGCCCTATTGATTTTGCATAAACTCCATTGGCACCAACAATAGGCGCATCTACGTCCCCTTGCTCATCAACATAATAATCATACAAAACTGCCCGAATTGCTCTATCTCCCTCGACCCAAAAATTTGGCTGATCATACGAGCCAAGCGCTATAACAAACGGCCTACCCTTAACATGATCAAAGTTTGAATAGTTATTTTTATACTTACTATGTTTTTTATGAATAGAATTAAGATAGCGCAACATTGCTGAAAAATTTAACGCTGTCAAATTAGGTTTAGTCCTAACCATCTTATGCTCAAGGCTCCATTCCGGAATAGAATCCTCTGCATGACTAGAAATAACAGCTTCCGCACAAATAATATTTCCATTATAATTCAACATGAAATCTGGACTTTTAAACTTATAATCGGGCCTAAGCCCAATATCAGAAAACAACCTATGTAAATAAATTTCCCAAAACGTCGAATTAAACGTTGTTTGAAATTCGCGTACAATTTTTCCGTCCCTATCAACAAATCCACTCGCCCACCTGTTAAACTCATTTCGAGCAGTATCATCCTTTAAGCGCAAAATCTGCCTAAAGTTCGGGTGCAGAAGATCCTCTTCAACGACAGGATCAAAAAAATTCAACATACCGTTATCCCTCATTAAATAACTACCTAGCCTGAACTTTCGGTTTACCCAAATGCGACTCACCTCACATCTTTAGCCACAAGGCCCTAGTTGAATACAAATATTTATAATTTTCGTCTATATTTATATCAGAAGAAAACGCCCTCTTGACCTCCCCCAAAAAAATCACTAGACCCGCATATCAGGATATCTTGATATGCTCAAAAGCGACGCCACTCCCCTCCCCTGGTTCAAGGCCTTGGCCGACGAAACGCGCTTGCGCCTCGTCCGCGTGCTCTCGCGTCATGAACTGTCCGTGGGCGAAATCACCGCCGTCCTCGATATGGGGCAGTCCCGCGTGTCGCGACATCTCGCCATCCTCGTCGGCTGCGGGTTGCTTAGCAGCCGGCGCGAAGGGGCCTGGACCTTTTACAGCGCCGTGACCGCCGGCCCGGCCGCCGCGTTTCTCGGCTGCCTTGGACCGTTTCTTGACGCCGCCGGCAACGACGCCGATCTGGCCGCCGTGGACGCCGTGCTGCGGCAGCGACGGCTGGAAACGCGCCGTTTTTTCAATGACATCGCTGCCGATTGGGCCGCGCTTCGCCGCGAGGTGTTGGGCGATCTCGACCCGGCCGCCCTGGTGCGCGAGGTCATGCCCGAGCGGATGGCCACCGCCGCCGACCTGGGCTGCGGTCCGGGCGATCTGCTGCCGGTGCTGGCCGAGCGCGCCAGCGCCGTCATCGGCGTGGACAGCTCGCCTTCCATGCTGGCCCTGGCCGAACGCCGTACAAACGGCCTGCCGGTCAGCGTGCGCATGGGCGAACTGGAACACCTGCCCATGGCCGACGGCGAGGCCGCCTTCGCCGTCATCTGCCTGACGCTGCACCATCTGCCCGATCCGGCCGCCGCCCTGGCCGAGGCCCGGCGCGTGCTGGCCCCGGACGGACGGCTGGTGGTCATCGATTTCGCCCCCCACGAGGACGAAGCCATGCGACGCCGCTTCGGCGACCGCTGGCTGGGCTTTTCCCGCGAGAAACTGGCCGAATGGCTCCACCGCGCCGGCTTTGATCTGGCCCAGTGGTCCGAACATCCCGTCAACAACGGGCTCGTCGCCGCCCGCGCCGTGGCGACGCCCCGCCAACCCGCTTAGACAAAGGAGCCGCCCATGAGCGTCAAACCCCTTGATCTCTCCCTGCCCTACATGGTCGCCGACATGGCCCAGGCCGATTGGGGCCGCAAGGAAATGCAGCTGTCCGAAAACGAGATGCCGGGCCTTATGGCCGTCATCGCCAAGTACGGCGACAAGAAACCCCTGGCCGGCCTGCGCGTCACCGGCTCGCTGCACATGACCATCCAGACGGCCATGCTCATCAAGTGCCTCCACGCCCTGGGCGCGGACCTGCGCTGGGCCTCGTGCAACATCTACTCGACCCAGGACCACGCCGCCGCCGCCATCGCCGCCGACGGCCTGGCCGCCGTCTACGCCTGGAAGGGCGAGACCCTGGAAGACTACTGGTGGTGCACCGAGATGGCCCTGACCTGGCCCGACGGGACCGGCCCGGACCTCATCGTGGACGACGGCGGCGACGCGACGCTGTTCATCCACCACGGCGTCAAATGCGCCAAGGACGCCAAAGTCCTGAGCGCCCCCACCGACAATAAAGAAATGGCCATCATCATGGACCGCATCAAGGCGGTCGTGGCCGCCGACGCCGGCCGGTTCGAGCGCATGGCCCAAAAGATTCGCGGCGTGTCCGAGGAGACCACCACCGGCGTGCATCGCCTCTACCAGATGATGCAGGCCGGCGAGCTGCTGTTCCCGGCGATTAACGTCAACGACTCGGTCACCAAGTCGAAGTTCGACAACCTCTACGGCTGCCGCGAGTCGCTGGCTGACGGCATCAAGCGGGCCACCGACGTCATGGTGGCCGGCAAGGTCGTGGTCGTGGCCGGCTACGGCGACGTGGGCAAGGGCTGCGCCCACTCCATGAAGGGCTTTGGCGCGCGCGTGCTGGTCACCGAGATCGACCCCATCTGCGCGCTTCAGGCGGCCATGGAAGGCTATGAAGTCACCACCATGGACGAGGCCTGCTCCCAGGGCGACATCTTCGTCACCGCCACCGGCTGCTGCGACGTCATCACCGGCGCGCACATGGAAAAGATGCGCGACGGGGCCATTGTCTGCAACATCGGCCATTTCGACTCCGAAATCGCCGTGGCCTACCTGGAGACCACCCCGCACTGCAAGAAGGAGTCGATCAAGCCCCTGGTCGACAAATGGACCATGGCTTCGGGCAATTCCATCCTCATGCTGGCCGAAGGCCGTCTGGTGAACCTCGGCTGCGCCACCGGCCACCCGAGCTTCGTCATGTCCAACTCGTTCACCAACCAGGCCCTGGCCCAGATCGAGCTGGCCACCAAGGACTACAAGATCGGCGTCTACACCCTGCCCAAGCTCCTGGACGAGGAAGTGGCCCGGCTGCACCTCGCCCGCCTCGGGGCCAAGCTCGAAACCCTGACCCCGGCCCAGTCCGCCTACCTCAATATCGACGCGGCCGGCCCCTATAAGCCCGACCACTACCGCTACTAGGCGACTCGCCGCCTTTTCCGAACAGGGATTGCCCTCCCGCTTCGGACCGGGGCCGCCGCGACGCCAGTCGCGGCGGCCCCAATTTTTTGCCTCGCGGGAAGCAAAAAAACGCAACAACCCTTGCGCGGGATAGGGTTTCATATTACGCACCGCCAATGCCGGTCCTGGACTTCCCTACAACCATCATTATCTACTTCGTCACCAACCTCTGCATTGCCGTTATGCTTGCAGTGGCCTTCTCCGATTCCCGGGCCAAGGGAGCCTGGCTCTGGATTGCCGGCTTGGCCGTGCAACTGGCCTCGGGGCCGCTTTTTTTGCTGCGCGGCAGTATTTCCGACCTCCTTTCCATACTTTTGGCCAACCTCCTCTTCACCGCCTCCTGGACCTGCTACCTCGCCTCCCTGGACGTCTTTTTCGGCAACCGGCGCAACCGGTTGGCCTATGCCTTGCCGCTGCTTCTGGCCCTGGGCATCTTCACGGTCTGGATGGACGTGCCACGGATGCGCTCCATCTTCGCCAACGCCCTGTACACCGTGCAATGCCTCATGCTGGCCGCCGTGCTCCTGGCCCGGCGCAACCAGTACCGCCCGCGCGTCATCGCCATCTTCGCCTTGGGCTACGTCCTGGGAGCCGCAGCCTGCCTGCTGCGCGGCATGGCCGCCTTCCTGAACAGCAATCCCACCGCCAACCCCTTTGCTCCGGGGCCTGTCCAGTCCTACTCCCTGCTCATTTCCGCCCCCAGCCTCATCGCCTGCACCCTGGGCTTCGTGCTGCTCCACCGGGAGCGCTCCGAAGCCGAAATCCGCCGCCTGGCCGACATCGACCACCTGACCGGCCTGGCCAACCGCCGAGGGTTCGAAGCCGCCTTCACCGCCGCCCTGGCCCGGGCCGCCGCCCGCAACGACTGGACCAGCCTGGCGCTCATTGACCTCGACCATTTCAAGGCCGTCAACGACCGCCTGGGCCATGCCGCCGGCGACGTGGTGCTGGTGGAGCTGGGGCGCATCCTCATCCGCGAGGCGAGCGCGTTCGGCTTCGTGGCCCGCATCGGCGGCGACGAATTCTGCGTCGTCATGCCCGGCACGCCCCCGGACCGCGCCGCCGGGCTGGCCGAAAACCTGCGCGCCGCCATCGCCTGCCACGACTGGGAAAGCTATGGCCTGCCCGAGCCGCTGACAGCCACCATCGGCGTCTCCAGCCGCCGGGGCAGCCTGGACGACTCCGGCGCGGACTTCCTGCGCCTGGCCGACATGGCCCTGCTGTCCGCCAAGGACGAGGCCCGCAACTGCGTGCGCCAAGCCGAAACCGCCATCGACTGCCCGCCCGGTACCCTCGCCTCCTGACCGCCCCCTTCCGCTCTGGCGACAACTGGCACGGCAATCCTAAAAGCCGTGTCTTTTCATTTGGTTGCTACACACCACACAAGTTTGTATGGCTAGACTACGCAATTGTTCCGGGCTTCCGGGACACAGATTGCAACCCCTTGCAATCGTTTGACGGCCGGTCTGGCCCAAAAGTTGATAGGGGATGACCGGGCCAGCGCCCAAGGAACATGCCGTGCACACACCCGCCAAAGACATCGCCTACCGCCCCATCGGCATCCTGCGGTCCCCCTTCCGGGACATCGCCGGCATGCCCATCCAGCCCGTGGGAGCCCTCGGCGTCGCCGGCCACGTCGAAGTCCATGCCGACTTCGTGCCCGGCCTGGCCGACCTCGAGGGCTTCTCCCACGTCTTTTTGCTCTACCACCTCCATCGGGTGACGGGCTTCGACCTCACGGTCAAACCCTTCCTCGACAACGACCATCACGGCATTTTCGCCACGCGTTCGCCCAAGCGCCCCAACCCCATCGGCCTGTCCGTGCTGGAGCTGGCCGGCGTGGACGGAGCCGTCGTCCATCTGCGCAACGTCGATGTCCTCGACGGCACGCCCGTGCTCGACATCAAGCCCTACGTGCCCCGCTTCGACGTCTGGCAGGCCGAGCGCACCGGCTGGTTCGCCGGCAAGGCCCGAAACGCCGGCGACCTGCGCTCCGACGACCGGTTCCGCTCCTGACGCACGCCGCCTTTCCCGTTCACGTCCCCGGACCGCCCAGGGACGCCCGACCAGACCGACCGCCCATCCTTCGCCGCCCCGGGCCAGCCCGGAGGCGGCGCAACCGGGCGGCGGGCGCTTGCCGCCCTGCCTCCGCAAAACAGGAGATGCCCATGACGCGCCTTGCTTCCCTGGCCCTGGCCGCGCTGCTACTTGCCGCCTTCCCGGCCCAGGCCGCCGATCCCGCCGTCACCGTCTACGCCGCCGGCAGCCTGCGCCAGGCCATGACCGCCGTGGCCAAGGCCTTCGAGGCCGAAACCACAATCCCGGTCGCCACCACCTTCGGCCCCTCGGGCGTCCTGCGCGAGCGCCTGGAAAAAGGCGAACACGCCGACATGCTGGCCTCGGCCGACTTCGGCCATCCCGTGACCCTGGCCAAAAACGGTCTGGCCTGGCCCACCATCCTTTTTACCCGCAACAAACTCTGCGCCACCGGCAAGGAGTCCCTCAAACTCTCTCCCGAAAACCTGCTGTCCGTGCTGCTCGACCCGGCCGTGCACGTCGGAACCTCCACGCCCAAGGCCGATCCGGCCGGCGACTACGCCTGGGTCATGTTCGACCTGGCCGACAAGCTCAAACCCGGCAGCGCCAAAATCCTCGACGCCAAGGCCGACAAGATCGTCGGCGGCCCCAACAACTCGGCCCCGGTCAACGGCAAACACCCCGTGGCCGCCGCCTTCGAGGCCGGCAAGATCGACGTGTTCCTGGGCTACTGCAGCGGCGACCTGCACAAGACCGTTCCGGGCCTGACCATGACCCAACTGCCGCCCGCCCTGGCCGTCCAGGCCGACTACGGGCTGGCCGTGCTCAAGGACGCCTCCCCCGAGGCCCGGCGCTTCGCCCTCTACCTCATGTCGGTTGACGGCCAGAAGATTCTGGCCGATCACGGTTTCGCAGCCGTCGCGCTGCCGTAAGAAAACGAAGAATGCCTCCGGCGGCCGGGAGGGGGTAACCCCCTCCCGGACCCTCCCTGAATGGGGATGAAGGGGGCTTAAGCGGGCTGGCGGATGGGCGGTATGGGACGCGCCGGCAAGGGATGGTCTGAGATTCGTGCAGCTTGTCACCGTGGCCGGCCCGCCTTCGTCGGGCAAGACGTCCGTGCTGCTGCGGCTCGCCGCCGTGCTGGGTCGCCAGGGCAAACGCCTGGGCGTGGTCAAGTTCGACTGCCTGACCGGCCGCGACAAGGACGTCTTCGACGCCGCCGGCATCCCCTGCGCCGCCGGCCAGTCCGGGGCGCTGTGCCCGGACCATTTTTTCGTGTGCAACGCAGCCGACGCCCACGCCTGGGGCCTGTCCCGGGGCCTGGACGTCCTGGCCGTGGAGAGCGCCGGGCTGTGCAACCGTTGCGCCCCCCATATCGAAGGGGCCCTGGCCGTGTGCGTCGTTGACAACCTCTCGGGCATCGACACCCCGGCCAAGATCGGCCCCATGCTGCGCCTGGCCGACGTGGTGGCCGTCACCAAGGGCGACGTGGTCTCCCAGGCCGAGCGCGAAGTCTTCGCCTTTCGCGTGCGCCGGGCCAATCCCCGGGCCACGGTCCTTTTCGTCAGCGGCCTCACCGGTCAGGGGGCCGAAGCCCTGGCCCACGTCGTGGCCGGCGCGCCGGCCACCCCGACCCTCGACGGGGCCAGCCTGCGCTTCACCATGCCCGCCGCCGTGTGCTCCTATTGCCTGGGCCAGCGCAAGATCGGCGCCGACCACCAGATGGGCAACGTGCGCAAAATGGACTTTCCCCGGGAGCCGGCATGACCAGTCAGTACCCGACCTTTGCCGCCATCTGGGCGGCGCTGCCCCCGGCCCGGGACTTCTTCGCCGCCCAGGGCCTGCCCATGCCCGCCCCCGAGGCCGCCCCGGCCGACTACTTCGCCGCCCTGACCCCGGACGCCCTGGCCGAGGTCGGCACCGACGCCGGCACCCTGGCCGCCCGGTTCGCGGATTTTCTCGCCGCCCTGCCGCGCCTGGGGGCCGCCGCGCCGCGCCTGGCTTCCCTCACCATACGCGGCGGCACGGGCAAGGACGGCCGGCCCGAGCGCCTCGACCTGACCCTTGTCCCCGGCGATGTGGTCGCCCTGGTCGGTCCCACCGGCTCGGGCAAGAGCCGTTTTTTGGCCGACGTCGAATGGCTGGCCGACGCCGACACCCCAACCGGCCGCCGGGTGCTCCTGGACGGCAAGACCGCCGACGCCGCCGGCCGGCTGGCCGCTTCCGGGCGGCTGGTGGCCCAGCTGTCCCAGAACATGCATTTCGTCATGGACCTGACCGTGCGCGAATTCCTCATCGCCCACGCCGAAAGCCGGCTTCTGGCCGACGTCCCGGCCGCCGCCGAGGCGGTGGAGGGCCTCGCCAACGAGCTGGCCGGCGAACCCTTCGGCCCGGACACGGCGCTCACCGCCCTGTCCGGCGGCCAGAGCCGGGCGCTCATGATCGCCGACGTGGCCCGGCTGTGCGCTTCGCCCATCGTGCTCGTGGACGAGATCGAAAACGCCGGCATCGACCGCCGCAAAGCCATTGCGCTTTTAACCGGCAGCGGCAAGATCGTGCTCATGGCCACCCACGATCCGCTCCTGGCCCTGACCGCCGGCCGCCGGCTGGTCTTTGCCGCCGGAGCCGTGGCCGCCGTCATCGCCACCAGCCCCGAGGAAAAAACGTCCCTGGCCGCCCTGGCCCAGGCCGACGCCAAGCTCGCCGCCCTGCGCGACTCACTGCGCCGGGGCGGTTCCCTGTGTTTTTCCCAGGAGAAATGACCATGCCCCAGCTCCCCGACCTCGCCCTGCCCGTGACCCGCTTCCTGGCCGCCCATCCCGCTGCCCGAAGCGTCCTGGCCGAACTGGGCATCGCAGCCGCAACCGACGCCGAATTCCTGGCCTCGGCCGCGCCCTTTCTGTCCATGGCGTCCCTGCTGTCCGTCTCGGGCCTGTCCGCTCCGCTTTTCGCCGAGGCGCTCTCCGCCGCCGCCGACCGGCCCGCGCCCGGCATGACGCCGCTTTTTTGCGACGGCTGGAATCCGCTCTCCCCGGGCCTGCGCCTGTTTTTAAGCCTGCCCTGCCCGCTCAAGGCCCCCATGGGCATAGCCCTCGAAAACCTGCGCGAATCCCTGCCGCCAAGCGCCCCCTGGCCGCGCATCTTCATGGACAGCTGCGGCAAGCACACCCTCAACGATCTGGCCTCGGAACTCACGCGCCCCGAGGAAGTGCCGGACATGATCGTGTCGGCCGGCTTAAACGGCTTTCTCTCCAAAAGCTTCCGCAACCGCTTCGCCGACGGCGACCTGCTGGCCCGGCTGCCCCAGGACGTCAACCCGACCCTGGCCGAGGCCGGGCTGGCCGATCCGCGCGGCATATGCCGCATCTACGCCGTCAACCCGCTGGTGATGGTGGCCGTGCCCTCGCGCCTGGGAAAACTCCCCGTGCCGCGCTCCTTCGACGACCTGTTAAACCCCGCCTATGCCGGCAAGATCGGCCTGTGCGGCCCGCCCGAAACGGCCGGCGACTCCACCCTGCTGCTGCATATCCGCCTGCGCCACGGCCTGGACGCCCTGGCCGCCCTGGGACGGGCCATGGTCTGCGACACCCACCCGGCCCAGGTCTTCCGCCCGGCCCCGGGCACGGACGCGCCGCCCATCGCCGTCATGCCGGCCTTTTTCGCCAACGCCGCCCCGCGCCAGGGCGACGTGGAGATCATCTGGCCCGACGACGGAGCCCTGGTGTCGCCGCTGTTCGTCATGGTCAAGGCCACGGCCCAAAAAGCCGTCACCCCGCTGCTGAACCTGTTCCTGGGCCGGGAGGCGGCGGCCATCTGCGCCGGCGCGGCCCTGCCGCCCACGCTGCCCGCCACCGGCGGCGGCATGCCGGCCGGCAAACGCCTGCGCTTCATCGACTGGGACGTGCTGGAAAGCCGCGACCTCGGGCCGCTCATCGCCGAATCCGGCGCGGCCTTCGCCACGGCGTACTACGAGCGGCATCGGTGAGAGAGGGGGAGGAATGCCTCCGGCGG
>DLGG01000128.1:15673-17831 GCA_002482565.1 Solidesulfovibrio magneticus
CTGGACCTCTCCGCCGGGGGCCTGAGGCCCCCGGACCCCCCCAAATGGGTAAAGGGGGTTAGGGTGGAAATTGGCGTTCTGGGGGGCGGGGAATATCGTTGCTCAGGCGACCGGACTCAGGGCGCGGTCGTGGCGGCGGCCCGGGCGGCCCGGCGACGCCTGGCCGCGCAGAGCTGGCCAAGGGCCTGGGGATCATGGAGAAAAAGCGCCCCGGCCGGGCACACGGCCAGGCAGGCCGGACCGGACGGCCGGCCGGCACACAGGTCGCACTTGCCGGCAACCAGACGCCCGGGCAGGGCCGCCAGCGGCAGCATGTCCATGGCCCCCACAGGACAGGCGGCCAGGCAGGCCTTGCAGCCGGTGCAGGCGGCCGTATTGACGGCCACGGACCGGCCGTCGGAATACAGCGCCCCGGTCGGACAGGCGGCGGCGCAGGGCGCGGCCTCGCACTGGCGGCACTGGACGGGCACGGCCAGGCCGCCGTCGCGCACCACGGTCAGGCGCGGGGCAAAGGCCGCGCCGGCCTCGGCGGCCCGGCCCGGATCTTCCCCGGAGGCGGCATGGGCCAGGGTGCAGGCGATCTCGCAGGCCCGGCAGCCGATGCAGCGCTCGGCGTCGGCCAAAACCACGGCGTGCATCAGTCGTGCCCGCCCTTGGCCGCCCCGCCGTAGACCGTGTGCAGCAGCTCGTGGGAAAGGTGGGACAACGGCCGCTCCAGAAAGGCGGCATAGAGTTCGGTGACGGCCGGGTTGGCGTGGGCGGCGCGCACGGGTAGTTCGCGATCATGAGCGCAAAGGGCCTGCCGCCTGGCGGCCACGGCGGCGGCCACGTCCACGCCCGGCAAAAGTTTGGGCGTGCCGCCGCCGGCCACGCAGCCGCCCGGACAGCACATCACTTCCATGAACTGGAAATCGGCCGTGCCGGCGGCCACGGCTTCCAGCAGCGGCCCGACGTTGGCCAGCCCCGAAACCGTGACGGCGGCCAGTTTGCGGCCGGCCAGCTCGAACTCGGCCCGGCTGACCCCTGGCCCGGCCGGGGAAAAGACGATGCCTGACTGCGGCCCGGCCGCGTCCCGCCCCTCGCCGCAAAGGGCCACGGCCGTGCGCAGGGCCGCTTCCATGACCCCGCCCGTGGCCCCGAAGATGACGCCGGCCCCGGAATAGCGGCCCAGGGGCGCGTCAAAGGGTTCGTCGGGCAAGGCGGCGAAGTCGATGCCGGCCTCTTTGAGCCAGGCGGCCAGTTCGGCCACGGTGACCACGGCGTCCACGTCGGGCAGCTCCGCCGGCCCCGAGCGCAGTTCCGGCCGGGCCGCCTCGTGCTTCTTGGCCGTGCAGGGCATGACCGAGACGCTGGCCACGGCGGCCGGATCGAAGCCGTCCAGGGACGCGGCGTAGCTTTTGAAAAGCGCCCCGGCCATCTGCTGGGGCGACTTGCAGGACGACAGGTGGGGAATCAGCGCCGGCCAGGCCGTTTCCACATGGCGCACCCAGGCCGGGCAGCAGGAGGTGAAAAGCGGCAGCCGGCCGCCTTCGGCGACGCGGGCCAGCAGCTCGGCGCTTTCCTCCATCACCGTGACGTCGGCGGCAAAGGTGGTGTCGTAGACCACGGCAAAGCCCAGGCGGCGCAGGCCGGCGGCCAGCTTGCCCGGGGTGAGGCTGCCGGGAGCCAGGCCGAATTCCTCGGCCAGGGTCACCCGCACAGCCGGGGCGCACTGGACCATGGGCACCCGCGAAGGATCGGCGACAAGCGCCTTGGCCGCATCGAGATCGCACCGGGCATGGGCGGCGAAGACCGGGCCGGCCGTCTCGGGCACGGCGCGCTGCCGGCGGATGGCGGCCGGATCGTGGCCCGGCTCGTCAAAGGGCGCGGCAAAGGCGCAGCAGGCTTGCACGCACTGGCCGCACAGCACGCAGCGGTCGGCGTCGATGGTCTGGGGCTGGCCTTGGAGTCCCGAGACGGCCCCCACCGGGCAGGCCTCGGCGCAGCGGCGGCAGCCCGTGCACAGGTTCGGGTCGATGGCAATGACAGGGGCGATGACGGGATGGGCGCTCATCTGCCTTCCTCCCGCGCCCCGGAGGCGGCGGCGGCCATGGCCCGGGCGGCGGCCAAGAGCCGGGCGCGACGCAGATCGCCCGGCACGACCAGGGACAGGGCCTCG
>DLGG01000127.1:0-408 GCA_002482565.1 Solidesulfovibrio magneticus
ACAACCAGGCCGAGGTGGCGGCCCTGCGGGACAAGGTGGCCGAAGGCTGCGTGCGCCGCGACGATTACATCCTCATGCGGTCGGAAATGCTGGAACGGCTGGCCGCCATCGAAAACAAGCTGGACCGGCTCATCGAGCGGCCCGGGGGGAAACCATGACACAGGAAATGGAAGCGGGAGAAACCACGGAGGTGGCGCTCCTGCGCCGCATCGACGGCAAAATGGACACGGTGGTGGATCGTCTCGACACCGTAGAGCGGCGGGCCATGGTGGCCGGGGCCGGCGGCGGCGCGCTGGCCGGCGGCGTGGTCTCACTGGGCATCGCCTATATCCGGGCCAAGATGGGGTGGTAGGCCATGGCCCACGGCTCCGAAAAGGTCGCGGCAGTGCGGGCGGCCTATGTCCACGA
>DLGG01000127.1:503-3519 GCA_002482565.1 Solidesulfovibrio magneticus
GTGGCCCGGCAGATGCTGGCCGATTATGTGGTGCAGCACAAAACCCTGATGGACGCCATTTCCACGGGCGACATGCCGGCGGCGGCCAAGGTCGATATGCTGGCCAGCCTAGCCGACAGCTTCAACAAGACGGTAGCGGCCTCCAAAAGGGTCTTGCCCGAGACGTCCGAGCTGGCCACGGCGCTTTCGGTGCTGGATAAGCTCGGCGTTTACATCCGCGACCACTACCCCCAGCACGGCCCGGCCTTTCTGGAAGTGTTGGAGCCTTTTGGGACAGTTCTTGCCAAGTCGCTTTGATATTAAACAAGGCTAAACAGAAAACGCTCCAGAATGGTACTAACGTCTGGCGCATCATCAGCATCTCGAAGCTCGTCATGCAGGCCAAGAAGTTGCTCGTGGGTGCAAGCCACCGGTCCATGAATAAACGGCGATGAAAAGCCACTAATATGAATTTTAAATACTATTTCAAAGACCCTATTGTTCGTGTCATAGCTAATGCTGGATACAAACTTTGATTTTACGTCAAACGCATATTTCATCTCCAAACAATAAGGCGATAATCTTTATGGGCAAGCTCAAACCCACTACTTTTCTTTCGGAGCTGTCCCGCTTGGCCGAAGGACTTCGCCGCACCATCGAGGCCGAGTGCGACGGCTTTGCCTCGGACCCGGCCGCCGCCCAGGAGCGCCGGCAGCGCATGAAGGCCGACTTCGCCTTTTTCCGCCACACCTATTTTCCCCATTACAGCCGGTACGGCGATTCCGTGCTCCACGCCTGGCTGGATGCGACCCTTCCGGCCCTGGTGGACCACCCGGACGGCCAGCGGTTGGCCTGCGCCGCGCCGCGCGGCGAAGCCAAGTCCACCATTGTGGCCATGATCTTTGTCTTGTGGTGCCTGCTGACCGGCCGCAAACGCTACGTGATCCTTATCGCCGACGCCTTTGAACAGGCCGCCGCCTTGCTGGAGGCGGTCAAGGTGGAGCTGGAGGCCAACCCGCGCCTGGCCATGGACTGGCCCGAGGCCGTGGGCATGGGGCGTGTGTGGAACGTGGGCGTGGCCATCACGGCCGGCGGCGTCAAGCTGCAAGCCTTCGGCAGCGGCAAACGGATGCGCGGCCTGCGCCATGGCCCGCACCGGCCGGACCTGGTTATCTGCGACGACCTGGAAAACGACGAGAACGTCAAAAGCCCGGAGCAGCGCGACAAGCTGCAAAGCTGGCTGCAAAAGACCGTTCTTTCGCTCGGCGAAGCCGGCGACACCATGGACGTGATCCTGGTCGGCACGGTGCTGCATTACGATTCCGTGCTGGCCCGGCTGCTGGGCAACCGGCTGTGGCGCTCTCGCAAATTCCAGGCGGTCATCCAGTGGCCCGACCGCATGGACCTGTGGGACCGCTGGGAAGAGATCCTCCTCGCCCTGGGGGAGGAGGCGGCCCAGGTCTTCTACGCCAAAGCCGGCAAGGCCATGGAAAAGGGCGCGGTGGTTTCCTGGCCATCGGCCCGGCCGCTCTACAAGCTCATGCTCAAGCGCGCCCGGGACGGCCACGCCGCCTTTGACTCCGAACAGCAAAACGACCCGCTTTCCGGCGAGGATGCGCCATTTGCCGCCTGCATCACCTTTTGGGTGGAGCGGCGCGACGACTGGCTCTACTTCGGCGCGCTGGACCCGAGCCTGGGCAAGGCCGGGGCCGGCCGCGATCCTTCGGCCATCCTCATCGGCGGCTATTCCCGGGAGCGCGGCGTGCTGGACGTGGTCGAAGCGTCCATCCGCAAACGCGTGCCGGACCGCATCATCGAAGACGTCATCAGCTTTCACGAGCGTTACCGCTGCCTGCTGTGGGTGGTGGAAGCGGTGCAGTTCCAGGAGTTTTTGCGCACCGAACTCATCCGCCGGGCCATGCTGCGGGGCCTGGCCATACCGGCCCGGGCCGTGACGCCCATCACCGACAAGGCGCTTCGCATCGAGGCCCTGCAACCCTATTTCGCCCAAGGGCGCATCCGCCTGCATCCCAGCCAGCGCACGCTGGTGGAACAGCTCAAGCACTTCCCCAAGGCCGACCACGACGACGGCCCCGACGCCCTGGAGATGCTGTTCCAGGCGGCGACCAAGGGCTTTGGCTCCATCGCCTTTACGCCCGTGCCCAAGGCCGGCGGCCGCAACCTGATCCGCAAAGGACGCCACGACCATGACGACGATGATTGATCGCCTCAAGGCCGCCTTTTCCGCCTTCAAGGGGGGCGCACAAAAGGCAATGCAGACGGCCGACCTGGTCGCGCTGCACAACAACTACATCGCCAGCCTGACCGGCGGCCTGACCCCCAAGCGGCTGGAAGCGCTCCTTCGCGCGGCCGACGAAGGCGACATCGTGGGCCAGCATACCCTTTTCGCCGAGATCGAAGACCGCGACGAGCACATCCATGCCGAGCTGTCCAAGCGCCGCCGGGCGCTTTTGTCCATCCCCTGGCGCATCGAGCCGGGCAAGGCCGGCGGCAAGCGGGCCGAGGCCGTGGCCATGGCCGTGCGCGAACAGGTGGAAGCCATCCCGGACTTCGAGGACGTCATCCTGGATATGGCCGACGCCATCGGCCACGGCTTTGCCTGTCTGGAAATCGAATGGAGCCATGACGGTTCCCGGCATCTGCCGGCCGGCCTGCACCATCGGCCGCAAAATTGGTTCATGCTGCCGCTGCACTCCCGGGACGGCCGGGACGGAACGCTTCGCCTGCGCGACGCCACCCCCGAGGGCCAAGAGCTGTGGGGCCTGGGCTGGATCGTCCACAAGCACCGCAGCAAGTCCGGCATCTTCGCCCGGGCCGGGCTTTTCCGCGTGCTGTGCTGGACTTACCTGCTCAAGCAGTATTGCCGGGGCGACTTCTCGCAGTTCCTGGAAATCCACGGCCTGCCCATGCGCTTGGGCAAATATCCTTCCTCGGCCAGCGACGAGGAACAAAAGACCCTGCTCCATGCCCTGCGGATGCTCGGCAGCGACGCAGCCGGCATCATCCCGGAAGGCAT
>DLGG01000176.1 GCA_002482565.1 Solidesulfovibrio magneticus
GAGCCGCTCGCCCGGGCGGCGGCGGGGCCGGCGCGCCCAGAGGCGAGAGCGCGGCGCGGTATTCCTTGGCCGTGGCCAGGGCCAGAAGCACGGGGGCGGCCCGGAAACGGGAAACGCCCCCCGAACCGCCGTGGCGGTCCCGGCCTTGGGCCGGGGCGCGCGGCGGTCCGGGGGGCGAAACGGATGCGGGCATGGGGCCTACAGCCGCCAGTAGCGGAAGCCGGCCGCCTCGGACGCGGCGCGTTCGTGGATGCCCTTGACGTCGATGAGGATGGGCGTGGCCGTGGGTCGAAACCAGGTCGCCAGCTCTTCCAGGGACAACGCCTTGAAGGCGTCGTGGTTGACGGCGATGATAAGCGCGTCGAGATCGCGCAGCTCTTCCTGGCCGGCCAGGGTCAGGCCGTATTCCTCGTGGGCTTCCTCAGGGGAGGCCATGGGGTCGTGAACCAGGACGTGCATCCGGAAATCGCCAAGTTCGCGGATGATGTCCACGACCTTGGTGTTGCGCAGGTCGGGCACGTTCTCCTTGAAGGTCAGCCCCAGCACGCCGATGCGGGCGCAGCTGGCCCGGCACTCGGAGCGGATGAGCATCTTGATGGCGACTTCGGCGATGTGCTTGCCCATGGAGTCGTTGATGCGCCGGCCGGCCGGAATCACCTGGGGATGCAGATTGAGGCTCTGGGCCTTGTAGAGCAGATAGTAGGGATCGACGCCGATGCAGTGGCCGCCCACAAGCCCCGGGCGAAACGGCAGGAAGTTCCATTTGGTTTCGGCGGCGCGCAGCACGTCAACGGTGTCGATGTCCAGGCGTTCGCAAATAAGCGACAACTCGTTCATCAGCGCGATGTTGATGTCGCGCTGGGTGTTCTCGATGACCTTGGCCGCCTCGGCCACCTTGATGGACGGAGCCTTGTGGATGCCGGCCGTGACCACCGCGCCGTACAGGTCGGCCAGCAGATCGGTCACTTCCGGGGTCTGGCCGGCCACGACCTTGACCACGGTGGCCAGCGTATGGACCTTGTCGCCGGGATTGATGCGCTCGGGGGAATAGCCCACGAAAAAATCCTTGCCGCAGGCCAGTCCCGAGCCCTTTTCCAAAAGCGGCACGCAGACTTCCTCGGTCAGCCCCGGGTAGACCGTGGACTCGTAGACCACGATGGAGCCTTCGCCAATGTGCTGGCCCAGAAGCCGCGACGCGCCGACCAGGGGCCCGAGGTCGGGCACGCGGTTGGCGTTAATGGGCGTGGGCACGGCCACGATGAACACCTTGCAAGCGGTCAGATCGGCCGGATCGCAGGTGTAGCGCAGGCTGACCTCGGCCATTTCCTCGGGCGAGACTTCCAGCGTGCTGTCCCGGCCGGCCTGCAGTTCGGCCACCCGGGCGGCCTTGACGTCGAAACCGACCACATCGAAATGGCGGGCCAGGGCCACGGCCAGGGGCAGGCCGACATACCCAAGGCCAATAACGGCCACCGGGGCCTTTTTGGCGCGAATATCCTCAAAACTGATCAATGGGGTTGCTCCTTTTTAGGGAAGGGCCCAACGGGCCAGATGCCGCGATAGCGCAAAGCGCCGGAGCCGGCAAGACGCACGGCTTTACATGTCGCGGCCGAAAACGTAGCTTTGGCGAATGGAATTCGACTGGAAACTCTTCCTCACCGGCCTTGGCCTCGCCTTCATCCTGGAAGGGCTGCCGTACTTCCTGGCCGCCGAAAAAATGCCCACCGTGCTGCGCGCCCTGTCCGAACGCAAACCCAGCGAACTGCGGGGACTGGGCTTCACCGCCATCCTGTCCGGCTTGGCGCTGTTGTTTTTTTTGCGTGGAACGGGTGGATGAGAAGACCGGAGAAAAGATGCCTCCGGCGGCCGGGGGCCTGAGGCCCCCGGACCCCCCAAATGGTCTGTGGTGCGCGCTGTTTCTTTCCCGGCTCCTCACTGTTTGGGGGGCGCTTTTTTTGTCAGGNNCCTGACAAAAAAAGCGCCCCCCAGTCAGGGAGGGTCCGGGAGGGGGTTACCCCCTCCCGGCCGCCGGAGGCATTCTTCTCTTCTCTTCTCTTTTCTCCCTACGCTTTCACGCCAGCATGTAAAAACACGATGCCGCCGGCCATGGCGCGGTAGTCCACGGAGGCGAAGCCGGCTTGGCGCATTTCCTCGGCCAGCACGGATTCCTCGGGGAATTCGCTGATGGTGGCGGCCAGATAGCGGTAGGCTTCGTCGTCGCCGGAGATGAGCTTGCCGATGCGCGGCAGGATGTGGCGCAGGTAGAAGTTGTAGAGTCCCCCCCACATGCGGCGCTTGCCGGTGCCGAATTCGAGGATGGCCAGCCGGCCGCCGGGCCGGATCACCCGGGCCAGTTCGGCCAGGGCCTCGGGGCGCGGGCGGATGTTGCGGATGCCGAAAGCGATGGTGGCCCCGGCCACCGAGGCGTCGGGCAAGGGCAGCACGCGGCCGTCGGCCACGGCGGGGTGGATGCGGCGGCCAAGGGACGCGTCGAGCTTGCCCAGGCCCGCCCGCAGCATGGGTTCGCAGACGTCGGCGGCCAGGATGGGCCGGTCGCTGCGGCGGGCGATGGCGATGGAGACGTCCAGCGTCCCGGCGGCCAGGTCGAGGATGGGGCCGGGCGGCAGCCCCGGAGCCAGAAGCGCCCGGACCATGGCCCGACGCCAGGCGATGTCCAGGCCCGCCGAGAGCAGGTGGTTGAGCAGGTCGTAGCGGCCGGCCACCCGGCCGAACATGCCGGCCACCCGGCGGTTGTCCCCGGGAACGGGCAACTCAGCCATTGTCCTGCCCGCCCTTGGCGATGACCCGCACTTTTTCGCGCGTTTCGCCGGCCGTTTCGTTGCGGCTGATCACCCGCAGCACTTCTTCATAGATGGGGCCGAAGTGTTCGGTGAAGTTGCCGGGCGAGATGCGGCCGGTCTCGACGAACTTGACCACGATTTCCTTGGTCACTTGCAGGGCCATGTTCTCGCGTTTTTCCATGGGTGTCGCGTCCTTTGGGGCGGGCACGCGGCCTGCCGCCTATGGTGACGGGGAAGCTCCCCGTTTGCTGGCGCAAAAACCCGCCCGGTTAAAGGGGAAATGGCCTTGGACCGTCCAAGGGCAAAGGGCCGGGCGGGAAAAGGGAAAAACCAGGGTAGGCACTCCCCTTTTTTGCGCTGGCCCTAGCACGGCGCGGCTCGCGCGTCGAGGGGCGGGGCAGGGGCCGAAGGTGTGGCCGGAGAGCGGACCAAGCAGCCCGTCACACTTTTTCCGTTGTGATGCCACCGGCTTTTTCGTATGCAGGAGTGAAATCAGGAGAACGGGCCGCCGCAAGGCCTGCCAAACCTTCCGTGCCGCAGCGGCCGGGAAGGGAGAGACGTTTCCTATGCCCCCAGTCATGACCCTGGCCCCGGGCGAGGCCATCCCCGGCCCGTGGGGCCTTTTCGAGGCGCTGCTCGTGCTGACGTTCGCCGCGCACATTTTGGTGGTCAACGTGGCCCTGGGCGGCACGCTGCTGACCCTTTTCGCCCCCGGGGCCGGCCGCGAGACGGCCATGGGCCTGGCCAAGCGCCTGCCGGGAGCGGTGGCCATCGGCGTCAACCTGGCCGTGCCGCCCTTGCTTTTTGCCTCGGTGCTCTACGGCCAGTACCTCTATACCGCCGCCATCGTCTCGGCCGTGCCCTGGCTGTCGCTTTTCATGGTCGTCATGATCGCCTACGCCCTGCTCTACGTGTATCAGCCCCGGGCCGGCGCGCCGGGGGCGGGGCTGTTGCCGGCTGTCTCGGCCGGGCTGCTGCTGGGGGCCAGCCTTATTCTGGTCAACGTCTCGACCCTGGCCGTGCGGCCGGATTTGTGGACGGGCTATTTCACCGCCCCGGCCGGCCTGGTGACGGCGCTGTCCGACCCCACCTTCCTGCCGCGCTGGCTGCATTTCCTGGCCGCCTCCCTGGCCGTTGGCGGACTGTATGTGGCGCTTTTTTCGCGCCAGGCGGCCGACGCCGGAGCCGGCGAGCGCAGCCGCACGGGTCTGCGCTGGTTTATCGGCGCGACCCTGGCCCAGATTCCCATCGGGTTGTGGTATCTGCTTTCCTTGCCCACACCGGTTATGGAGCGGTTTTTCGGGCTGCATACCGGCGGCTCCCTGGCCTTCGTGGCCGGGCTGGGGCTGGCGGCGGCGGCGCTGTTGTCCGCCTTTCGGGGCCGGCCCGGCCGGGCGGCCTTGTTCACGGCCCTGGCCGTGGTCTGCATGGCGACCGTGCGGTCGGTGGCGCGGCTGGGCTATCTGGCTCCGCAGTTCGATCCGGCCGCCCTGCCCACGGATTTTCAGGTCGGGCCGTTCGTCTTTTTCGTCGGGAGCACGGCGGTTGCGGCCGTGGCGACCGTCTGGGCCGTGGCCGCCTACCGTCGCACGGCCAAAAGGGGTTAGGACATGGATTTTCCCGTCTGGCAACTCGGAGCCTTCGGCGGCGGTTTCTGGATCATCCTCATCGCCGTGCTGCATGTCTACGTGGCCCATTTCGCCGTGGGCGGCGGCCTGTTTCTGGTCCTCACCGAAGCCATGGCCCGGCGCACGGGGTCGCGGCCGCTGCTCACCTATCTGCATCGCCACACCCGGTTTTTCCTGCTGCTGACCATGGTCTTCGGCGGCCTGTCCGGGGTCGGCATCTGGCTGACCATCTCGCTACTCTCCCCCCAGGCCACGCTTATTCTGGTGCGCTCCTTCACCTGGGGCTGGGCGGCCGAATGGGCCTTTTTCGCCGGCGAGATCGGGGCGCTTTTAATCTACTACTACGGCTACGACCGGCTGGACCCCAAGCGCCACATGCTGGTCGGCTGGCTCTATTTCGCCTTTGCCTTTCTGTCGCTTTTCACCATTAACGGCATCATCGGCTTCATGCTCACCCCGGGCGACTGGCCGGCCACCCGCGATTTCTGGGACGGCTTTTTCAATCCGACCTTCTGGCCGTCCCTGGCGCTGCGTTTCGCTTTGGGGTTGATGCTGGCCGGACTGTTCGGCTTCGCCACCGCCCTGGGCATCGGCGACGAGGAGGCCCGGGAGACCATGCTGCGGGCCTCGTGCCGCTGGGCCGTGGCCGCCGCGCCGCTGCTTTTGCTCTCGGGCTGGTGGTACGTGGGCGCGCTGCCGGAGTCCGTGCGCGACTTTTTCCTGCGCCGGGCCAGCGAGATGGCCGCCTACCGGGCCGCCTGGCCGGCCATGCTCCTGGCCGTGGCCGTGGGCTCGCTGGCCCTGGTTTCCCGACTGCCGCTTGCCCTGCGCCGGGTTCTGGCCGTGTGTCTGCTGCTGGTCGGTCTTGGCATCGTCGGAGCCTTCGAGACCATGCGCGAGGCCGCCCGCAAGCCCTGGCTCATCGAGGGGATGCTGTGGGCCACGGACATCCGCCCGAGCCAGGCCGCGCCCTACGAAGCGCCCATCCTGCCCCGGGCCAAGTGGGCCAAGGCCCATGAGGTCACCCCGGACAACGCGCTGGCCGCCGGAGCCGACCTCTATACGCTGCAGTGCCTGAGCTGCCACAGCATCGACGGCCCGGTGCGCGACATCCGCAAGTTCACCCGCCACGTGGGGGCCGCGGGCCTGGAAGCCTACCTCACCGGCCAGGGCAAGCTTTTCACCCACATGCCGCCCTTTCTCGGCAGCCCGGCCGAACGGGCCGCCCTGGCCGCCTACATCGCCCAGGACATCAACAAGATGCCCCCGGTCAAGGACACGCCGGCCGAAGTGACCCCGGCCGAGGTGGCCATCCCGGCCTTTGACCCGGAAAAGGCCAGCCACCTCGTGCTGGCCGTGGGCGAACTCGGCGTGGTGGCCATGGCCGGTTGCGACGGCTCGTTTTCCCTGGCCGTGCCGGGAAGCGGCCTGAGGGCCGTTGTGGTCAAGCGCGACGTGCTGCCGGAAGCGGCCGCCGAAGGCCTGAGCGTGCGCTACGCCGCCCCGGACGGAGCCAAGGACCCGGCCGCCCGGCTGGACTTCTGGAAATACGCCAAGACGCTTGTCGGCAAGGAACTCGCGCCCAATGTCTCGGTCACGGGCCTGTCCCCGGACGGGACCATGGCCGCTTCGGGCAAGCTTTTCACCGCCGCCGGCATCCCGGTCTCGCCCTACGAGGCCTCGGGCAAGGTCAACCCCTATCCGGTCTTCACGGTGACCGTCGCCGACGCCTCGGGCGCGACCGTGGCCGAAACCAAGGTCCCCCTGGCCGTGTCCACGGAAATGGGCTGCAAGACCTGCCACGGCGGAGACTGGCGCGAATCCGGCGAAACCGGCGTCGCCAAGCCCACGGCCGCAGCGATCCTGGCCGTCCACGACAAGCGAAACGGCACCACCCTGGCCGCCCAGGCCGCCTCAGGCTCTCCCGTCGCCTGCTTTGGCTGCCATCCCGACGTCGGCCCCAATGCCGCCGGGTTGGCCGGACGCCAGGAGCTGCTGTCGCTGTCCGCCGCCGTTCACGGCTTCCACGCGTCGTACATGGCCGGGCTGGGCGAAGAGGCCTGCAACCGTTGCCATCCGACCTCGCCGACCGGGATCACCCAGGCCCAGCGCGACAACCACGCCGCCGCCGGCATCGGCTGCCCGCGCTGCCACGGCTACATGGAAGACCACGCCATTTCGCTGCTCAACTTCGAAAAGGCCGCCGGCAAGGCCGCCGCGTCGCGCCTGCTGGCTCCCCTGGCCCCCAGGCTCGTGGCGACAGCCGCCGCCGTCCACCCTCGGGCCGCCTGGACCCAGCTGCCCGATTGCCTAACCTGTCACAAGGACTTCAGCCGCCCGGCCAAGGACGCCTCGGCGTTCAACGCCTGGACCAAGGACGCGGCCGGCCTTTTCCGCAACCGCACCGAGGACACCGGCAACATCCCCTGCGCCGCCTGCCATGGCCCGCCCCATGCGACCTATGTCGCGGTCAACGACTACGGCCTTGACGTCAACAATGTAGCGCCTATGCAATACATGGGCGCGCCCGGGGTAGTGGCCTCGGGCAAGCGCTGCGACGTCTGCCACACCATTGAGATGGACGGCGACGTCCACCATCCCAACATGAGCAAGTAGCGGCCGCGCCCCGCCGTCCGTCCGAAATCGGGCGGCGGGGCACAGCCCGGCCCGGGGCCGGGCGTGTCGGCCGCGGCCGCTGCGGACAACGCGAAAGGAGGAGCGGGCATGAACACGCGCGCCATGTTGTTGGCGGCGGCGTTGGCCCTGTTGACGACATCCCAGGCCGAGCCTGTCCGGGCGGCCGGCGGGGTGGCCGTGACCCCGGAAATGCGCCGGGCCATGCAGGGCAGCATCGAACAGGATTGTCTCAAGAAAGAGGCGGAGTTCACGCGCCAGGGCTATACCAAGGCCCAGGTGGCGGCCATCTGCCGCTGCGCCGCCCAGCAGACGTCCGCTCTGCTCAATTCCCAGACGGTCAGCCACATCCTGACCCATGGGGCCATGCCCGAGGACATGCAGCGCAAGGTGGCCTCGGCCACGGGCGGCTGCATCAAATCCAGCCGGCAGCTCAAGAAATAAGGAGCGCTGATTGGCGGCGTTGTCGCGCGGGAAAAATTCCGTTGCTCCATGCGATCAGTTTATGTATATCTCCTTTCGAGAGGAAGGAGCATGACAGCCAACGAACTTCAGGAAGCGATCTGGAGGGTGGACGGGATTCGCGTCGTGATTTTCATGGATGCGATCACGCCATTGCCTTTCGGCCAGGCCTGGAGCGACGCGTTCCCCGGCGACAGGACCGTGGCCGAATACCGGCAGGTCCGGTTGCAAAAGCTGACCGACGCCGGCATCGGCTACGCCATCCTCGATGGGGCGCTCGAAGCGCCGAGCAATAAGATAGTCCTGCAAGACCTTCGAGCTTCATATAAACAAAACGGAGCCTTCGGCTGAGATCGAAGGCTCCGTTTGTTTTGCAGTCCGCTTGCCAGGGCGTCAGGGCACGCGCTTTTTCTTGCAGCATCCCGCCGCATCCTGCCCACGCCGCGGGGCTGGTGTCGCATCCACGAAAAGCGCAGAGGGCATTTCGTGGGCAACATATGCGCACCAGCAGTTTTTCTTGAAAAATACCATCATATTTTCAAGGGACGCTCCACTAGACGCGCACCAGTTCGTATTCCGGCCGGCCAAGGCCCACGGCCGCGCCGTGCACGAAGGTCATGTCGCCGCGCGTCCACTGCCACAGGGCCGTGAACTTGTCCTCGCCCGAGTGGATGCCGTGTTCGAGCTTGCATTCGGGACAGGCCGCCTGCTCGTTGACGAGGTCCAGGCAGGCCTTGTCCAGGGCCACCGGATCGGTGGAGGCCAGAAAGCCGATGTCCGGCACGATGGGCGCGTCGGACCAGGGCACGCAGTCGCAGTCCGGGGTGACGTTGACCAGGAAGTTGACATAGCCCACCCGGCCGGTTTTGCCGGCCACCGCGCCCAGGGCGTATTCCACCATGCGTTCCATGAAGGGCACGATCTCGGTCTGCCAGTCGATGCTCATGGCCTTTTTGGGGCATACGGTCAGGCATTCGCCGCAGCCGATGCAGGTCGCCTTGTCGATGGTCGCCTTTTTCCCGTTCATGGTGGCCGCGCCCACCGGGCAGACGGCCACGCACTCGGCGCAGCCGATGCACTTCTTGGGTTCCACCACGAAACGCACGCAATGCTGGTCCTGCTTGCCGGCCCGGGGGGCGCAGCCCATGGCCAGATTCTTGACCGCCCCGCCGAACCCGGCCAGCTCGTGGCCCTTGAAGTGGGACAAGACCAGCAGGGAGTCGGCCCGCACGATGTCGCCGGCGATCTTGACCTTCTCAAAATGCTTGCCGCGTATCGCCACTTCCAGGACGTTGGTGCTGTCCAGGCCGTCGGCGATAACAACCGGCGCGCCGAGCACGGCGTAGTCGAAGCCGTGTTCCACGGCCGTGAGCAGATGGTCCACGGCGTTGTGGCGGCTGCCGGAATAAAGCGTGTTGGTGTCGGTGACAAAGGGCCGGCCGCCCTGGGCCTTGACCAGCTCCACCACGGCCCGGGCATAGGTGGGGCTGATGTGGGTGTCGCAGCCGCGCTCGCCGAAGTGGAGCTTCACGGCCGTGAGGTCGCCCTTTTTGACCACGTCGCCAAAGCCGGCCGCCTCGAAGAGTTTCTGGATCTTGGCGGTGCGGTTGCGGCCGGCGGCCCGGGCGCGCAGGTCGGCGAAATAGACCTTGGCCGGCTGGGCGGCATTGTCTTGGGTCATGGCGTGCTTCCTTTGTCGGGTTCGTCGCCCGGACGGACAAGGCGGCCGACCAGGCGTTGTTCCAGGGCGTCGAGGCGGCTGTTTACGGCGGCCAGCAGCCGGGCGGTCTCGGCGAAGTGGGGCGCGGCGAGATTTTCCAGGGCCGGGGCCGTGCGCAGGTGCAGGTCGGCCTGGGGAAAGGCGATCTCGATGCCGGCTTCCCGGAACAGCCGGTCGATGGCCGTGCGGATCATGGACAGGGAACTGACGGCGCTGTTGACGTCGGCCAGCCAGACTCGCAGCTTGAAGTCCAGGGTGCTGGCCCCGAAGTCCCAATGGAGCACGGCCGGCGGCGGATTTTGCAGCACGGCCGGGCACTCGCCGGCGGCGGCGATAAGCAGCTCGCGGACCTTGTCCGTGTCCGAACCGTAGGCCACGCCGATGTTGATGTCGCGGCGCACGCTGGGGTCCTTGTGGCTCCAGTTGACGATGCGCCCGGACACCAGCTCGGAATTGGGCACGAACACCGTGGCGTTTTCGCGCGTGAGCACTTCGGTGTTGCGGATGTTGACCTCCTTGACCACGCCCTCGCCCTCGCCGATCTGGATGGTGTCCCCGGCCTGGATGGAGCGGCCAAACAGCAGAATCAGGCCGCTGACGAAGTTGTTGACCGTGGTTTGCAGGCCAAAACCGATGCCCACGGACAGGCCGCCGGCCACCACGGCGACGCTGGTCAGCGACAGCCCCAGCACCGACAGGGCGAAGACGAGATAGAGTCCCCACCACAGATACGTGTTGATGGTCAAAAGCGTGGCCTTGGCCCCGCGCTCCACGGCCCGCCGCCGGCCGGCGATTTCGGCGACAAAGGCCGCCGACAGGGCGATGGCGGCCCGGGCCACGTAGAAGCCCAGCAGCAACAGCACGAGTTTTTGCAGGCTGATGCCCACGGATTCGATCCGGGCCTCGGTATTAAGGACCTCCAGGAACACGTTTTCGCCGCCGTACTGGTTGGAGAGCAGCCACAGGAACAAAAACAGGCTGGCCATGAAAAAGAAGGGGAAGCCCGCGCCGGTGAGGATGCCGAGGTAGATGGGCGGGCGGCCATGGCTGTGGCGCATTTCCAGGGAGCCGAGAAACCGGGTCAGCAGGGCGGCGCTACGCAGGGCCAGGGCCACGTAAAAAAGCCCCGAGGCGCACAGGATGGCGGTCTGGGGAAGCCCCATCAGGGAACACACGGCCAGGGGCGGCAGGGCCAGGGACAGGATGCGGGGAATGGCCCGCTCCAGGGGCATGTCCTTGGGCGTTTCCCGGCAACGCCGCCAGAAGGCCCGGGCGGAGAAAAGCAGCACCACGGCCATGATCGGGCCGGTGAGGGTCTCGGGGTAACGGCCGGCCTCCAGCATCAGCCCCAGGGCAAAAAGCCGCCAGGTGGGCCACAACACGGCCGGCCGGCGCAGATCACGGTCGCGCAGGGCCAGCCGTGAGAGGCAGACCAGGGCGGCGGCGTAGAGGATCTCGCCCATGGAAATCAGCTGGGTGAAAAGGAAAAACGGGGCATACTGGGCCAGGACCATGAAAAACGCCCCGCCGGCGGCGCAGGCTCCGCCCCGGGTCACATATTGCCGGCCCATGGCCGACAAACCGTGAGTGGCGGCGTAGCGCCGCACGGCCAGAAAGGCGCCGTACACCAGAACGGCGGCCAGAAGGCCCATGGCCGCGCCGTGCAGGAGCACGGCCGGCATGCCCGGCGTGTCCAGAAGCTCCAGGCACAGGCCGGCCCAGAGCTTCCAGTCCTCCACATCCTCTTCGACGTAACGCGGATAGGAGGAGGAAAAGATCGTCGGGTTGGCGTCGGTGTAGTAGGTCTTCCAGGCCGGGGCCAGGGCGGCCTGAAGTTCGTTCTCCGCAGCGTCGAGCTGTTCGCTCAGGTCGCGCAGGGGGGCGGTTTCAGCGGCCACGCCGTCGCGCAGGGCGACCACTTGCTGACTGAGCTCGGCGATGGATTCCTGGACCGGGGCCAGGGCGTCGCGAAAACGGTCGGGGATTTCGTGGCGGGTGATCTCGGCCAGCCTGCCGCGATACGATTCGAGCAGGGCGACGTTCTGTTCCAGGGAGGCCCAGGTTTGCTGGGGCCGTTGGGCCAGGTGGTCAACGTCCAGGCGCAGGCGGGCGATGCCGGCCAGCACGGTCCGTATCTCCCAGGGGTCCGTGGCCGTGGCCTGCCACAGCGCGAGTCTGGCCCGGTCGCGCAGGAGGCGTTCCTGCTCGGCCGCGAAGCTGGCGGCCTCGGCGGCCCGGCGTGCGTTGAAGGCGGCCAGCCGGCCGCGCACGATCTTGTCCTGACGGTCCAGGGCTTCGAGCACCAGGCTCCAGGATTGGTCGGAGTCGCCGGAAACCGCCGGAGCGGCGGCAAAAGATCCGGCCGGGACGGCCAGCAGCAGCCAGACGGCAACGAGCACGCTTTTCATGGGCATATCCGCCCTGATACGGATTTGCCCGGCCCCTGTCCATGGGGCCCGTTTTCAGTCTTCGCGCCGTTTCTCCCGCCTCGCGCCCATGGCCCACTTGATCTGGCGGCACACGCCCATGAGCAGGTTGAATTCGTGGCGCTTAAGGCCCACCCGGTCGATGAAGCGGCGCACCGGCAGCATCCAGTAGTCCGGGTTGTCGGCCTTCAAAAAGTCGATGGCCAGCAGGGATTCGCGAAGGGCCGCGAAAAGCGACTCGCGCTCGGCATGGGTGGCCGCCCGGGACGGCGAAGGCTGATCGACTTCCTCTTCCAATCCCTTGGACGCCTTGAAGATCTCGTAGCACACCACGAGCACGGCCTGGGCCAGATTGAGCGACGTGGCTTCGTCGGCGGTGGGGATGTTGACCAGCCGGGAGCACAGCTGGGTTTCCTGGTTGGACAGGCCGGCGTCCTCGGGGCCGAAGACCACGGCCACGCCGCCGCCGCCTTGCAGCGTCTTGACCGCGCCGTCGGCGGCCTGGCCCGGCGTCAGCACGCTTTTGCGCCAGCCGCCGAGCCTGGCCGTGGTGCCGTAGACGGCTTCCGCTCCGGCCAGGGCCTCGGCCAACGTGCCGCATATTTCCAATCTTTCCAGCACCAGCCCGCCCTTGCTGGTGGCCATGGGCTTGGCGCGCTCCAGGTCAAAGGCCGGGGGATCGACCAGCACGAGCCGGCCCACGCCCATGTTGGCGCAGGCCCGGGCGGCGGCCCCGACGTTTTCGGAAAACTTCGGCCGAAACAGGACAATGGTGAGATTCTTGAGCATAGCGCGAGTTGTGGGGAGGAAACCCCCTTTTTGCAAAAAGGGGGTTTCCTCCCCACGCCCCTCCTTCCCCCAAAAACTTTCAACGGGGTGTCGCTCACACCCCATCCTTCCTGAACCCTTGCCTTGGGGGCGTTTTTTGAAAGGCGGCNNGCCGCCTTTCAAAAAACGCCCCCCAATCAGGGGGTCAGGGGGGCTTAGCCCCCCGGCCGCCGGAGGCATCTTCTCAAAAAACTACACCCCTTCACGCAACCATTCGGCGAAGTCGGAGAGTTCGCCGGGCCAGCCGGGGCTGAGGCGGATGGCCAGGAACTGGGCGTAGAGCGCGTCGAAGAAGTTGGTGCATTTTTCGATGAGGAACATCTTTTCCAGCACCTTGGCGTCGGGGTCTTCGCCTTCCTCGCTGCGGGTGTCGATCTTGGGCGGGCGCAGGGCGTTTAGGGTGAAGTCGTCGGCCTTGACGGTGACGGTCCAGGTTTCGCCGTCCTGTTCGAAGCGAATCAGCGCCCGGTCCACGCGTTTGCCGCTTTTGACGCCCAGGCGCGCCTCGGCGAACTGGGCGTGGGGGCCGGAGACGGTGGCGGTTTCGGCTTCCTCGCCCACGCCGCCGCGCACGGAAATTTTCTGTTCCAGGTAGACGTTGACTTCGGAGTCGTCGGGCAGCTTGAACAGCCAGCCGCTTTTTTCGCTTTTAAACCACAGCCAGGTCAGGAAGTCCTGTCCGAGCACCGGGTTTTTGGCTTCGGCCATCATCGAGTCCATATTTGCTCCATTCCGGTACGATTCGTCGTTGCGGCCCCGGGCAAAGCCCCGTTGCGGGGGGCCGGGGGGATCATCCCCCCGGCGGGGTCCAGGGGCAGCGCCCCTGGCGGAGAGGTCAGGAGAGGCGGAGCCTCTCCTGTTAGCCGCCGAACTGGCTGGGTTCGAGGTGTTCGATGGCCAGGCCTTTTTCCACGCCGACGATGCGTTCGGCCAGGTAGGCCGGGGTCTGGGGTTCCAGGTGCATTTCGAAGGTGGTGGTGAACAGGTCTTCGAAGAGTTCCTGGATCTTGCCGTTGGTGGTGCACAGCCAGATGACCTGGTCGATGGTGTTCCAGATGATTTCAAAGACGGCGGGGATGGGCAGGGCGCGGGACATGAGGGACAGTTTGACGCGCTCGGCGATTTCCTTTTTGCGGTCCTTGGAGACGAAGACCTTGCCTTCGTCCTTCATCTGTTCCTTTTCGTGGTCGATGGCCAGGCGCAGGTGTTTCTTGAACACGGCCGGGGAGATGCGGCGGGTGTCCAGGCGCAGGGCAAAGGCCAGGTAGTGGCCTTTTTCCGGCGGCGAGCCGCGCCATTCGGTGTCGAGGTAGTCCTCAAAGGAGGTCCAGCCGAAGGAGCGTTCGTCGGCGGTGTTGTCGATGTCCACGAAGGCGTATTTCTTGAGCCGGTCCGGCGCTTCGCGCAGGGCCTGCTTGTTGGCTTCGCCCACGATGCGGTAGCGGGTGAATCCGCCGCTGGCGGCTAAAAGTCCCAAGGCGTCCTCCTTTTCGCGCCGTTTGGCCGGCGCGTCCTGGCGATGGGGTCCGGCAAGCTCATAGATCAATTCGCGGCGTCGCGCCAGGGGCGGGGGCGGGGCGTTCGAGGCCGGCGCGGCAGACGGGGCAGAGTACAGCCGGGGCCCGCGCGCCGGGCGGCGGACGGCGCGGGCGGGGAGGGAAAAAAACGGTTGGCATTGTAACGGCTTGGTCGATTTTGCCTTGGCCCGCCCTATGCATGGGGAAAGGGAAACGGAGGTGTCGACCATGGCCGTGTGGAACGTCAACCATAGCGACGGCAAGATGCGGTTCGGCTCGTACACCCGCAAGGCCACGACGCCCTCCGGGTGCAACGAGCCCTTCAAGAACGCCTACTGGTGTCCCAAGCGCAAGTGGTTTTCCAAGGAACCGTGCCCTTTCAGCAATCGTTTCGAGTGCATGAGCTTCGCCCGGCTGTGCGGCGGGGTGTAGCGCAAAAAGGACCGCCGCGCCGAGCACGGGCGCGGCCAACCAGCCGACACGCGGCCGGAACTGCCCATGAGCGGGGGCGTTCCGGCCGTTTTTTCATGGCGTTGGCCGATAGAAGCGGGGGATTTTGGCGCGGGGGACGTATAAAAGTGTCGGGACCGGCGCAAAATTGTCGCTCCGGCGAACATTTTCGCTGGGGGCGGCGGCCGGCCATGGCCCGCCAGCGTCTTTGCCCTCGGCCGCTTTCGGGCGGGGCGTCTTGGGAGAGACGGTGGGCCATGGGACTCGTCGCCCGGCGGCGCAACCGTTTGGGCTGCTCGTCCGACCAGGGCCGCACCGAAGGCGGTTTGGCACATGGCCGTGGCCGGGGTTTCGAAGCTGCCCGCGAATCCTGACAAAAACGAAGGTTGGCCTTCTGCGGTCCGCCCGATATACTTTCCAGATGTAACCTTTTGGGCGTCGGCCGCGACGTGCCGGTGCGACGCCGGCAACGGCCGGCGGCGTTCCAAGGCCATCCCAGCACAAACAAGGATCACCCGCGATGACGATACGACACGAGGAACCACGGCCGCGCCGGCCCCTGCGCTGGCTGTTCATGGGGTTGGCGGCGATAGCCGTGGTCGGTTTTTTCTGGCGGCAATACGGCGGAGACGGTCTGGCCCAGCCGGGCGGGCCGCCGCCGGGTGCCCCCCCCGGCATGGGGCCGCAGGTGGTCTCGGTGACCACCGCGCCGGCCCGGATCGGCACGGCCCCGGTGACGCTTTCGGGCATCGGCACGGTGACGCCCCTGCGCACGGTGACGGTCAAAAGCCGGGTGGACGGCGAACTGCTGGAAGTGCTTTTTGAGGAAGGCCAGCTCGTCAAAGAAGGCCAGCTCCTGGCTCGCATCGATCCGCGTTCCTACGCCGCCCAGCTCGACCAGTACCAGGGCCAGCTGGCCAAGGACACGGCGCTTCTCGAAAACGCCAAGGCCGACCTCGCCCGCTACGACAACCTCTCGAAAAAAGACATGGTGGCCGGCCAGACCCGGGACACCCAGGCCTCGCTGGTGCGCCAATACGAGGCGGCCATCCGCACGGACAAGGGGCTGATCGACAACGCCAAGCTGCAAATCGAATACAGCCGCATCACCGCGCCGGTGACCGGCCGGGTGGGGCTGCGCAAGGTCGACGCCGGCAACATGATCAAGGCGGCCGATTCCACCGGCCTGTGCGTCATCACCCAGGTGTCGCCCATCAGCGTGCTCTTTACCCTGCCCGAGGACCAGCTGCCCCAGGTGGCCACGCGGCTTCGGGCCGGCGAGAAGCTGCCGGTCACGGCCTATGACCGCACCATGACCAAGGCCCTGGCCAAGGGACGGCTCGCCACCCTCGACAACCAGATCGACACGGCCACCGGCACGGTCAAGCTGCGGGCGATCTTCGACAACGCCGACGAGGCCCTTTTCCCCAACCAGTTCGTCAACGCCGAGCTGTTGCTGGAAGAGCGCGGCGGCGTGCTTCTTGTGCCGGCGGCGGCGGTGCAGCGCGGCCCCAAGGGGGCCAGGGCCTACGTGGTCGATGCGTCCGGCGTGGCCGCCTCGCGTCCGGTGACCGTGGGCTTGGCCGTGGGCCAGGACGTGGTCATCGAGTCGGGTCTTAAAGCCGGCGACGTGGTGGTGGTGGAGGGGGCCGACCGGCTGCGCGACGGGGCCAAGGTCGAGGCGCGAAACGCCGGCGGAGCGGTGGCCGCCAAGCCATGAATCTGTCGCGCCCGTTTATCCTGCGGCCCGTGGCCACCACGCTCATCATGGTGGCGGTGGTGCTGGCCGGTCTGACGGCCTATTTCCAGCTCCCGGTCTCGGCCCTGCCGCAAGTGGACTATCCCACCATCCAGGTGCGTACGTTCTACCCTGGAGCCAGCCCCGACGTCATGGCCTCGGCCGTGACCGCGCCCCTGGAGCGCCAGTTCGGCCAGATGCCGGGCCTGACCGAGATGACCTCAGTGAGTTCGCCCGGGGCCTCGGTCATCACCCTGCAATTCGCCCTGAGCCTGAGCCTCGACGTGGCCGAGCAGGAGGTCCAGGCGGCCATCAACACGGCCACCAGCCTGCTGCCGGACGATCTGCCCACGCCGCCGGTCTACAGCAAGGTCAATCCGGCCGACGCGCCCATCCTGTCCCTGGCGCTGACGTCCGACGCCATGGAATTGACGGCGGTCCAGGACCTGGCCGACACGCGGCTGGCCCAGAAGATTTCCCAGCTTTCCGGCGTGGGCCTGGTCAGCGTGGCCGGCGGCCAGCGGCCGGCCGTGCGCGTGGAGGTCAACCCTACGGCGCTTGCCGCCTACGGCATAGCCGTGGAGGACGTGCGGGCGGCCATCGCCGCGGCCAACGTCAACAAGGCCAAGGGCGGCTTTGACGGGCCGCGCCAGTCGTCGATTCTGGAAACCAACGACCAGCTTTTGACGGCCGACGAATACAAGCCGCTCATCGTCAGCTACCGCGACGGCCGGCCGGTGCGCCTGTCTGACGTGGCGGCCATCCGCACCGGCCCCGAAGACGTGCGCCAGGCCGCCTGGGTGAACGGCAAGCCGGCCATCGTGCTCAACATCCAGCGCCAGCCCGGGGCCAACGTCATCGCCGTGGTGGACCGGGTCAAGGCCATCCTGCCCCAGTTGCGCGCGGCCCTGCCGGCCGCCGTGGAGCTGTCCGTCCTGACCGACCGCACCGTCACCATCCGGGCTTCCATCGACGACGTGCAGATTGAGCTGCTCTTGGCCGTGGTCCTGGTCGTCGGCGTCATCTACCTCTTTCTCCACGACGTGCCGGCCACCCTCATTCCGGGCACGGCCGTGCCGCTGTCGCTTGTCGGCACCTTTGGCGTCATGTACCTGCTGGGCTATGGCCTCAACAACCTGACGCTCATGGCGCTGACCATCGCCACCGGCTTCGTGGTGGACGACGCCATCGTCATGATCGAAAACGTGGCCCGCCACGTGGAAGAGGGCACGCCGCCCATGCAGGCGGCTCTGAACGGCGCGGGGCAGATCGGCTTCACCATCCTGTCGCTGACCGTTTCCCTGGTGGCCGTGCTCATTCCGCTGCTTTTTATGGGCGACGTGGTGGGCCGGCTATTCCGCGAATTCGCCGTGACCCTTGGCGTGGCCATTTTGCTGTCGGCCGTGGTGTCGCTCACGCTCACCCCCATGCTGTGCGCCCGGCTTCTGGGCCGTTCGGGACATTCGGGCGGGGGCCTGGTCGCCCGGACCTTTGGCGCGGCCTTCGGGGCCATGACGACCTTCTACGACCGCACCCTGGTGGTGGTCCTGCGCCATCAGGGCGCGACGCTCCTCGTGGCCCTGGGCACCGTGGTGGCCACGGTCTGGATGTACGCGGCCGTGCCCAAGGGCTTTTTTCCGGTCCAGGACACGGGCGGGCTGTCCGGGGTGTTCGAGGCCCCGGCCGCCGCCTCGTTTGCCGCCATGGGCGAGGCCCAGGCCGGGCTGTCGGAAATATTGGCGGCCGATCCGGCCGTGGCCTCCACCGCGATCTTTGTCGGCGTGGACGGGGTCAACCCCAGCCCCAACGTGGGGCGCATCGCCGTGGAGCTCGTGCCCAAGGCGGCGCGCAAGGCCGACGCCGCCGGCGTGGCCCGGCGGCTGGAAGAAAAGACCCGCAGCCTGCCGGGACTGAGCGTGGCGCTTTCGCCCGTCCAGGACCTGACCGTGGACGCCCGGGCCGGCCGCGCCCAGTACCAGTACGTGCTGGAAACCCCCAGCTCCCGCGATCTGGCCCTGTGGACGCCGCGCTTTGTCGAGGCGCTTGCCGCCCGGCCGGAAGTGCGCAACGTCTCCCACAACCTGGCCCTGGGCGGCAAACGCCTAAACGTCGTCATCGACCGGGTGGCCGCCGCCCGCTATGGGCTCACCCCCGAGGACATCGACAACGCGCTCTACAGCGCCTTTGGCCAGCGCCAGATCTCGACCATGTTTACGGAACTCAGCCAATACCGGGTGGTGCTGGCCATGGACCCGGCCATGGCCGCCGGCCCCGAGGCCCTGTCCCTGGTGCGGCTGCCGACCTCCGGCGGCGGCCAGGCCCCGCTGTCTGCCGTGGCCACGGTGACCGAGGGCGAAGCGCCGCTGGTGCGCAACCGCCAGTCCCAGTTTCCGGCCGCTACCGTTTCCTTTGATGCCGCGCCTGGGCATTCCCTTGGCGACGCCGTGGCCGCCGTGGGAGCGGTGTCCGCCGCCCTCGGGATGCCGGCCAGCATCGCCGGCGATTTCACCGGCGCGGCCAAGGCCTTTGGGGAGTCGCTCAAAAACGAGCCGCTGCTCATCCTGGCCGCCCTTATCACCGTCTACATCGTCCTTGGCGTCATGTACGAGAGCTTCATCCACCCGGTGACCATCCTGTCCACCCTGCCTTCGGCCGGCGTGGGCGCGGTGGGGGCCTTGTGGCTGTGCGGCGAGGATCTCGGCATCATGGCCGTCATCGGCATTATCCTGCTCATCGGCATCGTGAAGAAAAACGGCATCATGATGGTGGACTTCGCCCTGTCCGCCGAGCGCGAGCGGGGGCTGGCCCCGCGCGAGGCCATCTACGAAGCCTGCCTGCTGCGTTTCCGGCCCATCATGATGACCACCATGGCGGCGCTTCTGGGCGCGTTGCCCCTGGCCCTGGGTTCGGGGGTGGGCAGCGAGCTGCGCCGGCCGCTGGGCATCGCCATCGTGGGCGGCCTTGTCGTCAGCCAGGCGCTGACCCTTTACACCACGCCCGTCATCTACCTCTTCTTCGAGCGTCTGGCCGGCCGCCGCGAGATGACCCCGCCCATGGCCGCCGGGAATAAAGAAGCCGGAACCGTATGAACCTGCCGGAAATCTGCATCCGCCGCCCGGTCGGCACGGCCCTTCTCACCCTGGCCCTGATGCTGGCCGGAGCCATCGCCTTCAGGCTCCTGCCGGCCGCCGCCCTGCCCCAGGTGGATTTTCCCACCATATCGGTCCAGGCCCAGCTGCCCGGGGCCGAGCCCGAGACCATGGCCACGTCCGTGGCCGCGCCCCTGGAACGCCAGTTCGGCCGCATCGCCGGGGTGACGGAAATGACCTCCACCAGCGGCCGGGGCTCGGTGCAGATCAACCTGCAATTCGACCTGTCGCGCGACATCAACGGCGCTTCCCGGGACGTCCAGGCCGCCATCGCCGCCGCCCGGGGCGAGCTGCCCTCGACTCTGCGCCAGAATCCGACCTATCGCAAAATGAACCCGGCCGACGCGCCGGTCATGGTGCTGGCGCTGACCTCGCCCACGGTGTCGCGGTCCGCCATGTACGACGTGGCCTCCACCGTGCTCCAGCAAAAGCTGGCCCAGGTCGAGGGCGTGGGCCAGGTGTTCGTGGGCGGCGGGGCCTTGCCGGCCGTGCGGGTGAGCGTCGATCCGGCCAAGCTGGCCCAACAGGGCCTGAGCCTGGAAAGCGTGCGCGGGCTTATCGCCAAGACCACGGTCAATAAGCCCAAGGGCCGGATCGAGTCCGGCGACACGGCCTACGAGATCGACGTCAACGATCAGCTCCACAAGGCGGCCGAGTACGAACCGCTCATCCTGTCCTACAAAAACGGCGCGGCCGTGCGCCTGTCCGACGTGGCCACGGTGACCGACTCGGTGGAGGACGTGCGCACCGCCGGGCTGGTCGGCGGCACGCCGGCCGTCATGATCATCGTGTTCCGCCAGCCCGGGGCCAACATCATCGAGACCGTGGACAACGTCCGGGCGCTTTTGCCCGAGCTTGTCGCCTCGCTGCCCGGCGACGTCAACGTCTCGGTGGAGATGGACCGCAGTCCGCCCATCCGGGCGTCGCTTGCCGAGGTGGAATTCACCCTGGCCCTGTCATGCCTGCTGGTCATCGCCGTGGTATGGGTGTTTCTGGGCAGCCTTCGGGCCACGCTCATCCCGGCCGTGGCCACGGTGGCTTCCCTGGTCGGCACCTTCGCCGTCATGTATTTGTTCGACTATTCCCTGGACAACCTGTCGCTCATGGCCCTCACCATCGCCACCGGCTTTGTCGTGGACGACGCCATCGTGGTGGTGGAAAACGTGGCCCGGCACCGCGAAGCCGGCATGGACCCCAGGCAGGCGGCCGTGGTCGGCTCCCGGGAGGTGGCCTTCACCGTGGTGTCCATGAGCCTGTCCCTGGTGGCGGTCTTCATTCCGATTTTCTTCATGGGCGGCATGGTGGGCCGGCTTTTCCGGGAATTCGCCGCCGTGCTGTCCATCGCCATCCTGCTGTCGCTGGTGCTGTCGCTCACAGCCACGCCCATGCTGTGCGCCGTGGTCTTCGGCCGGGGGGCCGGATCGGGCGGCCATGGACAGACCCGGCCGGGCCTTTTCGCCCGGGCCTTTGCCGCCCTGGCCCGGGGCTACGCCCGGGCCCTGGAAGCGGCCCTGGGGCATCCCAAAACCATGCTGGCCGCCACGGCCGCCGCCCTGTGCGGCGCGGTCTGGCTCTACATCGTCATTCCCAAGGGTTTTTTCCCGGAACAGGACACCGGCCGGCTCATGGGCTTCATCCAGGCCTCCCAGGACAGCTCGTTTCAGTACATGGAAGGGCGGCTAGCCGAGATCGTCAGCGTCATCAAAAACGACCCGGACGTGGAAAGCGTCACCGGCTTCACCGGCGGCGGCGGCGGACCGGGCGGCGGTTCGGTCAATTCGGCCCAGATGTTCGTGACCTTAAAAGCCCAGGACAAGCGGCCGCCCATCCAGGTAACGCTCATGCGGTTGCGCAAATCCCTGGCCAAGCTGCCCGGAGCCCAAGCCTTTCTCATGCCGGCCCAGGAACTGCGCCTGGGCGGCCGGCCGGGCAAGGCCCTCTACCAGTTCTCGCTTCTGGGCAACGATTTCGCCGAGCTGACCCAGTGGACGCCCAAAGTCGAGGAACGGTTGCGCAAACTGCCGCTCATCACCGACGTCATCGCCGACCAGCAGGCCCGGGGGCTCATGACCTCGGTGGTCGTCGATCGCGACGCGGCCTCGCGCCTGGGCGTGTCCATGGCCGACGTCGACGCGGTGCTCTACGACGCCTTCGGCCAGAGCCTGGCCGGGGTGTCCTACGCCGAGGTCAACCAGTACCGGGTGGTCCTGGACGCCGACCCGCGCGTCTGGGCCTCGCCCGAGGGCCTGCGGCACATCTACGTGCCCGGCAAGGACGGCAAGCAGATTCCCTTGGCCGCCATCGCCAAGGTGGAGGACAAGCTGACGCCCTTGTCCGTGTTTCACCAGGGGCAATTTCCCTCGGCCACCATCTCGTTTAATCTCGCCCCCGGGGTGTCGCTCTCCCAGGCCGCCGACGCCATCAGCCAGGCCGCGGCGGGCCTGGGGCTGCCGGCGACCATCCGCGCCACTTTCGCCGGCACGGCCCAGGCCCTGGGCGATTCGCTCAAAAACCAGCCACTGCTCATCCTGGCCGCGCTTTTGGCCGTCTACATCGTCCTGGGCGTGCTCTACGAGAGCGCCATCCATCCCGTCACCATCCTCTCGACCCTGCCTTCGGCCGGCCTTGGCGGCGTGGCCGCGCTCATGGCCTTTAAGCTCGATCTGTCCATCATCGCCGTCATCGGCATTGTGCTGCTGATTGGCATCGTGAAAAAAAACGGCATCATGATGGTGGATTTCGCCCTGGAGGCCGAACGCTCCCGGAACCTCGGCCCGCGCGAGGCCATCACCGAGGCCTGCCGGATGCGCTTTCGGCCCATCATGATGACCACCCTGGCCGCGCTTTTGGGCGCGTTGCCCCTGGCCTTCGGCCACGGCGCGGGCTTCGAGCTGCGCCGGCCGCTGGGCATCGTCATAGCGGGAGGACTGGTGGTCAGCCAGATCATGACGCTTTTCACCACGCCCGTGATCTATCTCTACCTGGATCGGCTGCGGTGGCGCTTTGGCGGCCAGCGCGAACAGGCCGATGCAGGGGCGGGAGCGGCGTCCGGGCAACATGCCTCATAGGATTTCTGGTATTTTTGATTGTCGGGCCAACCGAGTAAAGCTTTGGCTTGCCTTGCGTCGCCTTGTCGGCATACAGTTTCCGTCTTGCAGCATTTTTCATGAACGGTGCTGTTACGCCGCAACAATAAAGGACGACCCATGTCGGGCCGTGAAGCCATTTTCGATACGACCAGCCCTGCCGGCAAAAGCCCGGACGCGGCTTGCTGCTCGCCCAGTGCGGCAGACGTTGCGTCTGCCGCCGTCAATGCCGCAGCGCCGGACGACGTCATCGCCTTGCGCCGCCGCCTTGCGCTGCTGGAACGCCACGACGGCACGGCGTTTCTGATCTTTGATCGGGACGGTAACATCCGCGAGGCCAACGTCCGGGCCCAGCGCGCCTTGGGGCTGGAGACGGACCTTGCCGTCGCGGCCCAACTGCGGGACGTCGCCGCGCCCGGGCAGCCAGGTATGGCCCTTGTCCCAGAGTGTCCGGACGACGACGGCGGCGTGGTCGTGCCCTGGCGGCTGCGCCATGCCGACGGCGACTGGATCGCCGCCGACGTGCGCCTGGGCCGCCTGGCCGGCGGCGAAGCCGGGCTTTTCCTGGCCGTGTTCGAGGACCAGACCGAGGCCCGGGACCTCATCGCCGCGCTGGTGGCGGCCAAGGAGGCGGCCGAGACGGCAAGCCAGGCCCGGGACGCGTTTCTGGCCAACATGAGCCACGAGATACGCACGCCTTTAAACGGCCTGCTGGGGATGCTCCAGCTGCTGGAAGGCACGCGCCTTGACGACGAGCAGGGCGAATTCGTGACCACGGCCCTGGATGCCGGGCGCGGGCTTTTGGGCGTGATCAACGCCATCTTGGATTTTTCCAACGCCGAGGGCGGGGCGCTGGCTTTTTGCCGCGAATCCTATTCGCCGCTGTCGGTGCTGCGCGAGGTCGTGGACTCGTTCGCGGCTCAGGCCCGGGCGGCGGGGCTGGCGCTGACCTTTACCGGCGACGTCGAACTGGCCGCGCCGGTCTGCGGCGACGCCGCCCGGCTGCGCCAGTTGGCCGCCAATCTCGTTTCCAATGCCGTGAAATTCACGCCCAAGGGATCGGTGGCCGTGCGGGCCGAGCGTCTGGACAGCCCGGAGGCCGGGCCGACGTTGCGGCTCACCGTGGCCGACACCGGCATCGGCATCCCGCCCCACGCCCTGGAGCGCGTGTTCGAGCCCTTCACCCAGATCGACGACACCCTGACCCGGCGCTATCAGGGCACGGGGCTGGGGTTGGCCATGGTGCGGCGGTTGGCGGCGCTGATGGGCGGCACGGTGCGCCTGGAGAGCTCGCCGGGGTGCGGCGCCACGGCCGTGGTCGAGGCGCCGCTCGCGCTTCCCGCCAAGGCCCTCGAAACGCCGGAACCGACGGCCGGGCGACGGCTTCGGGTGCTGGTGGCCGACGACGAGCCGGTCTGTTGTTTCACGGCCAAACGGTTGGTGGAATATCTCGGCCACGAGGCGGATTGCGTGTCCTGCGGCGCGCAGGCCCTGGAGCGGCTCGCCGAGGCGGCCTTTGACGTGGTGCTCATGGACGTGTGCATGGCCGGCATGGACGGCCTGGACGCGGCCCGGCGCATCCGCGCCCTGGGCGGCCGGGCCGGGGCCGTGCCCATCGTGGCCCTGACGGCCCGGGTGCTGCCCGCCGACCGCCGGGCCATCGCCGCCGCCGGCATGGACTATTTTCTGGCCAAACCCGTGGACGCCGCCGAGCTGGCCCGGGTGCTGGCCGCCGTGGCTGCCGCCGCCCCTGGCCAAGACTGAACGGATTTCAGATTATCCCAAAAGCGCCCGCACTTCCTTGGCCGTGCCGCAGGCCAGGGCCTTTTGGGCCAGGGCGCGGCAGGCGGCCAGGTCCGCGCCGCGCACCGCCTCCTTGACCTCGGGCACAAGCCCGGCGCTCATGCTCAGTTCGACCAGCCCCAGACCCAACAGCAGCGGCGTGGCCTTGGCCTCGCCGGCCAGCTCGCCGCACATGCCGACCTCGATGCCGGCCGCCGCGCCGGCCTGGCAGGTGCGCGCGATCAGGCGCAGCACGGCCGGATGCAGGCTGTCGCCCAGATGGGCCACGGCCGGATTGCCCCGGTCGGCGGCCATGACGTACTGGGTCAGGTCGTTGGTGCCGATGCTCAAAAAGTCGCACAGCCCGGCCAGCTTGTCGGCCATGGCCGCGGCGGCCGGCACCTCGATCATGATGCCGGTCTTGACCTTGGCCGGCGTCTCGACGCCCTCGGCCGCAAGCTCCTGCCTGGCGGCCTCCTGGGCGGCCAGCACGGCCCGCAGTTCCTCCACGTCGCTGATCATGGGGTACATGATCCAGATGTCGCGTCCGGCCGCCGCCCGTAAAAGCGCCCGTAGCTGGGTGCGCAAAAGCTCCGGCCGGGCCAGGCACAACCGCGCTCCGCGCTGGCCGAGGAACGGATTGTCCTCGCGCGGCGTGTCCAGATAGGCCACGGGCTTGTCCCCGCCGATGTCCAGGGTGCGGATGATGACCGGGCGGCCGGCCATGGCCTCGGCCGCCGCGACGTAGGCGGCGTATTGTTCGTCCTCGGATGGGGCGTCCTGGCGTTCCAGAAAGAGAAATTCCGTGCGGAAAAGGCCCACGCCGTCGGCCCCGGCGGCCAGGGCCCTGGCCGCGTCGGCCGGGCCGCCGATGTTGGCCATGACCGGCACGACCGTGCCGTCGCGAGCGGCGGCCGGGGCGGCCCCCTTGGACCGGGCCGCTTCCCGGGCCGCCGTCCAGGCCCGGCGTTTTTCCTCGGCTGCCCGACAGGCGGCCTCGTCCGGGTTGGTCAGCACCGTGCCGGCCTGACCGTCCAAGACGAGCATTTGCCCTTGGCTCACTGTCCCCAACCCTTGGCCCAGGCCCACCACGGCAGGGATGCCAAGGGACCTGGCCAGGATGGCGGCATGGGCGGTGGCGCCGCCGGATTCGGCGGCGATGCCGAGAACCAGGGCCGGATCAAGGCCGGCCGCCTCGGACGGGGACAGTTCGCCCACCACCAGGATGGATGGCCGGGCCAGGCGGATGGGCGCGGCCGTTTCGCCAAGAAGCAGCCGCAGCACCCGCGTCCCGCTGTCGAGGACGTCGGCGGCCCGGGCCTGCATGTAGCCGTCGGAAAGCTTGCGGTAGGCGGCGGCGGTTTCCTCCATCACGGCGTTCCAGGCGTAAGTGGCCTCCACCTTTTCGGCCTCAATGCATTCGGCCGCGGCCCGGCGCAGGTCGTCGTCGCCCAGCAGCAGGGCGTGGACCTCGAAAATGCCGGCCGCCGCCTTGTCCGAGGCGCGTGCGGCTTTGTGCGATAGCGCTTCCAGCTCGGCCCGGACCTGGGTCAGGGCTGCGCCCAGGCGGGCGATTTCCCGGGCCGGGTCGTCGGTGTGCCGGCGCGTGATCTCGGGCAGCCCCGGTCGGTGGACGTGGGCCGGCCCCACGGCCACCGACCGGGGCT
>DLGG01000175.1:0-14756 GCA_002482565.1 Solidesulfovibrio magneticus
CCTGGACCTTGGCCGCTGCATCCTGTGCGGGACCTGCGCCGAAGCCTGCCCCGGCCGGCGGGTCAGCTTCTCGCGCGACCACCGGCTGGCCTCCTCCACCCGCGACGGGCTGGTGCTGCGCCCGGGCGGGCGGCTGCCCCATGTCGCGCCCCTGGAGCCGGCCCGGCGCAAGCTCTTCGCCAAATCCCTGCGCCTGCGCCAGGTGAGCGCCGGAGGCTGCAACGCCTGCGAGGCCGACATCAACGTGCTCACCACCATCGTCTTTGACCTCGGGCGCTTTGGCATCGACTTCGTGGCCTCGCCGCGCCATGCCGACGGCGTGGCCGTCACCGGGCCGGTGACGCGCAACATGCTGGCCGCGACGCTTGGCACCTTTGCCGCCGTGCCCGATCCCCGGGTGGCCGTCGCCATCGGGACCTGCGCCATCTCGGGCGGGCTTTTCGACGGCAGCCCCGAGACCACCGGCGGGGCCACGCCCCATCTGCCGGTCGATCTCTACATCCCGGGCTGCCCGCCCCATCCCCTGACCATCCTCGACGGCCTGCTGCGGCTTTTGGGGCTGAAGACGCCGCCGCCGACGGCCTAAGCGGGCCGGCGAGAGTTGCGAAACGGCCCGAAAGGGTGCAAAAGGGAGGATCGGCGCACCCATCCGGTGGACCCGCAACCAACTGCCAAGGAGTCGAAATGCCCACCGCCACGAATTTCACGCTCTTTAGCGGCGGCGCCCAGGGCGCTGAAGCCGAATTCGGAAGACAGGCCGAGCGCTACGGCGTCGCGGAAGTCAATTTCACCTTCGAAGGCCACCGCATCGACCGCACCCGCGGCATCCGCGTGCTGACCAGCGAGGAGCTGGAGAAAAAAGACGTGAGCCTGACCTACGTCTCCAAGCTTTTGGGCCGCAAGTTCAGCAACGGCCCGCAGATCCGCATGGTGCTGCGCACCATCATGCACCAGATCGACGCGGGGCTTGAGATCTTCGTCGTCGGCACGATCCAGGAAGACGGCACGGTCACCGGCGGCACGGGCTGGGGCGCGGAATTCGCCAAGATCTGCAACAAGCCGCTGCATGTTTTCTGCCAGGAGAAGCAGGCCTGGTTCAGCTGGGAGCATGGGGCCTGGAAAGCCGGCGGCGAGCCGGTCATCACCCATACCCATTTCACCGGCACGGGAACCCGCTTCCCCAACGAGGCCGGCCTGGCCGCCATCGAAGGTCTTTTCAAGCGCACTTTCGGCTAGCGCCGCGTTCACAAAAAGCACACAGGGAATTTCGCAACTAACATTCTAAAAACATTAATTTTTCTTAAAAAATACTATCGTATTTTTTAAGGGATGCGAAAACGCCAGCCCCGGCGCGCTTCCGAAAGGCGCGCCGGGGCTTTTTTGTTGCGTTAGCCTGGTCAGACTGCCGGCCGTCCTGGCCGTCGGAGCTTGGCGTGTCCCGGCTACAGCCTGTTGGGCTTCCCAACCGGCCAGAGAACCACCCTGTGTTGCCCCTTAAACCCTTTTCCCATTCGGGGGGTCCGGGGGCCTCAGGCCCCCGGCCGCCGGAGGCATCTTCTCTTTCTCTTCTCTCTCTATTCTCAACACTTATCCAAATTTTCCAACCGCACGTCCGCCATCTCCCGTCCCAGGAAGCGTTGGCCGATTTCCTGGAACCGGTGGGGCATGTCGGTGACGTGGAAGCTGTGGCGCGGCGCTGGGCCGTCGTGGCGCAGGCCTTTTTCGTCGAGGATGGCGGCGGCGCGCCGGGCCACGGCCGTGGCCGAATCCTGCAGGCGCACGCAGGGGCCGACCACCTCGGCCAGAAGCGGGGCCAGCAGCGGATAGTGGGTGCAGCCCAGGATCAGGGTGTCGAGATTTTCAGCGGCCAGGGGGGCCAGGTATTCGGCGGCGATGAGGCGCGTGGCCGGGTGGTCGGTGAGGCCTTCCTCGGCCAGGGGGACGAACAGCGGACAGGCCTTGGCCACGGTGTGGACGTCCGGGCCGCCCAGACGCCTAAGCGCCTGTTCGTAGGCCTGGCTGGCCACGGTGGAGGGGGTGGCGATGATGCCGATGCGCCGCGAGCGGGTGGCGGCCAGGGCGCTGGCCGCTCCGGCGTCGATGACTTCCAGGACCGGCACCGGGGCGATGTTTGTTATGGCCGGCAGGGCCACGGCGGCCATGGTGTTGCAGGCGACGATGAGGAGCTTGACGTTTTTTTCGAGCAAAAACCGGGTGATCTGGGCGGCGTAGCGGGCCACGGTGTCCGGGGATTTGACGCCGTAGGGGACGCGGGCGGTGTCGCCGAAGTAAACGACCGGTTCGTTGGGCAGCAGTTCCATGACGGCGCGGGCCACGGTGAGGCCGCCGACGCCGGAGTCGAAGATGCCGATGGGGGAATTGTTGTCGTGCACGGGTGTCGCCCTTGGGGGAATTACGCCCGGGCGTGCCGGGCGCAGGGCGGTTGGAACGCCGACGGGCGGCGGCGTCAAGCCTTTTTTCGCGCGGCCTCGGCCCGCCTGTCCAGGGCGCGCTTCATGGCGTCGAGCATTTCCGCGACCTTGACCGGCTTGGCCAGATGATCGTCCAGGCCGGCGGCCAGGAAGCGCTCGCGATCGCCGGCCATGGCGTAGGCGGTCAACGCGACGATGGGCACCTGGGGATCAAAACGGCCGTCGGCGTTCTCCCGGATGCGCCGGGTGGCCTCCAGACCGTCCATGACGGGCATCTGGATGTCCATGAGGATGATGTCCACAGGCTGGGAATGCGTGGCGGCCAGGACATCCAGGGCTTCCTGGCCGTTGTCGGCCGTGCGTACGACGTAGCCGACCTTTTGCAGCATACGTTGCGCGGCCATGCGGTTCATGGGATCGTCCTCCACCACCAAAACGACCTGGCCTGAGGCGACAACGTCCTGCCCGACATTCCCGCAGGCGGCCTGGGCCTCGGCCGGAAGCGGGATAAGGGGGATGACCGCCCGCATGGACGTGCCCTGGCCTTCGACGCTGCACAGGTGGATGCGGCCGTCCATGAGTTCGACCAGGCGTTTGACGATGGCCAGCCCCAGGCCCACGCCGCCCTGGGGGCCGGCGGCGGGATCGGTTTGGACAAAGGGCGCAAACACGCTGTCGAGCTTGTGGGCGGGGATGCCCCGGCCGGTGTCGGCCACGACGAAGACGACCTCGAAGGGCGCGCCTTCCCGGGGCGGGGTGTCGGGCCCGCCAGGGAAAACGGCCACATGAACGAAGCCGGAGTCGGTGTATTTGACGGCGTTGCCGACGAGATTGAGCAGGATCTGGCGCAGCCGGACGTCGTCGCCCATAACGCGCCGGGGCAGCCCCTGGGCCAGATCGACGCTGAGCGCCAGGCTTTTTTTGCGGGCCATGGGACCGAAGACGTCCAGGATGGCCTGGCGAGTCTCTTCGAGTTCGAAGGTGGTCTGTTGCAGGACCAGGGCCCCGGACTCGACCTTGCTGAGGTCGAGGATGTCGCCGAGCAGGCGGCTTAAGCGTCCGGCGGCCCGGCCGGCCATGGCGACGTATTCCTGTTGCTCGTCGGTGAGCTCGGTGGTCTCCAGCAATTGGAGCATCCCCACCACGCCGTTTATGGGCGTGCGTATCTCGTGGCTCATGTTGGCCAGGAACTCGCTTTTGGCCCGGCTGCCGGCATCGGCCATTTCCTTGGCCCGGCGCAGTTCCCGTTCGTATTGGTATTGTTCGGTGACGTCGCGGTTGGAGCCTCGTCGACCGAGATCCTCGCCGCCGGGGCCGAGGATGCGGCCGCAGACGTGAGCGATGTGGGCGACGCGGCCGTCGGCGCGCAGGATGCGGAAGTGGAGTTCTTCATGGACGGCCTCCAGGGCCTCCGGGGTGTCGAGATGGGCGTCCCAGGCGTCCCGGTCCTCGGGATGGATGAGGTCGCGCACGGTCAGGGAGCCTGGGCCGAGAAAGGCTTCGGGAGGATGGCCCGAGACGCGGGCGCAGGCCGGCGAAACCCAGCGGCACTTGCCGTCGGGGCCGTCCCAGAATTCCCAGTCATGGGAATTATCGGCCACGATGCGGAAAATGTGTTCCCGCTCGGCCAGGCGGGCTTCGGCCTGCTGGCGGGCATCCTCGGCCTGGCGGCGCTCGGCGGCCCGGGCGGCCAGCAGGTCGGCGGCGCGGGTGAGCGCCTCGCCCACGGCGGCGGTTTCGGCCAGTCCGAAGCGCCGCCGCGGCAGGGGCTGGCCCTGGCCCAGGGCTTCGGCCGCCGGAATGAGCGTGTCGATGGAGCCGGCGATGCGCCGAGCCAGGGCCAGGGCCAGCAAGAATCCGCCCAGGGACAGGGCCAGGACGCCGCCGCCGGTCCACCACAGCCAGCCGCGCACCTCGGCCAAGAGCACGCTGCGGGGCACGGCCACGGCCACGCCCCAACCCGAACCCTCGGCCTGGTCGTAGGCGGCCAGGGCCGGCTCGCCGTCAAGGCGGATGGCCTCGTAGGCGGGGACGTCGCCCTGGGGCATCTCCAGGCCAGTCAACAATTCGCCGGCCGGCCGGCCAGTCCAGGTTTCGGCCTGGCCGGCTCGGGCGGCCACCACGCCGGCGGCGTCGATGACGGCGGCGGTCCAGCCGGCGGGCAGCCGTTCCGTGGTCAACATATGGTCGAAGCGGGCGACCGGCACGGTCATGGCCAGGTCGTAGCGCACGGCCGCGCCGTGCCAGACCGGCATGTCGAGGCTGACGAGATAACGGCCGGTGACGGCGCCACGAAAAAGGTTGCTGATGCCGGGCCGGCCGGTATCGAACACGCGGCGCACGGTCTCGCGCACGGCCCGCTTGGGCATGGGCGCGCCTTCGGGCAGGTAGGAATTGAAGATCTGCTGTCCGGAGGCCTCGGCCACGATGACGTCGGAGGCGGGGTAGCCGGCGAGCAGGGTTTTCACTTGTCGCCGAAACACGGGGATGTCGTCGGTCTGCAGGGCCGGGGAGGTGGCCAGGCCTTCGGCGGCGGCCAGCAGGATGGCGAATTCGCGGTCCACGGCCAGGGAGAGGTTTCGGGCGACCTCGATCATGTGGGACTGAATGAGGTTTTTCTTGGCGGTGTAGGCGTAGTCGACGAGGTAGGCGGCGCACAGCCAGACGGGCAGGACGCAGGCGGCGACGAGGCCGGCGAGATGGAGCCGCAGCGAGAGCGGAGTGTTGTTCGGAGCGGTCATGGGCCTATCCTGGTGGCGCGGCGCGGGCGCGGGAGTCTTCTGTTCTCGGAGTATAAGCATGGAAAGCGGCGTTCTGTCCATGCGCGCGTGCGTGCATGAGGCGTAGCCCCGGCGGATTGGGCGGCGTGCTTGCGGCCGTTGTGTCCATGCGCGCGTGCGTGCGGGGCTGCGGGTGGGCGCGGCTCCCGGCGTGAGTTGCAGTGCATTTATGCAACATTGATGCGATTTTGCAACAACCAACCCAGAGGCCTTGCGAGGCATTCCCTACGTCCAACGCGGGAAAAGTCATGGTTTTGATGCATTATGGCAACAAAAAATCACGACAATCAGCCCCGGACGTTCTCTGCATCATCGTCCAATCGTGATTTTTAAAAGTTATATCAATATTATCAGCATACTAGCCAAACTGCCGCGCATTTTTCAAAAAAGTAGCACACATCTTGCTGCAAAGCCTTGCCACGCTTTGCATGTTGCGTTTTTGCACTGCCCCGACCCGCCGGAGGCAGGCGTCCGTCACATGCGCCTGGCTCTCGGCCGCACTTCGCCCTCGCCACCCCCCCGGCGTCGGCCGCGGCCGGCCCTGGCGGGATCGTCGCGCTTGTCGGGTTGGCGCGACGCATCCCCCGTGCGGCCCGGCTTGTCGTTACAAACCCGACCGTGAACTCCGAAGAACGCCATCCGCCGAAAAAGGAGATCATTGATGGAGCCCTGTCTGGCCCCCGCCCTGGCCGAAACCGCCAAGTTCGAAAAACTGTGCGGCATCCTCGACCGCTACGACCGCCACCCCGCCCGGCTCGTGCCCATCCTCCAGGCCCTCCAGGAGGAGTACCGCTACCTGCCCCAGGAAGTGCTGTCCTACGTCGCCACCTCCCTGCGCATCCCCGAAGCCAACGTCTTTGGCGTGGCCACCTTCTACGCCCACTTCGCCCTGGAGCCCAAGGGCAAGTACGTCGTGCGCCTTTGCGACGGCACCGCCTGCCACGTCAAACAGTCCATCCCCATCCTGGAAGCCCTGCGCGCCCGCCTCGACCTCACCGAGGCCAAGGCCACCACGCCGGACATGCTCTTCACCGTCGAAACCGTGGCCTGCCTCGGCGCTTGCGGCCTGGCTCCGGTCCTGGTCATCAACGAGGACGTCTACGGCCAGATGACCCCCGAGCGCGCCGTGGACCTCATCGACGCCATCCGCGCCAAGGAGCTGCAATAATGGAAGGCCCCATCCTCGATCCCCAGCACGCCGCCGCCGCCGAGGCCGCCTCGGGCGGACGCCGCGTCATCGTCTGCGCCGGCACCGGCTGCGTGGCCAACGGCTCCAAGAAGGTCCTCGACGCCCTGGAAAAACACATGGGCGAAGCCGGCCTCGACGTGGTTCTCGAATTTCGGCCCGAAGGCCACGGCGACGGCGTGCGCGTCTCCCACAGCGGCTGCCAGGGCTTTTGCCAGATGGGACCCCTGGTCACCATCCTGCCCGAGAACATCCTCTATACCAAGGTGACCGCCGACGACGTCGCCGAGATCGTCACCGAGACCCTGGTCGGCGGCAAGGTCGTCGAGCGTCTGCTCTACGTCGAGCCTCGCACCAAGGAAAAGTGCCTGGGACCGGACCAGATCCCCTTCTACCAGCGCCAGACCCGCACCGTCCTTAAGGAGTGCGGCTTCATCGATCCCGACGACATCCGCGAATACGTGGCTCACGGCGGCTACGCCGCCGCCCGCAAGGCCTTCGCCGACATGGACGCCAAGGGCGTGTGCGACGTCATCAGCGCCTCGGGGCTGCGCGGACGCGGGGGCGGAGGTTTCCCCACCGGCCGCAAGTGGGAAGCCGCCCGGGTCCAGACCAACCCGAAAAAGTACGTCATCTGCAACGGCGACGAGGGCGATCCCGGCGCGTTCATGGACAGAAGCCTCATGGAAGGCAACCCCCACTGCGTCATCGAAGGCATGATGATCGCCGCCCGGGGCATCGGGGCCGACGAAGGCTACATCTACGTGCGGGCCGAATACCCCCTGGCCGTGAGGCGCATGCGCAAGGCCGTGGCCGATGCCGAGGCCGCCGGCTACCTCGGCGACAACCTCTTCGGCTCGGGCCAGTCCTTCCGCCTGGAAGTCATGGAAGGGGCCGGCGCGTTCGTGTGCGGCGAGGAAACCGCGCTTATCGCCTCCATCGAAGGCCTGCGCGGCATGCCCTCGCCCAAGCCGCCCTTCCCGGCCCAGCAGGGCCTGTGGCGCAAGCCCACCATCATCAACAACGTCGAGACCCTGGCCCAGATTCCCCGTATCATCAGCGAAGGCGCTGCGGCCTACCGGTCTCTTGGCACCGAGACCTCGCCCGGCACCAAGACCTTTGCGCTGACCGGCCACGTCTCCAACACGGGCCTTATTGAAGTGCCCTTCGGCGCGACCCTGCGCGAAGTGGTGCTCAACATCGGCGGCGGCGTCACCGACGACCGGGGCTTTATCGACGAGAAAGGCTTCAAGGCCGTGCAGATCGGCGGCCCGTCCGGCGGCTGCCTGACCCCGGACCTGCTGGACCTGCCGCTGGATTTCGACTCCCTGCGCTCGGTGGGGGCCATGGTCGGCTCCGGCGGTCTGGTCGTCATGAACCAGAAGACCTGCATGGTCAGCGTGGCCCGGTTCTTCATGGAGTTCACCCAGCGCGAGAGCTGCGGCAAGTGCGTGCTGTGCCGCGAGGGCACCAAGCAGCTCCTGGCCCTTCTGGACGACGTCATCGAGGGACGCGGCACGGCCGAGACGCTGTCCCTGCTCGAAACCCTGGGCCATGCCGTCCAGGTCGGCTCCTTGTGCGGCCTGGGTAAGACCGCGCCCAACCCGGTGCTCTCGACGCTCAAGCACTTCCGCAAGGACTACGAAGAGCACGTCTTCGAGAAGCGCTGCAGCGCCGGCCGCTGCAAGGCCCTGGCCATGCCGACCATCAACGCCGCCCGCTGCAAGGGCTGCCGCCTGTGCGTCAAGGCCTGTCCGGCCGGAGCCATCACCGGCGAGAAAAAACAGCCCCACGTCATCGACGAAACCTTGTGCATCAAGTGCGGCGCCTGCGCCACGGCCTGCAAGTTCGGCGCGGTGGAGGGAATCTAGCCATGACCATGGACCAGCAATTCGTCACCGTCGAAGGCCGCGCCATCCCCATCGAGGGCGAGCGCAACCTTCTGGAAATCATCCGCAAGGCCGGCATCGAACTGCCGACCTTCTGCTACCACTCCGAGCTGTCCGTGTACGGGGCCTGCCGCCTGTGCCTGGTGGAAGTGGCCGGACGCGGCGTCCAGGGCGCTTGCTCCACCCCGCCCGAACCGGGCCTGGACATCAAGGTCAACACCCCGCAGCTGCGCGAGATCCGCAAGATCGCCGTGGAACTGCTCCTGGCCAACCACGACCTGAGCTGCCCCAGCTGCTTTAAAAGCGTGGACTGCAAGCTCATGGACGTGGCCCGGCGCGTGGGCGTGACCAGCGTGCGCTTCAAACCGGTGCAGGAAAAGGCCCCGCTGGACTTCTCCTCGCCGTCGATCATCCGCGACCCCAACAAGTGCGTGCTGTGCGGCGACTGCGTGCGCATGTGCTCGGAAATCCAGGGTATCGGAGCCATCGGTTTTGCCCATCGCGGCCATCAGACCGCCGTGTTGCCGGCCTTTGGCAAGGGCCTGGGCGAAGGCGAGTGCGTGGGCTGCGGCCAGTGCGCCAACGTCTGCCCCACCGGCGCGCTGGTTCCCCGCAGCGAAATGGACGAGGTGCTCACCGCCCTGGCCGATCCCACCAAGACGGTGGTGGCCCAGGTGGCCCCGGCCGTGCGCGTGGGCCTGGGCGAGTGTTTTGCCAGCCCGGCCGGCGATCCCGTCATGGGCCGCATGGTCGCGGCGCTTAAGCGCCTCGGCTTCGACGCCGTCTACGACACCACCTTCGCCGCCGACCTCACCGTCATCGAGGAAGGCCAGGAATTCCTGACCCGGGCCGCCGCCGGCGAGAAGCTGCCCCAGTTCACCTCCTGCTGTCCCGGCTGGGTGCAGTTCGCCGAGCAGTCCTTCCCGGAACTGCTCCCCAATCTGTCCTCCTGCCGCTCGCCCCAACAGATGTTCGGCTCCCTGGTCAAGGAGATGCTGCCCGAAAAGCAGGGCATCGCCCGCAAGGACCTGATCGTGGTCTCCATCATGCCCTGCACGGCCAAGAAGTTCGAGGCGCGCCGGCCGGAATTCGCCGTGGACGGCTCCCCGGACGTCGATTTCGTGCTGACCACTCAGGAACTGGCCCGGATGATCGACGGGGCCGGCCTGCGCTTTGGCAGCCTGGAACCCGAGTCCCTGGACATGCCCTTCGGCTTCGGCACCGGCGCCGGCGTCATCTTTGGCGCGTCGGGCGGCGTCACCGAGGCGGTGCTGCGTTTCGCCGCCGAGAAGATCACCGGCAAGCCCCTGGCTTCCGTCGATTTCGCCGAAGTGCGCGGCGAGTCCGGCCTTCGCGAGGCAACCCTGGAAGTGGGCGGCAAGACCCTGCGCCTGGCCATCGTCCACGGGCTGGCCAACGCCCGGGCCGTGGCCGAACAGGTCGTGGCCGGCACGAGCGAATACGACCTCATCGAGGTCATGGCCTGCCCCGGCGGCTGCATCGGCGGCGCGGGACAGCCCGTGCCCAAGGATCTGGCCGACCGCAAGCGCCGCACCAAGGACCTCTACCAGTGCGACAAGACCTTCCCGCTGCACAAGGCCCAGGACAACATGTTCGTCACCGAGTGCTACGACAAGTTCCTTGGCGACGTGGGCGGGCACAAGGCCCATGCCCTGCTGCACACCCATTACCAGAGCCGCCGTCGCGTCAGCGACGAGACGCTCGTGCTTTTAAGCGGCGATCCGGCCCAGACCAAGGTCCGGGTGCGGGTGTGCCTGGGCACGAGCTGCCACCTGCGCGGCGCCCAGGACATCCTGACCGGGATGCTCAAGCACATCGTGGAAAACGGCCTGGAAAACGCCGTGGACGTGCGGGCCTCGTTCTGCTTCGAGCAGTGCGCCAAGGGGCCGACTGTCGAGATGGACGGCGAAGTGATGACCCGTTGCACCCTGGAAAGCGTGCTGTCGGCTCTGGACGCGCATTTGCGCAATCCCCTGCCCCAGCCCACCAAGCCCAGCGCCGGCTGCGGTTGCGGTTGCGGCAAGTAGCCACAAGCGGGAGTGATGATAGAAAAAGGGCCGACCCGCGAGGGTCGGCCCTTTTTTACGTGCTTATTGCAAAGCCTACTCATTGACATTGATTTTCATTATCGCTAACACCCTCCATCACCCAGGCGGTCCGCGCCCCGGCCTCCCGGCCCGCGCCGCCGCCCTACCCGGAGGTCGCCATGCTGTCGCAATCTTCCATCTCGTCCAAGGGCCGCACCGCCAGCTGGGCCAGCCGTTTCCTCGGTACCGCCCGCCGTGAACCGGCCGGCGGCGCAAGCCGCGAGCAGTCCGATTTCGCCGACGCCAAAACCCCGCAACCGTCCGATGCCGCCGGGGCCAAATAGCCCCTTGCCGCGTCACCCCGTCCGCCCTCGCGGCCCTTCTCGCCCCCGGCCTATCCCCGGGCCGGAGCGTCGCCGCGCCGGGACGGCCGCCATGGAGACCACGCCATGACCACCATGCAATTCCCCTTCGGCGACCAGGCCGAATGCATCGAAAAACTGCTCGCCGCCTACCGCTACCGGCCCGTGGTCAACCACCGGGGCCAATGGTACTACGAAACGCGCCTGGCCTGGCGGGGCCGGCTGGTGCTGTGCCGTCTGGGAACCGCCGACCTGTCGCGGCTGCCGGCCGACCTCTACAGCGAAGTCTGGTGCGGCTACTACGACGCAGCCGAGCCCGACGCCATGCTCGACGACGCCGTCCACGCCAACATCTTCGCTTTCGTCAAGAATGTGCATATGGCCGAAGCGGCCTAGAAAAGAAGCGGGGACCGGTCGTTGGGCGGGTCGCGGCCAAGTGGGCCGCCCCAAGGCTCAGACGGCGCAGGACAAGGCCAGCGGCAACTCCACGGTAAACGTCGTGCCGGCCTCGGACGTGACAAACCGGATGTCGCCGTGGTGGTCCTCGACGATGCGCTGACACACGGCCAGCCCCAGGCCCGTGCCGGACTCCTTGGTGGTGCAAAACGGATCGAACACCCGCTCGCGCATGGCCTCGGGGATGCCGCCGCCGGTGTCGGCCACCGTCACCCGGGCGCGGTCGTGGACTATCTCCGCCGTCACCGTGAGCGCCCCGCCATGCTCCATGGCCTCGGCCGCGTTTTTGAGCAGATTGAGCAGCACCTGCTTGATGCGGGCCGCGTCGTGGGGCACGGCCTCAAGGCCCTCGCCGTAACCCGTGGTGACCACGATGCCGCGCGACTCCATGGCCCCGGCCATGATGGCCAACGACTCGCGCACCGTGGCCGCCAAATCGCGCGGCTCGATCTGCGGCGGGGCCGGCCGGGTAAAATCGCGCACCTCATTTAAAAGCGTCTCCAGCCGCTTGGCTTCGGATTCGATGATGCCGAGCTTTTCATAATCCGCGCCGTCTTCCGGCACATGCCGCCGCACTTGGTTGGCGAAGCCGCCCATGAGCATGAGCGGATTTTTGATCTCATGGGAAAGCCGCGCCGCCGCCTCGCCGATGGCCGCGAATCGGGCAGAACGGATGAGCTTTTCCTGAGCGCCGAGCAGTTCCCGGCCGGCCTTGTCGCGCTCCTCGCGCAGCCGGCGCGACCAGCGCAGGGCCAGATGCACCGTGGCCACGAACATGGCGAAGACCACCACCTCAAAAAGCCCGACAATGGCCCATTCCCGCACCATCAGCCGCCCGATGAGCCCCTGCACCTCGTCCTCGGGCGCGGCCAGGGCCACGGCCCAGCGGTTGCCCGGGTCCTCGGCCCCGCCAAGCAGCGCCGGGCAAAAAGCCACGAATTTCTTCACCGGCCCGATCTCGCCCCGGTGCCAGCCCGAAACGTACCAGTCCATGCCCCGCTCGCCGGCAAGAACCCGCTTTTCGATAAGCCAGGTCAGCCGCGACCAGTCGATGGACGGGTCGCGCTGCCGGCGCACGTCCAGGGACTCCCGGCCGATGAACTCCGCCTCGTGGTGGTCCAGGAAATAGCCGGCGTCGTCGAGCACCCAGGCGTAGCCGGTGCGGCCCGAGCGCACGTTGTGGGCGTAGCGTTGGGCCACGGCCAGGGCGTCCACGACCAGCACCAGTCCGCCCACGGCCCCTTGCTCGTCGGCCAGGGGCATGGTCATGGCCATGAGCCGCCGCCCGGCCAGGGGGCCAGCCTGGGGCGCGTAGACGCGCGTCAGCCCGATCCGCCCCAGCTTCGCCCCGTCGCCAAAGGCCTTGGCGCAGGCTTCGGGACACAGCCCGGCCGTGTCGATCTCCCGGCCGGAGGCGTCGTAAAAGACCGGCGTCGCCGCCCCGGGGGCCAAGACCCCAAGAGCCGCCACGTTCCATTCGGCAAAAATGCTGTAATAAGCCGGAATGGCCAGCCACGGCCGGCCGTCGGAGGCCGTGCGCTCGCGCCACATAAGCGACAGGCTGTCCAGGCAGGTGCGCAAAAACGCAAAGTGATCGCCGATGTCCGCGGCGATCTGTTGGGCCAAAATGAGCTGCTGGTGGTTGAACTGGTCCGTGACCACGGCCTCGATGTCCGTCTTGGCCCGATACCCCATGCCGGCGATGGCCAGGGTCAGGGCCACGAACAACAGGCACGCGGCCAGGATGTGCTTGCGGGTCATGGGCCGCCTCCAGCTTTATCCCGCCTACCTGATTTCCTCCGTACCCGCAATCAGTTAGACGCGACGACCGGCCCGGCCGCCGTTTCCGGCCCCCCAACCCCCTTGCGCCCGGGGGCGGGGACGCGCATAAGGCCGCCATGAACATGCAAGCAAACGACGAATTGGAATTGTCCGTCGCCCGCCTGGCCCTTGGCGGCCGGGGCGTGGCGCGCCTCGACGGCATGGTGGTTTTCGTGGACGGCGCGCTGCCCGGCGAGACCGTCATGGCCAAGATCACCCAGGTGAAAAAAGGCTTTGCCGAGGCCGTGGCCGAGCGCATCATCACCCCCGCCCCCGAGGCCGTTACACCCCGCTGCCCCCATTTCGGGGTCTGCGGCGGCTGCGACTGGCAGCGCCTGGACTACCCGGCCCAGCTTTTCTGGAAACGCGAGCAGGTGGCCGAGACCCTGGCCCGCCTGGGCGGCCTGACGGGCGTTCCCGTGGCCGACACCGTGCCCTCGCCCGAGATCTACGGCTACCGCAACAAGATGGAGTTCGCCTTTGCCGGCCGGCTCCACCTGGGCCTTCGCGAACGCCGCAATCCGGCCCGGGCGCTGGATATCGAAACCTGTCCGCTCATGGCTCCCTGGGCGGCCGAGATGGTGGGCGTCGTGCGCGAGCTGTGCCGCGAAACGGGCCTGGCCGCCTATGATCCCCGCACCGGCAAGGGCGTGTGGCGGCATCTGGTCCTGCGCGACTCCCGCCACGACGGCTCGCGTCTGGTCCACGTCATCACCGGCCCTTCGCGCGCCGCCGGCGACGCCGTCCATACCCTGGGCAAGACGCTTATGGAGCGGTTCCCGGAGCTGACCGGCTTTGTCCATTCCGTGCGCCGTGCCCCCACCCCCGTGGCCCACGGCGAGCGCCAGTCCATCGTGCTCGGCCGGGGACACCTCACCGAACAAATGGGCCAGGCGACCCTTCGCGTCCTGCCCGACGCCTTTGCCCAGACCAACACCGGCGCGGCCCAAAGCCTCTACGGGATCGTCACCCGCGAAGCCGGCAGCGACCCGACCGGCACGGCGCTCGACCTCTACTGCGGCTCGGGCGGCCTGGCCATCAATCTCGCCTCGGCCTTTGCCGAGGTGCGGGGGCTGGACATCGACCCGCGCTCCATCGAAAGCGCCAAGGCCTCGGCCAAGCTCTCCGAAGCCCACAACTGCGTCTTCGAGGCCGCCGACGCGGCCGACGCCCTGGACGATCTGGCCGGCGATCCGCCCACCGTCGTGGTCCTCGACCCGCCCCGGGCCGGAGCCGCGCCCGAGGTCGTGGCCGCCATCCTGCGGACAGCGCCCAAGCGTGTGGTCTACGTGTCCTGCAACCCGGCCACCCTGGCCCGGGATCTCAAACGCCTGGCCGAAGCCTACGACGTGGCCAGCGTCACCCCGGTGGATCTCTTCCCCCACACGGCCCATATCGAAGTGGTGGCGAGTTTGACGCTGCGGGGATGAGAGGGAGACAAGAGGGAAGATGCCTCCGGCGGCCGGGGGCCTGAGGCCCCCGGACCCCTAAAGGGGGGAAAATGTGAAGCGTCCCGGGTTCGGCAATGGTCGGACCCGGGACGCTTTGACGTTGGGAGGCGCGGTTACTGGACGCGGCAGGCCGGACAGTTGGCGGCCAGGGCCTTGCCGCCGTCAACCTGCCCGGCGGCCAGCAGGCAGGCGTTGACCGGCGCGTCGTCCAGGGGCGGCGCGACGGCGGACACGCAGGCGTCGCCGCCCGGCAAAGCCGCCTCGGGCAGGCCCAGCCACTGCCGGCCCACGAAGTTGGCCACCGCCTCGCCGGCCAGCCGATTGCCGGCCC
>DLGG01000175.1:14814-40912 GCA_002482565.1 Solidesulfovibrio magneticus
GCAGACAAAGGCCGGGGTCAGGTCCAGCACCGCCACTTCCGGCGCGGCCTGCCCCAGCACGGCCCGGGCCATGCGCCCGGCCAGCCAGGGATCGTAGCGCTCGGGCCGGTCCCCGGCGAACGCCGCCGCCTCGCGCCACAGATCCGGGCGTGTGGCCACTTCCGGCGGCGCCAGGACCACGGCCGTGGGGATGCGCCGCTGCCGGCCCAGACGCTGCAGATCGCGCCCCAGATCAGCCAACGCCTGCCAGCCCTTGGACAATTCGCCGCAACGGGACGCCTCGCCGGCCACGGCGAAATTGGCCGTCTGGCGCAGGTAGCGCTCGGTCGGCAAGGGCGCGTAAAGCGGCGAAAACGGCTCCGGCGCGCCCGTTTCCACATACGCCCCGGCCAGCACGAAGTCGGTCAGGGCCGTCGTGTAGTCGATCAGGCGCAGGCCGAAACGATGGGGCGGCGCGGTCAGGCGCTTGCGGTCGTTGGCCACGGACACCGGACAGGCGCGCAGCACGGCGTTGACCGGCTGGTTCGGGTCGGCCGCGTCCCAGGCCGTTTCCTGGGGATCGTTGCCCAAGAAAACCACGACCATGAGGCCGTCAGCCTCCACCCGGCCGCTCCAATGGGCCAGGGCCTTGCGGTAATGGGCGAAACTGGAACCGGGTTCCCCGAAATTGACCAGCCGCGTCCGGGTCCCGGCCTCGGCCAAGGCCCGCGAAGCCGCGCCCTGCAGGGTGTATTGCGGCTTCACCGTGCCGCAACAGTAGGAATCGCCAAAGGTGAGAATACGAAATTCCCCGGGCGTACGCCGCCTCGGCAAGGCCTTGTCGTCGTTGTAGTTTAGCGCCGCCAGATCAACAGCCTCGCCTTCGGCGGCAAGGGCCTGGCTGTCGCCAAGGGCGTCGTTCAAACGGCAAACGATTTCGCCGGCGGCAACAAGGCAACAGGCCGTTACGGCCAGGATGCAGCAAGCCTTTCGCATGAACCCTCCGAACCCGCCGCATGTCGCGGCATGTTCCCCGGCCATGTCGCACGGGACGTCCCGGAGGTTTCACTTCCCCTGCCGGACCGACGACGCTATTGTGGATCACTCTCTCAACAGCGCAACAACCCATCGGATAATGTCCATGCCGACGCCCCCCTACCTGCTGCGCCTGCGCCGGGCCGGCGACGCCGCCGCCGTGCGCCGTGTCCTTGACGACGTGCTGCCCGACTTCGCCCACGTCTTCCCGGCCGACAAGGCCGCGCCCATCCTCGTCAAGCCCAACGGCAACGCCAACATGAACGCGCTGACCGGCAACACCACCGACCTGCGCCTGCTCGTCGCCCTGCTGGGGCATCTGCGCGACGCCGGCTACACAAACGTCACCGTGGGCGAAGGCACCAACAGCGGCTTTTACCGCAACAAGATCGGGGTGATGCAGCGCCTGCGTATAAACGCCGCCGCAGAGCGCTTCGGCTGCGCCGCCATCGACCTCAACCAGGCCGAGGGCCTGCCCGTGGCCTTCGAGAACGGCGTGACCGCCCTGGTCGCCCGGCCGACCCTGGAAGCCGCCCTGGTCATCAATCTGCCCAAGCTCAAGACCCATTTCGAGGCCGGCATGTCCGTGTGCCTCAAAAACCTCATGGGCTGCCTGGTCGGCCAGGAAAACAAGAAAAAGACCCATCAGAGCCTGGCCGCCAACATCGTGAACCTGAATCTTGCCCTGCGCCCGGCCCTGCACATCGTGGACGCCCTGGTCGCCATGGAGGGCCTTGGCCCCACCCGCGGCACGCCGCTTCGCCTGGACGCCCTGGTATTCGGCGAAAATCCGTACCTGATCGACCTGGCCTGCGCCCGGCTGGCCGGCTTTCCTGCCGACAAGGTCCGCCCCCTGGCCGAGGCGCGCCGCCGGGGACTGGCCACCCCGGACATGGACGCCTTCCTGGACGCGCTCACCCTGCCGCTTTTGGCCGGCCTCCCCCTGGCCCCGCCCGTGGCCGGCCGTCTCGCCACCTTCATCCACCATCCCAAGCGCCAGAAATACTTCCTGGCCATCCGCAACACGCCCTTTTTCACCTGGCTGGCCGGCACGGACTGGTTCGGGGCGCTGCTGTTCAAAACCGGCCTGCGCCAGGACGTCTTTTGCCGCGACGAACTGCGCCTGGACGCGCTCACCCTGGACGCGGCCGCCTGCGACGACTGCGGGGCCTGCCGCCGCTTCTGTCCGGTCGGGCTTGATCCCAAGGCCGTGGCCGCCTCGGGCGACCGATCCGAGTGCCTCTCCTGCCTCTACTGCCTGCTCGTCTGCCCCCGCCGGGCGCTGACCTTCCACGGCGAACCCGGCTACCTGACCGAGCAACTGCGCCAATACGACGCCCTGGTGCGCGAGCTGGACGGGAAAAAGCCCCAGTGGAAGGGGGAAGTGTGAGTGAAGTGGAGAGAGGGAAAAGATGCCTCCGGCGGCCGGGGGGCTAAGCCCCCCGGACCCCCTGAATGGGGAAAGGGGGAAAGGTGGTTTGACGGGGATTGGTTTTCTTGTCGGTCAGCGAGGCAAAGGACCGGCGTTCCCCTGGTCGGAAACAGCGGCCAGGGGCATAGCCCCCCGGCCGCCGCAAAAAAACGAGGCCGCCTTCCCGAACCGGGAAGGCGGCCTCGAAACGTTGCGGCGGCGACGCCCTAGGCGCTGCGCAGCTTGACGATGATCTGATCCATGTCGCCGGACAGATCGGCCAGGGCGTGGACGGCCTGGGCCGACTCGTGCATCCCGTTGCTGGTGGTTTCCACCACCTCGCTGACCTCGTTCATGGCCCGGTTGATCTCCTCGGCGGCGGCGGACTGTTCTTCGGCGGCGGCGGCGATGCCGGCCACTTCCCTGGCGCTCTCCTCGGCCAGGGCCAGAATCTCGCGCAACACCCCGCCGGACTTGCCGGCCAGTTCCGTGGCCTCGGACACGGCCTGGGCCGCCTTGTCCACGCTGTGGATATTGCCGGTCACCGACTGCTGGATGCTGACCACGGCCTGACCCACTTCCTTGGTGGCGGTCATGGTCTTTTCGGCCAGCTTGCGGACCTCATCGGCCACCACGGCGAAACCTCGCCCGGCCTCGCCGGCCCGGGCCGCCTCGATGGCGGCGTTAAGAGCGAGCAAGTTGGTCTGGTCGGCGATGTCGGAGATGACGGACATGACCCGGCCGATGGCTTGGGTCTGCTCGCCAAGGGCGCTCATGGCCGCCTTGAGGTCGGCCGACACGGCGTTGACCCGGTCGATGGAGCGCATGGAGTCCGCCACGACCTGCGCGCCTGTGGAGGCCTTGGCCTTGGTGTCGTCGGCGGACTGGGCGGCCCGGGAGGCGTTTTTCGCCACGTCCAGGACCGTGGAGGTCATCTGGGCGATGGCTTCCACGACCTCGCGCAGCCGGTCACGCTGGTGGTCGGCCCCGGTGCGGACCTGCTCCACCTGGGATTCCAGCTGATTGGAGGCGGCGATGATGCTTTCGATGACCACGCCGAGGTTCTCGGCAGCTTCCTGCATGCCCTCGCGCTTGGCGATCTCGGCCATGGCCCGGGCTTTCTCGGCTTCCTCCCGGGCGGTCTCGGCGCACTTGGCCTCTTCGCCGGCCTCGCGGCTCATGGCCTCGGCCTCGGCGATCTTGGCCTTGAGGCTCGTGACCATGCGCTCCAGGGTGTTCTTGAGTTCCTCGGTCTCGCCGGAATAGCGGCCCTCGGCCACGGCGTCGAAGTCGCCGCGCGACACCTTGCGGGCAAAATCCATCACCCGGCGCAGCGGCGCGGTCATGCCCCGGGCCGTGAAGAACCCGACGACCATGACGATGAGCGCCACCACCGTGGAAGCGGTCAGGGCCGAATAGAGGATGGTGCGCTCGGTGGCGTCGATGCTGGCCCGGTCGCGGCCGATGAAAAGCATGCCGGCGATTTTGCCGTCGGCGCCGTGCATGGGCCAGTAGGCGGTGTTGTAGTCCTGGCCGAGAATCTTGTTGACGTTGAGGAAACGCCCGCCCTTTTGGAGCACGGCCGCAAGCACTTGCGGGTTGTCCATCTTGGTGCCCACAACCCGCTTGCCGTCGCGCTCGATGGTGGTGGCCACCCGGGTGTCGCCGTAAAAAATGGTGCATTCCGTGCCGAGCACCTTTTTGATGTCGTCGACAAAGGCGTTGCTGGAGGACAGGTTGATGCCGGTGGTCACCGAACCGACGATCTTGCCGTCCTGGTAGACGGGATAGCCGGCGCGCAGGGAAAACTTGACGGCCGTGCCTTCTTCCAGGCCCACCGACCCCTGGCCTGCCAGGGCCTTTTGCACGTTGATTTGGTTTTTGACGGAATCGCCGGACTGGTCGGAATGCCCCCGGGCCACCACCTTGCCTTCGGCGTCGGCGATGGTGACGAATTCGATGCGCAGCTCGCGCTGGGCGTCCTTGGCGATTTTCACCAGGGCGGCCTTGTCCTTGGCCACGATGGCGCTGGCCACGTCAGGCCGGGTGGCCAGGAGGTAGGTGACGCCCTTGACCTCGCCGCTGGCCTCCTTGAGCATGGCGTCAACGGCGTCGGCCTTGGTGTCGATCTCGTTTTGGCTCATGCGGTTGAGCCCGTCGGACAGGTAATAGTGGACGGTCAGCGAGGTGGCCAGGGTCAGCAGGATCACGGTAAAGAGCAACAAGGCAATGATCTTTCCGGTGAAGGTCAGCCGCATACGCACCTCCTGGCCACCCTGGGTGTACCCCTGGGAAACGCCTTTCGTGAAATTTTACACGATCAATTGCCATAAAAAAGACAGAATGATTATAGGAAAAATAATCATCCCTGGAAAGCGATTCCCGCCCTCAGCGCGCGAATTTTCCGCTCCGGGAAGACGACTTGTCCGAATTTTTCACAAGCCATGGCGTTGGGCGATCACGGACGGGCCAGCAATCGGGCCAACAGGAAACCCTGCTTGCCCGACGAAAGCGCCCGAACCTCCAGCCAGCCGCCCGGCACAACCGTCATCACCGACACCCGGTCGCCGTCATGAAGGTCCTCGAGCACGTCACAGGTCAGACTCGGGCAGGCCAGCAGGTTGGCCAGCGGCGCGGACACCGTGCATATGCTGGCCGGATCCACCGGCCCGGACGCCGTCTTGCCGCCCAGGCAGCCGCCAAGCAACAGCACCGCCAGCAGCAGGCCGCCCAGGGCCAGTCCTCGTGTCATCTTGCCTCTTGTCGCCGCCATCGCGTCCTCCGTATTTTTTTGATAACAAGAATCATTCCTATTGCCATTCCAGTCCACTTGGACTATTTCTCTCCACGTTGGCCGCGTTGGCGAAGGGTCCCTGGCCGCCCCTTGCCGGGGCGAAGCAGGCGTGAGGCGACCGGCCATGGGCGGTCGCCCTGCCCGGCCCAGCGGCCGCGAGACGTCACGGGAAAAAGCCGTCGCCCCGACCGCGACGCAAGTTTGGACGTGAGGCAGGGAGGATGGCCGCATCGGGCCGTCGCCGGCCAAGGGACAAGGTGCGGCCAGGCCGCGACAGTCCGGCCGGAGAGCAAGACAACGGGGAGCAGGTGCGGGCAGGCCCATGGGACGGCCGGACGGAGCTAGTTGCCGTCGAAAGTGCGCATCTCTTTTTCGAACGCCCGGCGCGGGGCCTGGGACGGACAGTTGCAGACGGCGTAGGCGGCGTCGTAGCGGCTGTCGGCGGTGATCCCGCCGGGGCCGGTGAACACGAGCTTCTCCGGGTCCGGTTGGGAGATGACGTAGACGCCGGGGTTGGTGGCGCAGCTCCCGCAGGTGACGTTCCAGGTGGACACGCCGGTCATCTGCACCTTGGCCACGCAGCAGTCGCCATAAGGATCGACTTTGCCGGTCTTGACGCCGGAATCGGCCCCGGCCGACGCGACCAGACCAAGGCTGAGGCAAAGCACGACAACGAGGCAAAAAGTGTGGCGATGCGGCATGGTTCCTCCCTGGAGCGTGGCCCAAACACGGATATTTTTGGAAATTAGCCGGTCGGGACACCCTTGTCCAGCCGGCAGACCCGGACGGCTTCTGGAGGCGTATGGGGCAAACCTCCTTGCCTTTTGTCGCCGTCCGGGCCATAACTTGTAAGAGCGGGATTCGGACTCGGTTCCCATCCCCCAAAAAAAACAAAGAGGACGTACCCATGCACGATCACGACCACGAATACGACGAATGTTGCACCGAGATCCCCGAGGCTTCCGTGGGCCAGCCGGTGGTGGACTTTTCCCTGAAAGTCTATGACCCGGTTGAGGGCTTTTTCGGCGAGATGGACATGGAAAAGCTCATGGAAGACGGCAAATGGGTGATCCTGTTCTTCTACCCGGCCGACTTCACCTTCGTGTGCCCCACCGAACTGGCCGACCTGGCCACCAAGCACGAGCAACTCCAGAAGATGGGCTTCGAAGTGTTCTCGGTTTCCACCGACACCGAGTTCGCCCATCTGGCTTGGCGCAACAGCGAAAAGCTGCTGGAAAACGTCAAATACAAAATGGCCGCCGACCCCACCGGCAAGGTCTCCCGCTACTTCGGCGTCTATGACGAGGAGTCGGGCTTGGCCCTGCGCGGCACGTTCATCATCAACCCCGACGGCGTGCTGGTCTCCAAGGAGATCAACTTCTACAACGTCGGCCGCAACGCCGACGAGCTGCTGCGCAAGTGCGAGGCCAACATCTACCTGCGCGAACACCCGGCCGAAGCCTGCCCGGCCAAGTGGACCCCCGGCGACAAGACGCTCACCCCGTCCGAACAGCTCGTGGGCAAGGTCTACGAGGCCCTGTCCTAGTTCCTCGTCGCATCCTCAGCCATGACAGCGCCCGAAGCGCCCGGCCCGGCCGGCGCGCTTCGGGCGTTTGGCGTTTCTTCGCTGATGCCAGACCCGGGGGACGCTCCGCGGTTTTGAGGCCTACATGTACACCACGCAACCGCCGGCCGGAACGGTGAGCTGCACGGCCGCGCCGTTTCGGGCCTCGACCGTCGTTTTGGCCGCCGCGCCAGCGCCGCCCGTTTCGAAGACGAGACGCATGTCGCTCCCCACGCCGTGCAGGCCGGCGTCCACCGTGATCCAGGCCGTCAAGGCTCGCTCCAGGTTGGTGTTGACCACGCACAGGCATTCCGTATCGGCGAACAGGCGCGACCAACCGATCAGGAAATGCAGGTTTCCGGCCACGGGCTGGGGATAAAAGAACTGCACGCCGTCGTCCGACACCTGGCGCAGGTACTGTCGGCCGCGCCGCAAGGCCAAATGGCCCCGGCGCAAAGCGCACAACTGGCCGATGAGCTTGTAGTGACGGCCTTGTTCATTGAAAAAGTGCGCCCCAACGCTTTGAAACGACCCAAACGGACCGCCGAACATGCACTCGCGCAAGAACACGTCGCTGTGGGAATTCGAAGCGTCGCCGCAACGGCTGTCCGCGCCGTTAAACGCCTGTTCCGTGCCATAATACAGGCAAGGGATACCCGCCGTCAGAAGATTGAGACACAGCGCCACGGGCAAGGCTTTGTCGCCGCCGGGGTTACTGCCGCAAAAACGAAACTTGAACGTGGTACCCACCTGGTCGTGGTCATCGAACATGGTGACCACGTGTTGGCCAAACCACTGATGCGTCGGCTTGGATTCCTGGACGCTGTTGCGGAACAGGTCGAAGTAGCCTTCCTGATCATCGGTGTCCGGGTTGCCCGGGCTTCGCCAGCCCTTGGCGAGAAACTCGAGCTTGTCCTGGACGTCGTCGATGCCCAGGCCCGCGCCAAGACCAGTGGCCCCCACCGTGGCCACGGCATTGGCCCGGCCTCCCGTCACCTCGCCGACGAGCAGGAAGTTCTCCTTGCCCAGGCTTTGCGCGAACTCACGAATGACGTTGTTAAAGTAGCGCATGGCCCCGGGCTCGACATGCTTGACCGTATCGACCCGGAATCCGTCCACGTCAGCAAAGGCAATCCAGAACTTGTAGGCGTCCGTCAGATGCCGCAACGTTGCGGAGGGCGAAAACCTGTCGATGCGGCTCAACATATCCTGACCGCCGCCCCCCTGGCCGCAAGTCCCGTGCGAGAGATCCTTGAGGGTGCAGAAATCCCCGTCAAGGTAATTGGGGAAGCCGTCCCAATCGGTGATTTCCCCTTTACGCGTCCAGGCGTCCGGCGTCTGGAGCTCGGCCGGCCACACGGCTCCGTCCGGCCAGGCCTGGGGATGGGCCGACAAGTCGATGGGGCCGAAAGGCAACGTTCCGGCGTCCTGGATGTCCCGGCGAAATCCGTTCACGGGCCATTGCCGGCCGTCGGCGTAATAGTACCGGTTGTTGCCCTGGTAGGCGAACACGTCGCCGGCGTGGTTGAAGATGATGTCCAAAATGACGCGAAGCTTCAAGGCATGGGCGGCCGCGACCAGTTCCCGGAGTTCCTTGCGCGTGCCGAAACGCGGATCAACGTCCAGGAAATTCTGGATGCCGTAGCCGTGGTAGGTGTCGGCCTTGGCCACCTGCTTGAAGACCGGGCTCAGCCACACGGCCGTGACGCCCAGGCGCTTGAGATAGCCAAGCTTGTCGCGCAGCCCGGCCAAGGTGCCGCCGCACCAGTTCTTGCCAGCCGCAAACCATGCATCACGTTGGGCTTTCCAGGCGTGCACGGCGGGGTCAAAGAGCGGCGTTGTCCGAACTCCGCCCTGGTTCCTCACCATTCCACCCTCGGCATCCTTGAACCCGCCCGTTTCCTTGCCGTCCGAAAAACGGTCCAGCAACAGAAAATACAACGTCTCGTCGTTCCAAAACGCCGGAGAAGCATAATATTCCCGGCCTGTTGTAAGATCGCCCCAGTTAATTTCACGCAGCTTGTGCTCGCTCATGGCACGCCCCCTTTTGCCGTGCCCATAGCAGAGTTTTACGGGACATCGCTACTTAAAATTCGATAAAATAAAAATGTCACGCGATATTTTAATAGCACAGTAAAATATTCATAGCGTTATATATTCATCCCATACCTCTATTTCATGGCAAATTTTCGGAAGCTGGCTGACAGAACCGGCTGCCTTGGTGGCCCTCAAACGTCGTAGCGGCGCAAGGCGAATCGCTGTTTGCCTGCCGTCAGGGAAATTCCAATCCCTGGCGCCCCGCCCGGAAGCGCCTACTGCCCGGCTGGCCCCGACAAACCCTGACGTTGCGGCCGGTTATCCCGGTCTGAGCCAGCCAGGCCCGGACGGCCGATGGACACGGCCGCGAGCCTCTTACGGCTTCAGAGCGATCCGCGCCCGTTACGCCGACCAGCCGGAAGAGACCGCGGCCCGTCCACGCCCTTCTCCGCGGCGACGCCGCTTCTACGCCGGAAAAACCAGCCGGCCGTCGCGGTAGCGCAGGGCGGCGTCCTGCGGCTGGGCCGGCTCCCCGTTGTCCCGGGCCAGCCAGGCCCGGTTGATCGCTTCCTGGCCGCCCGAGGCGTTGTCCCGCAGCACGTCCGCCACCGCCTGCATGTCGCTCAAAACGCCCTGCTGGCCCCATATGCCCATGACGTCGGAACGCAGCGCGGCGTTGTCCCGGAAAAGCGTCTCGATCTCCTGCCATTGCGGGTGGTCGTGGCCGACCTGAACCTGCCACGTTTTAAGGTCTTCATCATATTTCGCGGTCAGGGAAAAGGCGCTTTTGGGGTCGATGCCGGCCTGTTCAAGGCTTTCGGCCAGCACCTGCTCCACCGCCGGCGTGTCTTGCTCCACCTGCGTCTGCAAGGCGTCCATGCGCCAGAGGGAATCGACCGTCGGACAGGCGACATACCCGGACTCTCCGTCGGGCGTCTTTTGCAGCGCATAGGCGATGCCGCTAAGCGGCCTCTGGCACAACTCCGTGTGCTCTCCCGTCATGGCGTTAAAGACGTCATGGAACGACCCGCCCCGCTCCAGGACCTTCTCGCGGGTCAAAAACAGCGAACCCTCGACCAACGTGGAATCGGCGATGCCGGTAAGACTCATCGTGATCCTTCCTCTGTTTGCGCTTGGTTTGACGGTGGACGGCCAACGACCAAGGGGCGAAGCCGCTGCTTGTTGCGAGCTGGCCTGCGCCCCCCGGACCCGACGACGCAAGCCGGTTACATGCAATCCGCGCGCCTATCTAAAAATAGATAACAATAACAAAGACAGCAATTTGAGGCGCTCAACAGATGAAAACGTCCGCCGGCAGGATTTGCCCGGCAGCAAACCTGGGCGCCCGTCGGCCGCTCCGAGGCGCGAAAGGCAACCCCGGGTGCGCGTCGGCCGCACCTCGCCAGGCCGCACGGCCCCCCGCGCCGCCGTCACGGCAGCTTTTCCCGGGCCAGGGCCAGCCAGGCCCGGGCCGCCGGCGACAACCGCGCTCCCTTGCGCCAGGACAGCGCCGCCCGCCAGCGCAAATCGGTTTCGTCCACCAGCGCCACGCCCAGCGGCTCCAGATTGCGGCCCTCGGTCAGAAGGCGCGGCAGCAAGGCCACGCCCAGGCCCGCCGCCACCAGGGCGATGATGAAATCCAGCTGGCCGCTGCGGGCCGCCAGACGCGGCGCAAAGCCCCGCAGGGAACAAGCGTGCTCGATGCGCGTATTGAGGGCGAACCCCTGCTCGAAAAGAATGAACGGATCATTCGCCAGTTCGGCCAAACGCAGGCGCTCCCGGCCGCGCAGAGGATGGTCGGCGGCCAGCACGGCCATCATGGGATCGTCGCACACCGGCTGCCAGGAAAACGCCTCGCCAATGGGCAAAAGCGACACGCCAAGCTCCACCTCGCCGGCCAACAGCGCCTCCTCCAGCCGGGCGCTGCCCTGCTCCATGAGCTCGATCTCCACATTGGGCCAGCGGCTGCGATACTCGGCGAAAAGCGGCGCGAAAAGCCTGGCGCTGCCGAAAATCGGCAGCCCCAGGCGCAGCCGGCCCGAGAGCAGCCCGCGCAAATCGGCCAGCTCCGCGGCCAGATGCTCGCTCTCGGCCAACATGGCCAATGCCCGGACATGGACCAGCTCCCCGGCCGCCGTCAGACGCACGCCGGTCCCCAGCCGCTCCAAAAGCGCCTCGCCGCACTCGGCCTCCAACTGCCCCACCGCCTTGCTCACCGTGGACTGGGTGGAGAAAAGCGTCCGGGCCGCCTTGGAAAACCCGCCCTGACGCACCACTTCCACAAAGGCTTTCAGATTGCGCAGTTCCATGCCCATTCCAATACGGAATAGCTTTCATTCCGACAATTCATTTCACAAATGGGCGGCCCGTACCTATCTGATTTCCAGGCAAGGAGTTGCCGCCATGACACTGGAAACAACAAAAATGAAAAATGGCCTGCGAGGCCTCGTCGAGACCGCCGCCCAGGCAGCCGCCCTGATCGGCCTGTGGTGGCTGTGCGACGCAGCCGTGCGCGCGGCCGGGCTGCCCATCCCGGGCGGCGTGGCCGGCATGGCCGTGCTGCTGGCGCTTTTGGCATCCGGCGCGCTGCCCGTGGGCTGCCTGCGCCTGGGAGCCAAGGGGCTTTTAAACCATATGCTGCTCTTTTTCGTCCCGGCGGCGGTGGTGCTGCGGGACCATGCCGAACTACTGGGGTCCACGGGACTCAAGGTCCTGGCCGTCATCATCGTCGGCATCGTCTCGGTGATGGCCGGCACGGCCCTGGCCGTGGAACTGCACATCCGCCTGAGGTCGCGCCATGTCCGCTAACCATTCCGCCCTGTTCTGGCTGGCGGCCACACTGGCCGCCTATGTCGTCTCCCGCGTCGCCCGGCACTACGTGCGCGCCTGGTGGACCTCGCCGCTGCTTTTGACCTGCGTGCTGTGCCTGGGGCTGACCATCGGCCTGCACGCCGGCTACAGCGAATACATGCGCGGCGGCCAGTGGCTGCTGCTGCTGCTCGGCCCGGCCACCGTCGCCTTTGCCGTGCCCATCTACGAACACCGCGCACTCATCAAACGCCACTGGCCGACCCTGGCCGTGGGCGTCACGGTGGGCTGCGGCCTGGCCTTCGGCGGCGGCTGGCTGCTGTCGGGGCTGCTTGGGCTGTCCCAGGAAATGCGCTTGTCGCTTTTGCCCCGGTCGGTGACCACGCCCTTTGCCATGGACTTTGCCCGGGAAGTGGGCGGCGCGCCGGATCTGGCCGCCGTGTGCGTCATCGCCACCGGCATCCTGGGCGCGTCCCTGGGCGGCATGCTGCTCAAGGTACTGCCCCTGCGCACGGCCTTGGCGCGCGGAGCCATGCTCGGCATGGGAGCCCACGGGGCCGGCGTGGCCCGGGCCCTGGAAGCCGGCGAGGAAGAAGGGGCCATCGCCGGCCTGGTCATGATCCTGGCCGGCGTCACCTGCGCGCTGATCGGCCCGGCCATTTCGTTGTTGGAGTCGTAGGAGACTTTTTATTTTTTTTGCCTCCGGCGGCCGGGGGCCTGAGGCCCCCGGACCCCCCATATGGGTTATAGGGGGACGGGCGGAAGGCCGGACGAGCGCAAAGATTTGCCCCCTCCGGCGGCGGCTACCAGACCAGCCGCTGCTCTCCATACAAGAGGCCCTCGAATCCTGGCGGACTTCGAGGGCCTCATCTTTTCGGCATCACACCCATCGCCGGCCTTTTGACTTCCCGGCCGACCAAAAAACAAACCCGGTGATACCCCCTTTAACCCTTTCTCCAGTCAGGGGGTCCGGGGGGCTTAGCCCCCCGGCCGCCGGAGGCATCTTCCCTCTTCACTCCCTACACAAACCACCCTTGCCAAGCCTCCCACTCTCCAACGCGCGCCGCGAAGGCGGCGTAGCCGGCCGCGCCGGGGTGGTAGCCGTCGCCCACGGCGGCCAGGCTGTCGAGGTAGGCGGACTGCCGGCACAGCGGCCGGCACATGTCGAGGTAGGGCAGCCCCATTTCGGCGCAGCTGCCGGCGAAGACGTCGGAGAGTTCCTCGATGCGCGCCCGGTAGGCGTCATCGAGGACCGGCGGCGGCCCGACCATGAGCGTCGGGCACAGGGCGCTGGTTTTGCTGACGATCTCGAAGAGATTGTCCACGGACTCGGCCAGTTCGACCTTGCGCCGGCCGTTTTCGATCTTGGCGTCGTTGACGCCAAAGGACAGCACGACGCGGGCTTCGTCGCGGGGGAGCAGGCGCGGCGGCAGTTCGCGGCCGAGGCGATTTTTGATGTGGCGGCTGGTTTCCGAGCGCACGCCCAGGTTGTAGAGGGTAAGCCCCAACCCGGCGGCCGGCGAGACGGCGCACAGCCGGCCGGGCCAGCCGAGGTAGGTCTCGTCGCCGACGCCGACGGTCAGCGAATCACCGACAAAGACGATGCGCATGGCGGCCTCCGAAGTGGCGGGCTAGTGTCGCGTCCCTTAAAAAATACGATGGTATTTTTCAAGAAAAACAAATGGTTTTAGCTTTTTGACTACAAAACACCATAGGCGTTTTTCGTGGACGCGACACTAGTCCCACTCGCCGTGGGGCGGGTTGGCCTTGCCGGTCATGGACGCGATGTCGATGCGCACCACGGCCGTGACGGGCACGACTTCGGGCTTGAAGCCGTCGGCCGGGCCGCCGTGGCGGCGCATGATGACCTTGAGGCCGGCCAATTTTTCTTCCTCGTCTTCGAGGATCACGGCCGTGCCGAAACCGATGACGGACTTATAATACGTGGTCCAGTCGCAGGGCTTCTCGCCGGTGACGATCTCCACGTCGGCGTCGAGTTCAAAGCACACGTTGGGATTGGCCCGCAGGATGTCCATTTTCTTCCCTTTTTTCGAGGAATGAAAATAGATGCGGCCCGGCTCGTAGCCCATGTTGACCGGCACGACATAGGGCCATTGGCCGTCAAAAAGCCCAAGGCGGCAAATCCGCGACTGCATGAGCAGTTGTTCGAGAATCGCCTTGTCCTTGATTTCCCGTTCCTTCTTGCGCATCCCGTACTCCTTGCCCGACCCACGCCGGGCGATGTGGGCTGTGTCCGATCAGGCCGAAGCCAGGGCGTCGAGAAACTGGTAGGTCAGGGCCTTGATGGCCGGGAACACTTCGCGTCCGGCGTGCATCTGCTTGGGATGGTGCACGGTGGGTCCGGGAACCGCCACGTCGGCGGCGCAGTGCTTGATGAGGTTTTGCATGCCCACGGGCGTGGTTTCCAGATGGTATTGCAGGCCCACGACCTTGTGCTTATAGACAAAGGCCTGATTGGCGCAAGCGGCCGAGGAGGCCGCGTGCACGGCTCCGGGCGGGATGGCGAAGGTGTCGCCGTGCCAGTGGAAGGCGTAGTAGGACTCGGGGAAACCGGCGAAAACCGGCTCGGCCAGGCCTTCCGGGGTCATGGTCACCTTGAACCAGCCGATTTCCGGCACCGGATTGCGCGACACCGAACCGCCCAGGACCACGGACAACAGCTGCGCGCCCAGGCACACGCCAAGCACCGGCTTGCCCGAGGCCACGCCGGCCTCGATGGCATTTTTCTCGGCGGCCAGCCACGGGTATTCTTTTTCGTCGTACGCGCCCATGGGGCCGCCCATGACTACGAGCATGTCGTAATCGGCGGGCGACGGCGGCGTTTCCTCGGCATACAGGCTGGTGGAAACGACTTCATGGCCGCGTTCGGCGGCCCACAGGCCAACGGCGCCGACATCCTCGAAGGGAACATGATAAAATGCGTGCAGACGCATGGGAACCTCCGGTATGACGTTGGGAGCCGCCGGTCAAAACGGCCGGCCGCATGGTGGGTCGCCCTCCCCGGCTTGTCAAGGAGCAAGGCGCGCCGCGCCGCCAACTCCGAGCCGTTTTTTCGACTTTCCCACCAAAAAAGTATAGTATATGAAGTCACCATGCCCGTCATCCCCGGGCGACACCGTATAACCGGCGAGGCATCAACATGGCCGACAACACCTGGCACGCCCAAACCCTGGCCCTGCACGCCGGGCACGCCCCGGACGCCGACACCCTGTCCCGGGCCGTGCCCATCCACCAAACCACGAGCTATCTGTTCCGCGATCCCGAGCACGCCGCCAACCTCTTCGCCCTGAAAGAAGGCGGCTACATCTACACGCGCCTGGGCAACCCCACCACCGACGTGCTGGAACGCCGACTGGCCGCCCTGCACGGTGCCAGCGCCTGCGTGTGCACCGCCTCGGGCATGGCCGCCATTTTCTACGCCATCGCCGCCATCACCAAGGCCGGCCAGAACATCGTCTCGGGGCTCAATCTCTACGGCGGCACGCACACCCTGTTCGAGCACACCCTCAAGCGTTTCGGCATCGAGGTGCGCTTCGTCGATTCCTCCGACCCGGCCAATTTCGCCGCCGCCATCGACGACAACACGCGCCTGGTCTACACCGAGACCATCGGCAACCCGCGCTGCAACGTGGACGACTTGCCGGCCATCGCCAAGGTGGCCCACGACCACGGCCTGCCCTTTGTGCTGGACAACACCGTGGCCGCGCCGCCCATTTGCAACCCCTTCGAGCTTGGGGCGGACATCGCGGTCTATTCGCTCACCAAAATCATCGGCGGCCACGGCACGGCCATCGGCGGGGCCATTGTCGAGGGCGGCCGGTTCGACTGGTCCGTCGGCGGCAAGTACCCGGAGATCACCGCCCCGGACCCGACCTACCACGGGGCCAATTTCTGGGAGATGCTGTGTTCGCTGGAAGGCGGCACGCCCTGCTCGGCTTTTTGCACCAAGGTGCGCACCGGCCTTATGCGCGACATCGGGGCCACGCCTTCGCCCTTTAACAGCTTCCTCATCATCCAGGGGCTGGAGACGCTGCCGCTGCGGGCCAAGGCGCATTGTTCCAACGCCCAGCAGGTGGCGGAGTTCCTGGAAGCCCATCCGGCCGTCACCTGGGTCAACTACGCGGGCCTAGCCAGCCACAAGGACCATAGCCGGGCCAAGGCGCACTTCCCCATCGGCCCCGGCGCGGTCTTCGGCTTCGGCGTCAAGGGCGGCCTTGCAGCCGGGCGCAAGTTCATCGCCTCGGTGAAGCTGTGCTCGCACCTGGCCAACATCCTGGACGCCAAGACCCTGGTCATCCATCCGGCCAGCACCACGCATTCCCAGCTCACCCCGGCCGAGCAGCTCGAAGCCGGCGTCACCCCGGACATGGTGCGGATATCGGTCGGCATCGAAGATGTGGAAGACATCATCGCCGATCTGGATCAGGCGCTTAAGGCCGCCAGCGCCTAGAGAAAGACAAGACGAAGACTGGGGGAAACGCTTTTAGAAAGCGTTTCCCCCAGACCCCCTTCGAAATGGCTGGGCGCGGCGCTGACGCAGGATCGATTCGATGACTTCCTCGGCCGGCAAAACCTCACCGGCCGCGACCTGCGCTTCGCCAAGCTCCAGAATACGCAACAAGGCCTGCGTCTCCGCCGGGATACGCTTTTCCGGCCGTTCGCTATGATCTTGCATACTCCCCTCATTCCTTCCCCTTCAAAATATCTGGGGCTACGCCCAACAGGAAGGGGGTCCGGGGGCCTTAGGCCCCCGGTGGGTCCAGGGCAAAGCCCTGGCCGCCGGAGGCGTTCCCTCCCCCTCTCATTCCTTCTCCACCTCGCATAAAAGCCCCCGCAGCTGGTACGAGCCGAAGGCCGGGTCGTAGGGCGGGCCGGAGCTGGTCAGCACGTTGGCGGCGGATTCCAGTTCGCCGAAGTTGCCCGGGCCGCGTTCCGGGAACCACCAGCCGTGGTCCAGGCTCGCCACCCCTTCCAGGATGTCCGGCGTCACCCGCGCCCGCATACGGACCGTCCCGCGCGGGCTTTTCACCCGCACCCAGTCGCCGTCGACGATGCCCCGCGCCGCCGCCGTGGCCGGCCCGAGCTCGGCCAGGGGATCGGGACGCCGGGCGCGAAGATACGCGATCTGCCGGCCGTCGCTGTGGAAATATTCGCTGCGCCGCGCTCCGGTGGTCAGGATGAGCGGATACTCCCGGGCCGTCTCGGGCGAGGCTTCCGGGCTTTCCGGCTGCGGCGCGTAGCTGGGCAACGGATCGTAGCCCAACCTTGCCAACCCCTTGGAAAAAAGCTCCACCTTGCGCGTGGGCGTGCGAAAGCCTTTTTCGGCGTAGCGGCGGTAAGCCGGCGGCGGCATGACCATGCCGCCGCCGGCCAGTTCGGCGAAACTCACCCCGGCCGGCCGCAGCCGGGCGTCGAAGATGTCGTGGAGCGGTTCGCCGGCCCCGGGCAGGTCCAGGCGGACGGCCAGATCGTCGAGCATGGCTTCGATCTGGCGGCACTGGCCGGTCTGCACCAGCTGGCGGTGGGCGAACACCGCGCGCGGGGCCACCAGCGGCAGTTCGATGACGCCGTCCATCTCGGGCCACATGACCGCCGGCAGCACGTAGTCGGCCAGGGCGGCCGTGGGCGTCAGGAAATGGTCGGCCACGACCAAGAGTTCCAGGGACTTGAGGCTATTAAGCACTGCCCGCGAATCGGCCACCGTGGCCAGGGGATTGTTGCCGAAAAGCAGCAGCGCCCGCACCGGATACGGCTGCCCCGTACGCATGGCCCCGAAAAGCGTGGGGATGTGGGCCGAGGGCATGAATGCCCGGAAGCCGCCCAGAAGCTTGAAGCGCTCGGCCCCCAGCCGCAGCGCCTGGGCCTCGGCGGGAAGCGCCTGTCGCAGCACGGGATAGGCCCCGATGAGCTCGGAACCGAACACGTCGCCGCCGGGAATGTCGAGATTGCCGGTCAGCCCCCGCAGCACGGCCACGGCCCGCACGGTCTGCAGGCAGTTGGGGTTCTGCTCCAGGGACACGCCCCAATCAAGGATGGACGGCTTGTCCAGGGCGTAACGCCGGGCCGCCTCCAGCATCAGGCCGGCGGGCACGCCGGTGCGTTCCTCGGTCCAGGCCGGCGTGCAGTGGGCCACCGCCGCCCGCAGCTCGTCAAAGCCCAGGGTATGGGCCGCCACGAACTCCCGGTCGTACCAGCCTTCCTCGATGATGGCCCGGGCCATGCCCAGCGCCAGCGCCGCGTCGGTTCCCGGACGGATGGGCAGCCACAGGTCGCAACGCTTGGCCGTCTCGCTGCGCCTGGGGTCCACGGCGATGCCGCGCGCCCCGGCGGCCAGGGCCTTTTTGATCGGAAAGGCCAGCTCGCCGTCCGGCCCCGAAACCAGCGGATTATGGCCCCAAAAAAGGATCGTGCGCGGCGGCGTGTCGCCATAGTAGTCCCCGACCACGAAGCCGCCGTAGGTGAGGTTCGAGACGGTGATGCGCGGAATGAAGCAGTTGGCCAGCCCCGGCTCGTACCAGTTGGGCGTGCCAAAGGTGTTGGCGAAACGGATGACATGGAAATAGTGCGGCCGGCCCGTGCCCTGCCCCAAGGCCACGCTGTGGGGGCCGGACTCCCGACGAAACGTGTCGAGCCGCCCGGCAATGGCCGATAGCGCCTCGTCCCAGGAGACCGGCTCGAAACGGCCCTGCCCGCGCTCGCCCACACGCCGCAGCGGCACGGTCAGCCGGTCGGGATGGCCCGCCATGGCCGGCGCGGACAGCCCCTTGACGCACATGCGGCCCAAATTAAACGGCGAACCAGCCCTGGGCCGCACCCGGACAACCCTCCCGCCGTCCACCGTCACCCAAGCCGCGCAGCCGCCATGACAGCCCCGGCAGATGCTGGGATGATCAGTGGGCATAAGAGAAGAGAAGAGAAGAGTGCCTCCGGCGGCCGGGGGCCTGAGGCCCCCGGACCCCCCGCCCGGAGAAATATTTACAGGGGGTTCGACGCGGAGTGGTTTTCTGGTCGGCGGGGATGCCCAACGGCCCCCAGACCCCCCAAATGGGTGGAGGGTGGGCATTAGAGCGCCGCGAAGAAGCAGATCACCGCAAGAAGGCCCAGGCCGGTGCGGATGGCGTGGAGCAGGTTCCACTTCTCCAAAAGCGCCCGGGTACCAGCGTCGGCCGTGTCCGGGTCGGCGGCCGTCAGCTGCCGGTTGACCGGCATGATGCAGCGGTAGGTGACGACCCAGTTGGCGATGGAAAAAAGCGCGCCCGTGACGAAAAGCGCCTTGCCGGCCCAATAAGCGGCGAGAAGGCCAAAGAAAAAGCCGCCCATGGCCAGGCTGGCCTGCATCCGGGAGGCGCGCGGATAGCTCGCCTGCCACTGGGCCAGCATCTCGCCGTCCAGCAGCCCGCGCCGGGCCGGGTGCTCCACAAGATTGATGTACAGGGCCGCGCCAGTGAACGCGGCCATGAGCGCCAGAGCGATAGCGCCGAATTCCATAAATTACCTCGTTTGGCCGTCCACCTCGGCCAGGGTGTCGATCAGGGCGGCAATGGCGAAATCCTGCTCCCCGTCGGTGAGCGACGGATACATGGGCAGGGAGAAGATCTCCTTGGCCGCCTGCTCGGTGTGGGGCAGGTCGCCTTCCTTGTACCCCAGATGGGCGTAGCCCGTCATGGTGTGGATGGGCCAGGGGTAGCTGATGTTGAGGTTGACCTCGCGGGCCTTCAGGCCGGCCAGGACGGCGTCGCGCCTGGGGTGGCGGGCGACGTAAAGGTAGTAGGCGTGCTCGTTGCCCGGGGCGACGACCGGCAGGGTCAGGGACGTGCCGGCCAGGGCGGCGTCGTAGCGGGCGGCCAGCTCTCGGCGGCGGGCGATGTAGGCCGGCAGATGCTTGAGCTTGCCGCGCAGGATGGCGGCATGGATCTCGTCCAGCCGGCTGTTGAACCCGTGCTCCAGGGCGTAGTAGGTCTTTTCCATGCCGTAGAAGCGCAGTTTCTTGAGCTTGGCCGCCACGTCCTCGCGGCCGGTCATAACCAATCCGCCGTCGCCGTATGTGCCGAGGATTTTGGTGGGATAAAAGGAAAAGGCGGCCGCGTCGGCCAGGGAGCCGCAGACCCGGCCATGCCGGGCCGCGCCATGGGACTGGGCGCAGTCCTCGACCACGAACAGCCCGTGGCGCTGGGCCACGGCGGCCACGGTCTCCATGTCCACGCACTGGCCGAAAAGATGCACCGCCACGATGGCCCGGGTGCGCGGCGTCACGGCCGCTTCCAGCAGCGCCGTGTCCATGAGGTAGGTGGCCGGGTCGATGTCGACAAAGCGCGGCAGGCCGCCGGCGCTGACGATGGCCGAGACCGTGGGCACGGCGGTGTTGGAGACGGTCAGCACCTCGTCGCCCGGCTTGAGGTCCAGGGCCAGCAAGGCCAGCATGACGGCGTTGGTGCCGTTGTCCACGCCCACGCCGTAAGCCGCGCCGCAGTAGGCGGCGAATTCCTGTTCAAAAGCGGCGACATTGGGGCCAAGAATGAGCTTGCCCGAGGCCAGCACCCCTTCCACCGCGGCCATGATCTCGGCCTTTTCGGCTTCATACTCCCGCAAATATCCCCAAACATTCACCGCCATCCCATCACTCCTTGTTCCCCCTATCGGGGGGTCCGGGGGCCTCAGGCCCCCGGCCGCCGGAGGCATCTTTATTTCTTCTATTTTTCTCTTCCCCTCACAACCGCGCCCGGACACGGGCGTCGGCCAGGAGCGCCTCGGCCAGGGCGGGGTCGTGGCCGTGGGCCATGGCTGTGAGCGCCCGGGCGAAAAAGCGGGCAAAGGCGTCGGCCGGCGGGATGATCTCCACCGAACAGCCCGAGGGCGTGTTGCAGGCCAGTTCCAGGGCGGCCCCGGGCGGCGGGGTGAAGACCCGGTCCAGGGAGGCGGCCAGGTGGGGGCCGAGCACGTCCAGGCGGTTGGCGTAGCCGGTGTCGAAGCCGAAGGTTCCGGTGAAACTGCGCCCGCCGGGGTAGGTCATCTGGCAGACGAAGGCGGTGTCGACTTCCGGGCCGTGCGAGAGGACTTGGCAGTCCACGGTGTCCGGCTCGCAGCCGAAAAGGATGCGGCCGGGGCTGGCGGCATAGGCCCCGAGGTCATAAAGCGCCCCGCCGCCCAGGGCGGCGACGTGGCGGAAGTTGCCCGACGGCAGGGGCGGAAAGGAAAAGACGGCGCTTGCGCGGGTGGGGGCCGAGCCGGCGGCGGCAAAGGCGGCCAGAAGGGCTTCGACGCGCGGATGCTCGGCCCAGACCGTGGCCTCGGCCAGGGTGCGGTTTTTTTGGGCAGCCAGGGCGGCGACGGCCTCGGCATCGGCCAGGGTTAAAAAGGCCGGCTTGTCCACCACGACGTGGCGGCCGGAGGCCAGGGCGGCCTGGACCAGGGCGGCGTGGCGACTGTTTTCGGTGGTGACGTAGACGGCCTCGGCCGGGCTGTGGGCCAGGGCGGCTGCGGCGTCGTCGCGCCAGGTGACGGCCAGTTCGGGCGGCAGGGCCGGCCGGCGGCCGCTTCGGGAGACGATCTCGACCCCGGCCACGCCCAGGGCAGGCAGGTTCGGGGCCACGCGGCGGGCGAAGATGTCGGACGCGCCGAAAACGAGGAGCTTCACGGCAGGGTCTCCAGCAGGCCCAGGCAGGCCATGAGGTTTCGGGCCTCGATGTTGACATGGCCGTGGCGGGCCATGCGCCACAGTTGCCCGAGCGTCATCCAGGCGTAGTGGTCGGGCAGATCCAGAGACTGCCCGGGCGGCAGCTCCACCACCATGTAGCGGTTCTGGAAATGGTGGAAGCGGCCGCCCTCCTCGGACTGCACGGCGTCGTAGCGCACGATGCCCTGGCCAGGTTCGAGGAATTGGGCCAGCAGCGGCGGGGCGCAGGCCCGGCAGGCCCGGGCGGCCACTTCGGAACAGGCGATGGTCGGCCCGATCTCCATGCCGTCGCGGTTGCCGGGTTCCAGGCTCCCCCGGGCCAGGAAATGGAGCACGCCGCCGTGGCGCTGGCACAAGAAGCCGACCAGTCCCTGGCCGTCGTGGTGGAGCAACGGCTGGGACCAACTGGTGGCCTCACGGGTGTGGGCGCGCACGTCCACGCCGATGACGGAGAAGTACAGGCCCGTTTCGTGGCGGATTTCCGTGTCGGTCACGGTCCAGCCGCGCAGCCGATCCAGATCCAGGGAAGAAACGCGCATGGCGTGGCGGGCCTTGCCGGCCGTGAGCCAGGCCATGAGCTCGTCCATGGTATGGCGTTCCTTGTCCGAGCGGCAAAAGGACAGATACACGTCGAGGCCAAAGCCGCCCACGTCGTGGATCAGGCCGTAATCCGGCCCTTCGTCGGGGTCGGCCAGGGGGATGAGCGACACCACGGTGCGGGCGTCCATGTTGACGATGTTGTCGTGGGCTAGAAGCGCCTTGATCTGGCCCAGGGTGAGCCAGCGGAAATCCTCGTGCTCGGGCACGGGGCCGTCCACGGCCACCACCATGTTGCGGTTGCGCTTGCGCAAAAAACGCGCGCCCTGTTCGGGCTGGAGCTGGTCCAGGAGCACCCTGGACCGGCCGGGTTCGGTGAAATATTCGAGGTAGCGCGGCGTGGCTCCGGCATGGACCCGGGAATAGTTGCTGTGGGTGGCCTGGACCGTGGGCGAAAGCTGGAGGATGTTGACGTTGCCGGGCTCCATCTTGGCCTGCATGAGAAAATGGAGCACGCCGTCGATTTCCTTGGCGAGAAGGCCCAGGATGCCCACCTCGGGCTGGTTGATGATGGGCTGGTCCCAGGAGGCCACCGGGCCGAAACCGGTTTGCGCCCGCAGGCCTTCTATGGCGAAAAACCGTCCCGAGCGGTGCATGAGTCGCATGGGATTTGGCGCGTAATGCCACTGGGAAAGGGCGGTCAGCGGGGCGCGACGCACCTCGAAGCGGCTGCGGTCCTTGGCATTGAACCAGTCCAGGACGGCGGCCACGCTCGGCAGTTCCCCGGCCAGGGCTCGGTTGGAACGCAGAAAGGCCAGGCGCACGGAAGCGGTGCTCATGGCTGGGCAACCGCCTCCAGAAAGGCTTCGTAGCTGCGAATGGAGCGGCTCATGTCGTAGTGGGTGCTGGCCAGCACCAGACAGACGGCTCCGGGCGCGATGTCGCGGATGTCGATAAAGACCATGGCCGGGATGAAAAGCCCCTGGGCCGGGTCGGCCAGGCGCACGGACATCCGGTCGCGGCCGTCGGTGAGGTCCAGGCGCAGGGAACCGGCCAGGCAGACCACGAGCTGGTCGGTGTCGCGGTGGGCGTGGCCGCCGCGCTCGGCCGTCATGCCGTGCATGTAAAAGACCCGGCGGATGGGAAAAGGCACGGTCTGGCCGGCCTCGACCACGGACAGCCAGCCCCGGTCGTCGCCCACGGAGGGAATGGCCACAGGGCGCACCAGTCCGAGCGGCCCTACCACCGGCGCGGCTCCCGGGCCGGGGGGCGGCCGCCGCCGTGGACCTCGCGCACCACGAACTGCGGCGCGCGATTGGCTTCAAGGAGTCCCCGGCCGACGTATTCGCCAAGCAGCCCAAGCATGACGAGCTGGATGCCGGCGAAGATGACCACCGTGACGTAGAGCGTGGTCCAGCCCGTGGGCACGTCCAGGCCAAGCAATTTTTCCATCAGGCTCCACACGGCCATGAGCAGCCCGAAGGCGCTGACGCCAAGGCCCAGCACGGCGGACAGGCGCAGCGGGGCCACGGAAAAATTGACGAACATGGTCAGCCACAGCCGGATGAGCTTCCACAGGGTATAGCCCGAGCGGCCGGCCCGGCGGGGACAATGCTCCACGTCGATCTGGGCGATGTTATCGGTGACCCGCAGGATCAGGCCGTCCACATAGGGCGAGGGTCCGGCGTAAGCGGTGACGCGCTCGACCAGGAACCGCGACAGGCACTTGAAGCTTGAAAGATAGAGATGGCGCGGCTTGCCGAGCAGCCAGGTGGCCACCAGATCGTTAAACGCGCTGCCCCAGTTGCGCAGGGGGTCGTGGCATTTCTCTCGAAAAGCGCCGTAAACTACATCAAAGCCGCCGGCCACGGCGGCATCCACCAGCCGGGCCGCCTCGTGGGGCGGGTTTTGGAAATCGTCGTCCATGACCACGACGTAGTCGCCGCCGGACTGGCACAGACCGGCCATGACCGCACCGTGCTCGCCGAAATTCCGGGCCAGGCGCAGATAGGTGACGCGTCCGGGATGGCGGTCGCAGCAGGCCAGGCATTCCCGGTGGCTGCCGTCGCGGCTGCCGTCGTTGACCAGCACCATGTCGGTTTCGGGCAGCGGCGGCTCGGCCATCAAGGCGTCCACCAGCCGGCCGATGGACTGTTCGGCGTTGTAAACGGGAATGACGATGGTCAGGGTGGGCGATGATACGGCTTGGCTCATAACCCCTTGCCGGCGTTGCGTTGGAAGTTGCCGGAAATGCCCCGGCCGGGCTTGCGGGCCAGGGCGAAAACGGACAGGCCAAAGGGAAAAGTGCGTTTCTGCCCGACGATGATGGCGTTTTCGAGACGCCGCACGGCAGCCAGGGCGGCGTTGAGCGGTCCGGGCAGCGGCGTCAGATCGGAGACCGGCTCGCAGTCGGGCCGACGGCGCCGGCGGGCCAGGCGCACCAAGGCGGCGGCCGGAAATAAAAGCGTATTGGAATAGGACAAAATGTCCAGGGCAAACCCCGCCCCGGCAAGCATTTCCCGCACCTCGCCGGCCCGGTAGCGCCGCACCACGCCCACGGCCCGGTCGTGTTCGGCGTAAAGCGCCTGAAAGGCCACGAGATTGAGGATGAGCGCTCCGCCCGGGGCCAGCACCCGGTAGAGTTCGGCAAAAGCGGCCGGCACGTCGCAGGGCGGCACGTTGGCCAACACGTCCAGGGAAAGCGCCACGTCAAAGGCGGCGTCGGCAAAGGGCAGGGTCACGGCCGAAGCCCGCACCAGGGGAAAATCCCCGCGCTCCCGGGCCAGGGACAGGGCCGTGGCCGACAGATCGAGGCCCACGGGCTTTACATCGGCCAAAAGCTCCAGCACCTTGCCCGTGCCGCAGCCGGCGTCGAGGACCCGGCCCGGGCCGGACACCAGCCCCCGGCAGCGGGCCAACGCCCGGCGGACCTGATCGTGCAGCCCCAGATACCACCAATGCCGTTCCTCGGCCTGGCGCATGGCGGCGTATTCGGCTTCCAGCATGGTCCAACGCACCTCGAACATTTTCGAACCGTCTGGGCCGCAACGGCCGGGACGTGAAGGCCCTGTCTAGCGGTTTGCCCGGAAAAAATCTATTGCACCGAGGAAGTCCCGCCGCATCGAGGCCCCCATGTCGCCGCACCGTCACTTTTCTCCCGTGTTTTCCGTGATCGTTCCCGTACTGGGCGAGGCACGCCGCATAAACGGCGTCATCGACAACATCCACGCCGCCGGCTACGGCACGCCGCTGGAAATCGTGGTGATCGACGGGGATCCGGCCGGCGAAACCCTCCGGGCCATCGACCGGGCGGGCGTCACGGGCCTGACCGCCCGGCCCGGCCGGGGCAGCCAGCAAAACGCCGGCGCGGCCGTTGCCCGGGGCGAATATCTGCTTTTTCTCCACGCCGACACGCGGCTGCCGGCCGGGGCCTTTGCCGAGGCGGCCCGGCTTCTGGACACCCGGGCCGAACTGGCCGCCTTTTCCCTGGCCATCCGCTCCGAAAAGCTGCTCCTGCGGGCCATCGCCGCCGCCGCCACCTGGCGCTCAAAGCTTTGTTCCCTGCCCTATGGCGACCAGGCCCTGTGCCTGCGCCGCGAACTCTTTGCCGCCATGGGCGGCTTTTGCGACATCCCGGTCATGGAAGACGTGGAGCTGGTGCGCTGCCTACGCCGGGCCGGCGGCCGGGTGGCCATTTCGCCATTGCGGGTGACCACCTCAGCCCGGCGCTGGCTGGCCGAGGGACCGCTTTTCGCCACGGCCCGCAATCTGGCCCTACTGGCCGGTTACACCCTGGGCGTGGCCCCGGCCCGACTGGCCCGGTTCTACCCGCCCCGGCCCATCCCCCCGGCTCACGGCCCCGGCCCGGCCGGCGGAAGCTGACCCGTGGCGGCCGTATCGCTGCATATCCTGGCCAAGGCCCCGCTGCCCGGGCTGGTCAAGACCCGACTGGCCGCCGTGTGCGGCGACGACCTGGCTTTGGCCGCCTACCGGGCCATGGCCGGCAACGTCTTTCGCGCCGCCCTGGCCTCGGGCCTGCCGGCCGCCGTCCATTTCGCCCCGGGCGACGCCCAGGCGGCCATGGTCGCCCTGTGCGGCCCGGGATTCCGGCTTGTGCCTCAAGCCCCGGGCGACCTCGGGGCGCGCATGGCCGCCGCCCTGGCCGGGGCCTTTGCCGCCGGCGACGCGGCCGCCCTGCTCATCGGCGCGGACCTGCCCCTGCTCACCCCGGCCCTGCTG
>DLGG01000029.1 GCA_002482565.1 Solidesulfovibrio magneticus
GCTGGCCGCCGTTGCTGCCGGCCCGGCCTCTGCCGCCGGCCGATTGGCCGGGGCCGGGGCCGGGGCCGGGGACTGGCTGGCGGCCAGGGCCTCGAGGAGCTGGTCGAAATTGACGGGCTTGGCCAGATAGCCGCTCGCGCCGCTGCCAAGGATGCGTTCGCGGTCGCGCACGGCCCCGTAGGCGGTGAGCGCCAGGATGGGGATGTCCCGGGGGATTCCGGCAAGCTCCCCGGACCGGATGCGCCGGGTGGCGGTCAGGCCGTCCATGACCGGCATCTGGATGTCCATGAGCACCACGTCGAAGCGGCGCAGGGCCAGGGCGGCCAGGGCCTCCTCGCCGTTGACCACCCGGAGGACGTGGTGCCCCTTGGGAACCAGGAAGGCCTGGATCATCTCGGCGGCCAGATCGGCGTCCTCGGCCAGCAGGATGTCCAGGGGCGGCAGCTTGGGCCTGGCGGCGCCGGCCGGTTCGGCCGGCCCCTGGGCCAGGGGGAAGCGGGCGGTCAAAACGAATTCGCTGCCCTGGCCCACGGCCGAGGCCAGGCGCAGCCGGCCGCCCATGAGCGCGGCAAGCCGGCGGCAGATGGCCAGTCCCAGGCCCGTGCCGCCGTAGCGCCGACCAATGGTCTCGTCAGCCTGGCTGAAGCTCTCGAAAATGGTCTTTTGCTTGTCCTCGGGGATGCCGATGCCGGTGTCGCGTACGGCAAAACGCAGGTTCACCCGCCCGTCCGGGGCGCGCCGGCCGGGCCGGGCCAGGGTCAGGCGCAGGCTGACGCCGCCGACCGAGGTGAATTTGAGCGCGTTGCCGACGAGATTGCCGAGCACCTGGGCCAGCCGTCCGGCGTCGCCGATGACGTGCTCGGGCACGTCGGCGGCGGTCTCGCCGGTAAGCGCAAGCCCCTGGCGCTGGGCCACGTGGCGGTGGGCGGCCAGGGTCGCTTCCAGCACCTGGCGGGGGGAAAAGGGCGCGGCGTCGAGTTCCAGGCGGCCGGATTCCACCCGGGACAGGTCGAGGAGGTCGCCGAGGATGCCGCGCAGGGACGTGCCGGCCTCGCGGATCATTTCCAGGCAACGGGTCAGGTCGGCCTGACCGCCGCTGTCCGGGCGCAGGGCCAGGTCGGCCATGCCCAGGATGACGTTTAGGGGCGTGCGGATCTCGTGGCTGACGTTGGCCAGGAACACGGATTTGGCCCGAAGGGCCCGGGCCAGCTTGGTGCGGGCGGTCTTGAGCTTTTGGGCGGTGCGCTCGTGGCGGGCCGCCTCGGCGGCCAGACGGTCGTTGGTTTCGCGCAGGCTGGCCGTACGGGCGGCAATGACGTCCTCCTGGCCGCGCACGTGCTCGGCCAGGGCCTGCTCGGCCGCCTTGAGTTCGGAAATGTCGGCCAGAAAGCTCACCGTGGCCGGCCGGCCTTCCCATTCCATCCAGGCCGAGGCGGCGTTGACGTGGCGCAGGCCGCCGTCGGCCGTGACGATGCGAAAGACATGGCATTGCGGGGCCTGGCCGCCGGCCAGACGGCGCAGGTGGATGCCAAGGACCGTGCGGCGGTCGTCGGGATGCAGGAATTCCACAAAGGGCTTGGAGCGCAAGGTGGCGGCGTCGTAGCCGGTCAGGCGCTCCATGAACGGGTTGACGTAGACCAGCCGGCCGGCGGCGGCCACGGCCACGCCTTCGGTGGCCCCGTCGATGATGTCGGCGAACTGGCGCTGCCGGGTCTGGCCGGTGGCGGCGGCTTCAGCCAGATCGGCCACGTCCAGGCCGCGCAGGACCAGACACCCGTCCGGCTCGGCCTCGGTCCACAGCCGCCAGACGCCGCCGGCTCCGGTCCAGTCCAGGCTGGTCCCTGGAGTCGGGCAGGGCAGGGGCGGCGGCGCGCCCAGGCACTCGCCCAAAAGACCGAGGGCCGCCGGATCGGCGGCTTTGACGCGCCCGGCCGGGTCGAGACGAAGCGCGAAAGCCGGCCCGGGCTGGGCCGGGCCGGGCTGGGGATGGTTCATGCAGGCCTCCGGGATTGGTCAATGTCCGACCCGGGGGGGCGTCTTGTCAAGGCGCGGGACAGCGGTCGGGGCGGGCGGGAGCCTGCCCCGACTGGCGAGGGCCGGCAGTCGAGAGCGGCGTCCCCGAAAAGCGCCGATGGCGTTTCGTGAACAACAGGCTTGGGGGACTTTAAAACTCGGTCGTATTTTGCACGGACGCGACCCTAGGGTGGCGCCCCTAAAAAATACGATAGTATTTTTTAAGTAAAACTTGTGGTTTTACTCTGTTGCCTGCGAAATGCCTTACGCGCTTTTCGTGGACGCGACCCTAGGAATCGGGGCGGGTCAGGGCGCGCAGGGCGACGGTGTAGACGGCGTCGCGCCAGGCGGCGGCGGCGGCCGGGTTCAAGTGCACGCCGTCCACGGTCTGGGACTGGCCGGAAGCCTTGCGGCGCTCGGCGAGCATGGCGTTGATGTCCGCCAGGGGAACGCCCAGGCGGCCGGCGACGGCGGCCACGATGGCGTTGTAGCGGGCGATCTTGGTCGCGTCGAAGCGCTTGGCCTCGGGCTTGTCCTGCTCCAGGGGCGGCAGGTTGACCAGGACCAGGCGGCGGTTGTCGGCCAGGACGGTCTTGCACAGGGTTTCGTAGCCGGCCTCGAACTGTTCGGGCGTGGTTCCGGCTGCGCCAAAAGCGTCGTTGACGCCCATGGCCACGATGACCAGCGGCCCGGGCGCGGCGGCCAGGACGCTTTCCAGGAAGGGTTGGGATTCGAGAACCCGCGCCCCGGAAATGCCGGCGTTTAAGACGTTTCGGCCGGCCAGAGCCGGGCAGTAGAGCTGTTCCACGATGCTGTCGCCAAAGACGACGATAAGCGGCAGGCTCTGGGAGCGCAGCTGGGCCTGGATGATGGCGATGCGGGTGCGGCGGTAGAGGCCGCCGAGGTCCTGCATGGTGGCGTTGACGAGATCCACGTCCGAGGCGATCTCGCGCATCTGGGCGTCCATGCGGTCCCAGCCCAACTTATAATAGAAGGCGATGCCGGACATGCTGAGCAGGCAGCCGGTCAACAGCGCAACAAGGAGTTTGTCAGTTTTCAAACCGGTTGATCCTGGCAACAGGTGGCGCGGGATAATCGCGTGAGGCGCACCGTCTAGCAGGTTCCCGGCAGCACGTAAACCCACGTTCACCTCGCCCCCTCAACCGTATTGACCGCCGTGCCCGGCGCGGCGCATAGAGGAGAGCATCCAGGCCGGCGGCAATCCCCGGCCGGCCGACCGCAACAAGGAGCCCGCCATGCGCATTCGCCCCCTGCCCCTGGCCGCCGTTTTGCTCGTCGTTCTGCTCGCCGCTGTGGCCGCCCAGGCCCAGGCCCAGACCGTCCCGGATCTGGTCGGAGTCTGGAAAAGCGTGGCCCATGAAGGCATTACCACCGGCAGTCGCCATTTTCCCAAAAACGATCCCGGCCCGCATTTCGTTTCCAGCCAGTTTGCGTTGCACATCGAGCGACAGGAAGGCCGGCGTTTTGTCGGCGTCAAATCGAGCCCGCACCACAAGGAAACCGTCATGGGCGTCATCGGCTACGACGGTTCCACCATCCATATTCTGGAAGAGGAAGGGAGCTTTACCGGCAAGCTTTTGCCCGACGGCTCCCTGGAGCTTGTCTACAGCCACGATGTCGGGCCGTCCAAGGGCATCGGCATCGCCCGTTACGTCCGGGAGGCCAAGTAATGCGGGGCTGGGCAGCGTTGTTTTTGTTGTGCCTGATGCTCGCCTCCGGCCCGGCCCGGGCCGCCGGCATCGACTGCGCCAAGGCCCAAACGGCCGTGGAGAAAACCATTTGCGCCGACCCCAAGCTGCGGGAGGCCGACGCGGCCGTGGCCGAGGCCTTTGGCGAGGCCGTGGCCGCCAGCCCCGATCCGGCGGCGGTGCGGGC
>DLGG01000195.1:0-229 GCA_002482565.1 Solidesulfovibrio magneticus
CGCCCGGGCCGCCGCCCTGGCCGAGCCCGCCCCGGAGGGCGAGGCCGAAGCCGAAGCCGGCGGCAAACCCAAGGACGCCAGCCATGGCTGAGGATCTGCGCACTGAACGCAAGGGCCGCATCCTGGCCGTGCGCGACCTGCCCACCTTGCCCAAGGTCCTCGAAGAGGTCTCCAAGCTCGTCGAGCGGCCGGATTCCACCACCGAACAGGTGGCCAAGCTCATCAGCAT
>DLGG01000195.1:243-33542 GCA_002482565.1 Solidesulfovibrio magneticus
CCGGTCTACGGCTTTCCCGGCCGCATCAGCTCCATCGGCCACGCCCTGGTGCTTTTGGGCTTCAACGTCCTTCGCTCGATCATCGTCTCCACCTCGGTCTTCGAGGTCATGAGCGAGAACATGGTCGGGCTGTGGGAGCACAGCCTGGGCGCGGCCATGGCCAGCGGGACCATTGCCCGGATGCTCCACTTCAAGGACGCCGAGGAATATGCCGTGGCCGGGCTGCTCCATGATCTGGGCAAAGTGGTGGCCACGGTGCAGTTGCCCGACCTCAAGCCCGACATCGAACGGGTGGTGGCCGAGCGCGACTGTTTCTACCTCGAAGCCGAACGCGAGGTGCTCGGTTTCGGCCACGACCGCATTAATGCCTGGCTGGCCGACCACTGGAAGCTGCCGGCCAACATCAAGGAAGGCCTGTCGTATCACCACAAGCCCCATCTGGCCCAACTCTACCCGGAGATGGCCTGTGTGGTGCACCTGGGCGATTTTTTGGTGCGTTCCTTCGAGTACGGCTTTTCCGGCGACGTGGGCGTCACCTATCTCCAGCCCGAGGCGCTCAAAATCCTCAAGATCCGGCCGGCCGACTTCGAGAAACTGCTCGACGAACTCAGCGGCCAGCTCGTGGAACTGGCCGATCTGCGCTTCACCTGATCCACACCACGAGTCCCATGGTTTCCGACGCGCTGTGCGCCTTCACCCGCACCCAGAAGATTCTGGTCCTGAGTCCCGACCCGACCCTGGCCCGGCTGTTCGACGCCGCCTTCACTCCGGCCGAGGCCGAGGTGACCGTCCTTTCCCAGGGGCGCGGGGCCGTGGAGACCCTGTTCACCGATCCGCCGGACATGCTCGTGGTGGACGCCGCCCTGGCCGACATCCCGGGGCCGACCCTGGTGACCATGGTCAAAAGCGAAAACGTCTACCGCCAGCTGCCCGTGGCGCTGATCATGGACGAGGCCGCCTTGACGCCGGACATCGACTGGTGCGCCGTGGAGGTGGACGAGCTGCTCACCCGCCCGCTCACCTCGGCCATGCTGCGCGCCCGGGTCACCCTGGCTCTGGCCCGGGCTACCCGGTCCTTGGACGCCAATCCGCTGACCAAGCTGCCCGGCAACACCTCGATTATCGGCCGCATCCAGGATCTCATCGACCGCCAGGAAGATTTCGCCCTGGCCTACGCCGACCTCGACTACTTCAAGTCGTTTAACGACAAGTACGGCTTTTCCCGGGGCGATGAAGTGCTCATGATGACGGCGCGCATCATCGTCAACACGGTGCGCTCCGTGGGCGGCCCCACGGCCTTTGTCGGGCATGTGGGCGGCGACGACTTCGTTTTTATCCTGGCCATCGACCGGGTGGAGGAGGCCTGCCGGGCCGTTGTGGCCAGTTTCGACGGCATCGTGCCGCATTTTTACGACGCCGACGACCGCGACCGGGGATTTATCCAGTCCGTGGACCGCGAAGGCAACCGCCGCAGCTTTCCGCTCATGGCCATCTCCATCGCCGTGGTCTTTAACCGCGACGGCCGGCTCAAACACTTCGGCGAGGCCTCCCAGACGGCCATGACGCTCAAGAAGAAAGCCAAGGAAAACCCCAAGAGCTGCTATGTCCTCGACAAACGGCAAGGCTGAGACGAAAGCTTCGCCGGCCCCTGCCGCATCGCCTCCGACGCCAAAGGGCGTGGACGAGTTTCTGACCGCCCTGGCCGCCGTCAAGGGCTACTCCCCGGCCACCGTGGCGGCCTACGAAGACGACCTGGCCCAGTTCGAGGCCTATCTCGCCGGCCGGGGCCTGAGTCTGGCCACGCCCGAAGCCGTCACCCGCGACCACGTGCGCGGCTTTCTGGCCGAGCTGCACCGCCGCCGCGCGGCCAAGTCCTCCATGGGTCGCAAGCTCTCCACCCTGCGCGGCTTTTTCAAATACCAGCTGCAAAAAAAGCGCGTCCCTGCCGACCCCACGGCCGGGCTGAAAAATCCCAAGGCCGAACGGCGCGGGCCAAGGGCGCTCAACGCCGACGAGGCAGTGGCCCTGGTGACGCCGCCGCCCGCCGCTCCGGCCGCCGACGGCTCGGCCGCGTCCTGCCGCGACCTGGCTCTGGCCGAGCTGCTCTACGGCTCCGGGCTGCGCATAAGCGAAGCCCTGGGCCTGGACCTCGACGACCTGGACCTGTCCCAGGGCATTGTCCGGGTCATGGGCAAGGGCAGCAAGGAACGCTTGGCTCCCCTAAGCGACGCCTCCCGGGAGCGGCTGCGGGAGTACCTGCGCCGCCGGGGCGAACTCGGTCCCGGGCCGATGGAATTGGCCCTTTTTCTGGGCAATCGGGGCGGGCGTCTCGACCGGCGGCAGGCGGCGCGCATCGTGGACGCCCTGGCCAAGGGCGCGGGCCTTTCCCGCCACGCCCATCCCCACATGTTGCGCCACAGCTTCGCCACCCACCTGCTCGAATCCGGGGCCGACCTGCGCAGCGTCCAGGAACTCCTGGGGCACGCCCGCCTGACCACCACCACCCGCTACACCAACCTCGATCTGGCCCGCATCGTCGGCATCTACGACAAGGCCCATCCCCGAAGCGACCACAAGGACGAGGGCGACGACAACAAGAAATGACCTGCCGCCACGGCAGCCTCGCCCTTTGCGACCGCGAGAAGCGCCGCTCGGCCGGACTCTCCTTGCCTTGCACCGGTTTTTGCCCTAGTGCAAAAACAAACAATCCTTTGACTGAATCCTGAAATTTTCAACGCAAGGAAGGCTTGTATGGTGCTGCGTGGCCTTTTGTCCTGCATTGTCGTGTTGACGCTGTTCGTTTCCGCCGCATCTGCCGGCTCGTTCGATTGCGTCAAACCGCCATACGGCAAGCCGTTCGCGTCCATGAACGAGGAAGGGGCTTTTCAAAAGGTCAAGGAAGAGGGCGGCATCGCCTATTATAACTATACAGGCCCCTGCCGGATCGGCGTTTACGAACGCCTCACGCCGATCATCGCCTACGGCGTGGTGGATAACAAGCTCTACAGTCGGGTCATGCAAACCGAGAACGACGACATCGACATCATCCGACAGGTGACCACCAAATTAGCCGGCACGCCCAAAACCACAGAAGAAGGCGACTGGACGGTCATGCGCTGGAATTTTCCGGAAAAGCAGATCAAGATGAAGCTCAAATACAACAACAAGACCAAGGCCACCAAGTCGGCGCTCTACTACGAACCCCTGCGCCCCGGCCAGAACAAGGTCAACCCCGAAGACCTGGACGATTAGTGCTGGGACATGCCTCCGGCGGCCAGGAGAGGCGCTGCCTCTCCTGGACCTCTCCGCTGGGGGCCTGAGGCCCCCAGGCCCCCCACTTGTTCGACGTTCTGTCTACCCCGCATCCTGCTTGTTGGGGTCGGTTTTTCGGTTTTCNNGAAAACCGAAAAACCGACCCCAATCAGGGAGGGTCCGGGAGGGGGTTACCCCCTCCCGGCCGCCGGAGGCATTCTTTTCTCCTCTCCTCTTTTTTCTATCATCACAACGCTCTACAAGCTGAACGAAACTCGCAGTAGGGGCAGCGGTTGTTGTCTGGGCGGGGGCTGAAGCTTTGGGTGTTGGCGAGGTGACGCAGGACTGCGCTAAGCAGCAGGGGGACGTGGCGGGTGATGGCCTGGGCGCGGGCTTCGGGGTCCTGGCGCGGGCCGAAAAGCGGGCGTTCCTGTCCTTTGTCGCGCAGTTCCACCACGGCGGCGTCGGCCGGGGTTTCGCCGCGCGCGGCGTGGTAGAGCCAGCAGTAGAGCGGCAGTTGGACGCTGCCGGCCCGGGCGGCGATGTCTTCGAAGAGCGCGTCGTCGGCGGCCAGGGGATCGGCGGTCAGCCGGTCCCAGATGTGGTCGTCGGTCCAGAAGCGGCCTTGGCCCTTGGGCGGCCGGCCGGTCTTGTAGTCGAGGATGACGACGCCGTCCTCGCGCTGGTCGATGCGGTCGGCCCGGCCGTAAAGGGGGAAGGTCCGGCCGCCGGTTTCCAGGCTGGCGGTCAGGTCGGTTTCCAGGGCCAGGATGGTGGTGCGGGGCGTGGCGGCGACGGCTTCGGCCAGCTTGGCCCGGCCGGTGCGGGTCAGCAGCAGTTGGCCGTCGGGCGGCAGGGCGGCGAAGGCGGCGTGGCCGGCCAGCCGGGCTTCGAACAGGTCGGCCAGGGCCGTGGCGTCGAGGTCGGCGGCGTCGATGTCGCGGTTGAGCTGGGGCGTGAAGAAGTCGCGCAAGACCTCGTGGACCACTTCGCCCACGGCTGCCCGGTCGCCTTCCTCGGCCACCTCGGCCAGGGGGGAGAGCGGCGAGAGGTAGCGGTAGAAAAAGCGCAGGGGGCAGGCGATGTAGGCGTCGAAAAAGCTGGCCGAGAGCTTTTGGGTTTCGAGATAGGCGGCCAGCCGGGCGGCCACTTCCCCGGTGACCGGCACGGCCGGGTCGCTCAATGGAATGGGGCAGGGCGGCAAGCGCAGGATGGAGACCGGCGGCTCGCCGGGCCGCAGCACCCGGCCCAGGCGTTTTTCCTCTTCCCACAGGAGCTGTTCCACGAACCGGCTGCGGCCGGGCTTGTCCTCGAAAAGCCCGGAGCCGGGCGAGCCGGTGCGGTAGAAGACTGTTATCTCCTCGGCCCCGAAAAAGAGCCGGTAGAGGTTGTAGGCGGCGACCAGATCGCGCTCCCGGGAGTCGGGCAGGCCCATGAGCCGGCGCAGGGCGTCGGGCAGCAGCGGATCGTAGCGCGGCGCGCCGGGCAGCTTGGCTTCCACGGCGTCGAGGAGAAACAGGCGCTTGAAGGAGAGCAGGCGCGTTTCCAGGACGCCAAGCACTTGCAGGCCGGTCAGCGGCTCGGCCTCGAAGGGGGCGCGTTCGTCGGCCAAAAGCCGGCGCAGCAGGGCAAAAAGCGTCGGGGCCGGCAGGGCGGCGTCGGCTAGGCGGCCTGAGGTCAGGGCCGGCACGATGCCGGCGGCCAGGCGGAACAGGCACTCGGCGTCGATGAGAAAGCGTTCCCAGGCGTCGCCGCAGTGTTCGGGGTCCAGCAGCAGATCGCACAGCCCGGCCAGGGCGTTGCCCAGGGCGCGGGGCGTGTCCACGGCGTCGAAGGCGGCCAGACAGACGTCGAGCACGCGGCCGGCCAGGGCCAGGGCTTCGGGGCTTGGCGGCTCGTCGTCCTCGCCGCCGGCCAGGGGCAGGGCCAGGGGATCGACGTAGGCCCCGCCCTGGCGAATGGCCGCTTCCAGGCCGTGGAACACGGCCCGCAGCGGCTCGGCCGCGCCCAGGCGCAGCATCTTGAGATAGGGATGGCGCAACAGGGCGATGAGTTCGCGCCAGTGGTAGCGGCCGCGTTCCAGCCGGGTTTCCTGCAGGGCCAGGATGGTTTCGAGCAGCCGGGCCAAGGACGAGCGGGCCAGGGGATAGCCCATGGAAATATTGACGTCTCGCCGGGGCAGGATGTGGAGCACGGGGCTTAAAAGCCCGGTGTCGGGCAGGACGATGGCCGTGGACTCCAGGTCCGGGGCCTCGCCAAGCGCCTCTTCCAGTCCCTTGAGCTCGGCGTGGAGGTCGTGGGCCTCGATGAAGCGCAGCTTTTTCGAGGACAGGTTGGCGGCGTCGGCGTCCAGCATAAGCGTCCCCCGGGCGGGATCGGCCTTGGCCTTGAGCTTTCGCGCCTTGCCCTGGCCCAGGACCACGGCCTTGGCTTTCCAGTCGGCAAGCAGCCGCTTGTGCTCGCGGCAGGCGAAATGGACCGGCCGGCCGCCGTCGGCCAGGGCCGGGTCGGCGTGCCAGATCAGCTCCAGCAGGCCTTTTTGCCATAGCGTGTGAAAAAGCGTTTTTTCCGCTCCGGGCAGCACGGCAAAGCCGCAGGCGAAAAGGCGCTTGCCGGCGAAACGCTCGGCCACGGCCGGGGCGTTTTCGGCGGCCAGCGCCGCCAAAAGCCCGGGCGTGCCCAGGCCTTCGTCCAGCAGGCGCTGCCGGTAGCGGCGGTGGATGGCGCCCAGGCGTCCCAGCAGCGCCACGGCCGGGGCCAGCACCTGGCCTTCCAGATGGGCCATGTCCTGGCCGTGGACGCCCTGGCGGAAAAGCTCCTCCATGATTTCGGCCAACTCCAGGCCCCAGGGGAAAAAGTCGGTGATGTCGGCCGGAAAGGCTTCGTCCTGCGAAGCCGTGGCGGCGATGTCGCGCACGATGTCGTGGAGGATGGCCACCCGGTCCAGGGCGTCGAGCATGACCGGCGGGACCGGGGCGCAGTCGGCTCCCAGGGCGGCGGTCCATTCGCCGATGGCGGCGATTTCCGGCAACAGCAACGGCTTTGGCAGCCCGGGCAGCTCGGCCAGCCGGTCGCAGAGATGGCGGGCGGCCCGGCGCAGGGGAAAAAGGACCACCACGTCGGTGAAATCGCCCCCGGTGGCGGCGACCAGCCGCCGGGCCAGGGCGGCGAAGAATTCCTCGGTCCAGGGGATGACGCTGACAGGGGCTTTCACGAGCGGATCTCCACGGGGCGGCATTCCCGGCGGTCGAGGTAGAGGAGAAAGCCGGCGGTCGGGGCCTCGGCCAAGCCCGGCAGGCGGCGGATGAGGCCGACGTAGCGGCGCACCTGGGCCTCATGGTCGGCGGCCGGCCGGCCGGTCTTGAAGTCGGCCACGAGGATGGCCTCTGGCGAGGCGGCAAAGAGGTCAGGCCGGTGGCGCGAACCGTCGGCGTCCAAAAGCTCGCGCTCGGGCAGCCCCGAGACAAAAGCCGGGCGCAGGGCGTCAAGGCCGGCCAGCCAGACGAGCATGTCGGCCAGTTCGGGGGCCAGGGCGGCCCGAAGGCCCGGGTCCAGCCGGGCCGGCCCTAGCCCCGTGGCCACGGCCCGGGCGGCGGCCGGGGCGGGATCGGCCGGATCGAAACCGGCCCTTACAAAGGCTTCGGCAGCGGCGTGGGCCAGCTCGCCCCGGCGCTTTTCCGAAAAGCGCATGGACTCGCGGATGTCGCGGGCCACGTTGCGAAACACCTTGACCCGGGGCAGCCAGTCCATGGGCGGTCCGGGTTCCACCAATGCCGGCTCGGGCGGCGGGGTCGGGCAGGCGGCCGGGGCAGCGGCCGGGGTTTGGGGCGGCTCGCCGATGCGGATGGGTTCGCCGTCGGCCGGATCGTGGCCTAGGCCGGCGAAAAGCCCGGCCATGGCCCGGGGCAGGGGGTAGCTGGCCTTGTCGCGCAGCGGCCCATGGCCCGGGACAAAGGCGTGCAGCTCGATCTCGGGCCGGGTCCAGGCGACATAGAGCAGATGGAGCTGCTCGGCCAGCTCCCTGGCCCGGCGTCTGGCGTAGTCCAGGCCAAGGCCCGGCTGGTCCGGCACGAGGAGGCGCCCTTCGGGGAAATCGGCCGTGACCAGGGCCGGATTTTTGTTGTCGGTGTGGAAATGGTGGTAGGGCACGACCACGGCCGGGAATTGCAGCCCCTTGGCCTTGTGGATGGTCATGACCCGCACGGCCCCGGCGTTTTCCGGCTGGGGCACGGTCTCGCCCTCGCCCTTGTCGTTCCAGAATTCCAGGAAGGCGGAGATCGACGCCCGGCCGTCGTTTTCGGCCAGATGGGCGATTTCGAGGAAGCGGCGGATGAAGGCCTCGTCGGCCGGCCGGCGCTTAATGAGCCGGTAGCCCGACACCACCGAGCGCAGGATGTCGTAGGGAGAGGCCACGCCGGACTGGCGCAGGTAGGGCCGGATAAGCCGCTGCCAGACATCCGGCCAGCGGGCTCTAAACGCCAGGGACAGCGAGGCCCGGCGGGGCAGCCCGGCCAGCCAGCCGGCCAGTTCCCGGCGGTCGATGCCCGACAGGTCGCCAAAAAGCTCCTGGCCCGAGACAAAGGCCCAAAAGGCCAGGCTGTCCGGCGGATAATCGAGAAACGCCAGCATGGCGGCCAACTGGCCGATGAGCGGATGGTCGGCCAGCCGCAGGCTGTTTTCGGTCACCACCTCGATGCCGGCCGCCACCAGCCAGGCGGCGCAGCGCGCGGCTTGCGGGTTGGTGCGGGTGAGCACGGCCACCCCGCCCGGACCGTGGCGGGGGATGAGTTCGGCTTTGAGCAGGGTCAGCAGCGCCCCCCGGGCCGCATCGTGGTAGGCGTCCGGGTCTTCGGCGTTAAGGGCCGTTATGCGCACGTGTCCCTGGGGGCCTCGGTAGTCCGGGCGCACCTCCTGGGCCGCGCCGGCAAAGGCCCGGCCTATGGCGGCGGCCAGCTCCGGCGCGGCGGCGGCCAGACCGTCGCCAAGGAGGGCCTCGGCGGTTTGCCGGGCCGCGTCCGGGTCGCTTAACTGCCCGAAAAAGCGGTTGTTGGCCCCGACGATGGCCGGGGCGCTGCGCCAGTTGTGGGGCAGGGCGTCAAAGATCGGCTCGGCCACCTGGGTCAGTTCGGGATCGGCCGGGGCCTCGTCGAACAGGGCGGCGTCGCCGCCGCGCCAGCCGTAGATGGCCTGCTTGACGTCGCCGACGAGGTAGAGGCTGCCGCCGCGCGACAGGCTCTCCAGGGCCAAAAGCCGCAGCACCTCCCATTGGCTTCTCGCCGTGTCCTGGAATTCGTCCACCAGGATATGGGCCAGCCCCGAACCCATGCGGCACCAGGCGTCGGGCACGCCGTCCTCGCCGGCCAGGCGCGCCGCCACGAGCCGTCCCCACTGGGACTGGGGCAGCATCCGCATCCGGGCCAGATAGGCCGGGAAATCGGCGGCCAGCCGCCGGGCCAGGGACAGGAACGGGGCCAGCCGGCAGGCGGCCAGCAGCACCGGCCCGTCGCGGCGGCAGACGTCGTGGCTGGCGGTCATGGCGGCGTGGAGCCGGTCCAGGGCGGATGTAACCTTGTCACGGGAGGCTTTGTTCAGGCACTCGGCCAGGGACGCCTTGGCGGCAAAGGCCGAGGAGGGCAGGGCGGCGGCGTTGTCGCAGTCCCGGCATTTGCGCAGAAACGTCAGGAAATGGGCGTTGCCGGACAGTTTTTCGGCCTCGATGGCCCGCAGCAGGGCGTCGGCGGCGTTCTGGAGTTCCCCCAGCCGCCGGGCCAGTCCCAGGCGCAGGGCCTCGGGGGCGGCGTCGCCGCAGTCCGGGTCGGCCAGGAGCCTGGCGGCCACGGTCAGGAGCTGGTCGCGAAAGCTGACGGTGGGCAGGAAATTCTTGGTGTGGTCAATAAGCGCCCCGGCCGCCTCGGAAAACTGGCGGGCCAGGGTCGGATCGGCCGGCAGGCCGGCGCACAGGCGCTCGTAGAGGTCGTCCAGGATGGCCCGATCATCGAAGGACGGCTCGAAATCCGGGCGCAGCCCCAGTTCCAAGGCAAAGACTCGGGCCAGCAGATAGAGCAGGCTGTCGATGGTGCGGATGCCCAGGCGCTGGGCATGGACGAGCAGCGCTTCCAGCTCGCGCCGGGCCGTGGCCCGTTTGGCGGGCTGGGTCGGGTTGGAGTCTAGGGCCAGGCGCTTGAGCGCCTCGATGACCCGGTCGCGCATCTCGGCGGCGGCCTTGTTGGTAAAAGTCACGGCCAGGATGTCGGGCACGGCGTAGGCCCCGTCGCCCGCGTCGCCGCAGGCGCGCGGCAGGTCGTGGCTGGCGCCCAGGACGAGATCGATAAAACGCCCGGTCAGGGCGTGGGTCTTGCCCGAACCGGCCGAGGCCTTGACCTGGATGAGCATGATAGGCGGCTCCTTGGGATGCTGCCCGGAGGGTAGCCGCAACCCGGCCGGGGCGCAACGCCGAGGGACCGTCCTTGCCGGCCGGCCCGGCCCCGGGCATGGTGGGGCCATGACAAACGAGACGACGACAACGTGGACGATTCCGCCCCAGGCCGACGGCTGGCGGCTGGACAAGGCGCTGGAGCTTATGCTGCCCGAGGTGGGGCTTCGGGGGCGGCGGCGGCTGATCGAATCCGGCGGCCTGACGGTGAACGGCCGACTGCTGCCCGCCGGCTACCGGGTCCGGGCCGGCCAGACCGTGGCCATGGTCCCGCAAGACCGGGAGCGCCGGTTCGGGCCGGCCGATGTGCCGGTGGTGCTGACGGCCGGGGACTATACTCTTTTCAATAAACCGGCCGGCCTGCACAGCGCCGCCTTGGCCCAGGGCGGCGGCGAGAGCGTGGAAGCCCTTTTGCCGGAGATTTTTCCGGGCCGGTCCTCGTTTCTGCTTTCGCGTCTGGACAGCCTGACCACGGGACTCTTGCCGGCGGCGTTTTCCCAAGCCTCGGCAGTGGCCTACCGGGACATGGAGGAGTCTGGCGAAGTGGACAAGACCTACCTGGCCGTGGGCCACGGGGAACCCGCCGCGACGTATTTCCGGTGCGACGGCGAGCTGGACGCGGCGGACCGCAAGAAAACCCGGGTGCTGGAGCGGGCCACCATCGATTCCCTGCGCCTGACCGAGGTCGAGGCGTTGGAGACGCGAGGTGGGCTCACCCTTTTTCGCTGCACCATCAAAAAAGGCGCGCGCCACCAGATACGCGCCCATCTGGCCTGGGCCGGCCATCCGCTGGTGGGCGATCCGCTGTACGGCAAGGGGGAGGGGGAGCGGCTGTATCTACACTGCGCCGGCATCGACTGTCCGGCTTTCGCGGCGGTTTGCGACGCGCCGTGGCATCTGGCGGAAGCGGCGAAGATCGTTTCGCAGGGAGCTGTTTCGAGAAGAAACCGTGTTTTCGATAGTGCTTTGGCCAAACCCGGTTTGGCCGGCCGGGGAAGGTCGGCTTAATCGGTTTCGGTGGCCAGGGCGTCGAGCAGGCCTTCGATGATCTCGTAGCGCTGGATCAGGTACGTGCCGGAGGCCACACGCCGCTTGAGATCGGCGATACGGCGGGCGCGTTCGGCCGGATCTTCCTGATGGCCAATGGCCCCGCCGCGGGCGCGGTGGTGCTTTGCTGCTGCGTTCATGGCGGACTTCCTTGTCGCTGGTTTCTCCCGGTCCCGTTGGGAGACATCCGTCGTCGCCGCTCTTATCGGCGGCCTTGACGGCAGTCTTTAGCTGGACGGGAAAAAAAGCGGGCCAAGGCTGTAACCGGAAAAAAAGCTTGCGGGCCGTAGCGGTCTTGTTTATAAAACGCAACATGACGCAACGAGACCAGGACAACGACGCCTCGGGCGGCTTCGAAGGGTTTTTCGAGCGGGCGGCCAAGGCGGCGGGACTCGCCTCACAGGCTGATCTGGCGGCGCTTTTGGGCGTGCACCGTTCGGCCGTGACCCAGGCCAAGCGCAAGGACGCCGTGCCCAAGGCCTGGGTGCTCACCGTGTCGCGCCGCACCGGGGCCGACCCGGACTGGCTGGAGTATGGCCGGCGGCGGAGCGGGGCGGGGCGGGGAGACGGCCGGGGCAGCGCGGCCGACAACGGGGCGGCGGGTACGGCGGAGATTTTCGCCGCCGTGCCCAAGGTGCGGGCCCGACTGTCGGCCGGCGGCGGGTCCTTTGAGACCGGCGGCGAGGTGGAGCGCGTCTATCCGTTTCGCCAGGACTGGCTGCGGGCCAAGGGGCAGCCGTCGCGCATGGTGCTCATGGACGTGGTCGGCAACAGCATGGAACCCGAGATTCGCCACGGCGACATGGTGCTGATTGACCAGGGGCAGACGGCAGTGGTGGCGCACGGGGTCTATGCCGTGGGGCTGGAGGACACGGTGCTGGTCAAGCGGGTGGAGAAGCGGCCCGGGCAGTTGGTGCTTTTAAGCGACAACCGGGACTACGCGCCCATCGTGCTGGCCGGGGACGAGCTCGACGCCTTGCGGGTCATCGGCCGGGTGTTGTGGGTGGGTCGGGAACTGTAGTTTTTTTTCATCGGCGTGTATATATTTATCAACTTCGTTGCGCAGGCCGCGCAACAAGGAGGCGGATCATGCAACGTCGTTACTGCCGCTGCGGCAAGTCCATCCTGGTGGAATACCGGCCTTGCGGCCCGACTTGGCGGGCGGTGTTTTTCCGGCCGCGCCTGCTGTTTCGCTCGCGGGTGCAGCGCTGCCCCTGCTGCGGCGCGGCCCTGGACATCGACAGCCTGTCCTGACGCCGGCCGGGTGCAGGCGTTGCCCATGAATTTCCGGAGCGAGCGGCCCGATCCCCAATCCGCCGCCCGCTCCGGCCGACCCGGGACGCCGGTCGCCGAGCGCCCCCGCATCGGCCTCCCCCAAGCCTGGCCGAGGGGTCCGTTCCCCCAGGCGGCCGGCCGACTCGGGCCAACCATGGACGCCGCTGGGCCGTGCCAGCGGCGTCCACGCTTTCTAACCGCCGCATATCGTTGAGGCCGGGCTTTCCTCCGTATCGAATCGGGAGTATGTGAACCAGACGCGAAGGGACCGGAGGGAACGGGATGGGGAAGTGGACGTTGGCCGCGCTTTTTGCCGCGACGGTTTGCGGCATTTCCTCCATTTATCTGCCCCAGCCCTTGTTGCCTCTTCTGGCCGAGGCTTTCGGCGCGTCCCAGGCCACGGCTTCCCTGGCCGTCACCGCCACCATGCTGCCCCTGGGGCTTGCACCGCTGGTTTACGGGTTTTTTCTCGACGCCGTGCCGGCCCGGCCGCTCATCGCCATGTCCCTGGGACTTCTCGGCGTAACGACGGCAGCCTTGCCTTTTTGCGCTGATTTCGAGGTTTTCCTGGCCTTGCGGGTGGTGCAGGGGCTGGTGGTTCCCTGTTTGCTCACGGCGCTCATGACCTATCTCGCCACCTCCGTGCCCCCGGCCGAGGTGCGCCGGGTCATGGCCGCCTACATCGCCGTCACCGTGCTCGGCGGGTTTTCCGGGCGCTTTTTTTCCGGTCTGACCGCCCACCTGCTGGGTTGGCGGTTTCCCTTCTACTGCCTGGGGGCGACCCTCGCCGCCTGCTGCCTGGCCTGTCTGGCCTTGCCCCCGGACGGACGTTCGGCCTTTTTGCCCATTCGCCTGCGCGACGCGCCCCAGGTGCTGGCCAAGCCGGGATTTCTCATCACCTATCTGATCGTGGCCCTGCTGTTTTTCGTGTTCTCCGGGATGCTCAACCTGCTGCCCTTTCGCCTGGGCGAGCTGGACGGCGGCTACTCCCCCTTGCGGGCCGGAGCCATGTACTGCGGCTATCTCATGGGCATCGTCACCTGCCTGACCTCCCACCGGGTTTCCGGCCGCCTGGGCGGGCCGGCCGGGGCCATGGCCTTGGGCGCGGCCGTGGTCATCGGCGCGGCCGCGCTCTTTGCCGTGCCGGCGGCCTGGGCGGTCTTCCTTAGCGTTTTCGTCCTGTGCACGGGCATGTTCATGGCCCATTCCGTGGCGCCGGGCGTGCTCAACAGCGCCGAGGCCGAACACAAGGGGCTTGTCAACGGCCTCTATATTTCCTTTTACTATTCGGGCGGCGCGCTTGGAACCTACCTGCCCGGACTAGTCCTGGGGCGGCTGGGATTCGGTGCGGCGGCATCGGTCCTGGTCGCGGCGGCGGCAGCGGCCACGGCTCTGGCCGTGGGACTGCGGCGGTCCGGTCCGCAGCCTGGGAGCCTGGGCGGACGGGGAGGGGGACGATGAGACGGGTGGTTGTATCGCTTCTGGCGGTTATCTGGCTGACAGGCTGGGGTCTGGTCGGCCAATCCCTGGGCCAGGGAGAATCCGTGGTCCGGGGCGGGACAGTGACTTACCCGAGTTTTGACGTCAATATCGACGATAACGGCGGGCTGGGCCGGCTGCGCCTGGGCTTTGAAGTGCTTTTCACCGACGAGCTCGGGGCCAAGGCCGCCGCGACGCTTCAGGTACGTGAATCCATTCTGCTTTTTTTGCGGGGAAAATCAGCAGCCGAACTGTTGGGGCCCAAGGGCCGGGATAGGTTGCGGGCGCAACTGTTGGCCCATATCAACGCGGCCATAGGCAGCCCCAAGGCCGTCAAATTGTTTTATCTCGACTACGTTGTCATCAAGGGGACGCCATGACCGTCATCCGCTGCATCCGGCACGGCCAAAGCGCCTCCAACGCCGGCGAAGTGACCGAATATCCCGACACCATTCCCCTGACCGGCCTGGGCCACGCCCAGGCCGCCCTGGTCGCTTCCTGCTTCAACAAACCGCCCCGGCGCATCGTGTTTTCTTCCTTCGACCGGGCGGTGCAGACGGCCATGCCCCTTTGCGAGCGCTTTCCCGACGTGCCCGTGGCCGTGTGGCCGGTGCAGGAATTCACCTATCTCGCCCCCTTCCGCTACGCCGGCACCCGCCGGGCCGACCGCCACGAGGCCGTGGAGCGTTATTGGGAGCGTTTGGACCCCATGTACCGGGACGGCGAGGGCGCCGAATCGTTTCTGGGGTTCTGGGACCGGGTGGAAGCCTTTCTTGACCGCATGGCCGAAGCCAGCGGCCATGTGGCGGTGTTCACCCACGGCCAGTTCCTGCGCGGGGTGATGCTGCGCGTCCTGTGCGGCCGGCTTGGCGTGGAGGAGGCCATGTTTCGCTTCCGGGCCTTCCGGCAGGCCGTGGCCATACCCAACGCGGCCATGGTGGTCATCGGCCTGTCCCGGCGGTCCCCGGTGCTGGGGCCGGTAGTCACCAACCATTTGCCGCCGGAGCTGCTTTCAACCTGATGGACATGGTTTTTTTCGCCAACCCGTTGAAACGGCGCACCTGTTGCTCTATAAGCAACAGCATGAGACCGTGGGCGAGCGGAACCGGGGGGCTTTGATGGGGCGTGGGCATTTTTGCGGGCGGACTGCGACATGTGCGCTGCTGTTGTTGCTGCTGGCCGTGGCGGCCTTTGGCGATGCGCCCGCCTGCGCCGCCGAGGCCCAACGCCGGGCCGGAGCCTACTGGTCGGGGCTGTCCCGGGAACAAAAGACCGATCTGGTGCTGGGCATCTTCGACGGCTTCAACCTCAACGAGAACATCCTCGGCATCACGCTCAAAAACGAATACACCATCTGTTCCGAGATCATGGACAGCATCATGCGCCAGTCCGACGCCTATTTCGCGGACATGCCGGCCGGGCGCATCGTCAGCGGACTCGACGCCTTTTACGCGGAACGCAAAAATCGTAACATCCCCATATCCTGGGGCGTTTGGGTCGTGGTTCGCAAGAACCGGCGAGACGCCACCCTGCCGCAGTTTCTGGAAGAGCTGCGCAATCTCTACCCCTGACCATTCCATGCCTTGCTTTTTTGGGCGACGCGATTAAAAGGGCTTCGCCGCCGCGTGGGCGGCAAAGGAGGCGGCATGTTGGCGCCTGTTCAGGCCTACTTCGAAAAACGCCTGGCCGACACGGCCAAGGCTCTTTCGGACAATCATTTTCTCGTCCATGTCGTGGCCGACGCCGAGGAAGCGGCCCAGGTCGTCATCGGCGAGGTGCTGCCGGCCGTTTCACCCAGGGTCGTGTCCTACGGCGGTTCCATGACCCTGGCCGCCACAGGTTTGCCGGCGCTTTTGGCCGCCCGGCCGGAGTTGTCCATCATCAATACCATGGACCACTCCATCCCGGCCGAGGAAATGTACGAACGCCGCCGCCAGGCCCTTTTGGCCGACCTGTTCGTCACCGGCTCCAACGCCGTCACGCAGGACGGCAAGCTCGTCAATCTCGACATGATCGGCAACCGGGCCTGCGCCATAAATTTCGGCCCCCGACACGTGGTGGTGCTTATGGGGCGCAACAAGATCGTGCCCGACGTGGCTACGGGCATGGCCCGCGTCAAAAATTACGCCGCCCCGGTCAACGCCATGCGCCTGTCCAAGAAAACGCCCTGCGTGGCCACCTCCCATTGCCAGGATTGCGGCAGCCCGCAGCGCATTTGCAACGTGTGGACCATTACCGAGAAGTGCTTCCCCCGGGGACGCGTCACGGTGGTCCTGATCAATCAGGATCTGGGATTCTAACAGGGCCGCCGCGCGCGGCCGGATGAGGAAGCGGCTTTGGTTTGGAAGAAAATACCCCCGGAAGCGGACTATTTCCACTGCGAGCCCGGAACGGACTATTTCATCTGCGAGGAAGGCTTCGTGGTCGAAGGCCGGTTCCTGCAGGACGGCCAGGCCAACCTGGACAAGGCCATCTGGCCCACGGTGCAGGGCAACCGGGCCTATATCCGGGTGCGCCGCAAGGGCGTGGACAAGAAGTTCCAACTGGTGCGGATTTTCGCCGAGCTGTTCCCGGAATTGCTCGCCGCCGAACTGACGCTGCGCACCCGCAAGGGGCCGTACAGCCTGCGCATCGAAGCCGACGCCGGCGACGAGCCGGCCGTCGAGCGGCCGGCCGCGGCCAAGGCGCGCAAGGAAAAGCCCGTACGCAAGGAACGCGAGCGCGAGCGCGAGCAGGAACGGGAACTCCCCGAGGAGGCCGACGAGGAGATCGTCGATGCTCCCGAGGAAGCCTTCGCCGAGGACGAGGACGAGGACGAACCGGCCGTGGCCGTGGCCGACCATCGGCTGTGCCGGGTCTGCAACCTGCGTAAGCGCGCCTCGGAATTCAGCCCCCGCGAGGACATGTGCCTGGACTGCTACATGGGACGCGACGAACTCCTCAAGGAGATCATCGCCCGCCGCCGCCGCAAGTCCAAGCCCGCCGCTCCCCGGGTCACGGAAGAAAACGTCGAACGCGGCGGGATGGAAGACAATCTCGACTCGTTTGGCAGCATGGATTTCGGCATATCCCTGCCTGAATAAACGGCGGGCGCGTTCCACCAACCGTGGAGCGCGCCTGACCGCCACGCTTTTTCGGACAACGCCTCGGCTTGCCCGTTGCCGGGCATCCGGCCGATTGCGGCGACGCCGCCCGTGTCCTGCCTGTGCTTGCGCATCCGGCACGATTCCTGCCAGGAGGAAACCATGCCGCCATCCCCCGATCCCGATCCCGACCAGCGCCCGTCGGCCGGCGTCGGCCTCAACGAGGCCGATGTGGTCATGCCCTTGGCCGCGGCCATCTGCATCACCATCGGCTGGGCCGTGGTCATGGATTATGAAAGCGTGATCCAGCCGTTGGCGGCCAGCCTGCCGGCGATGGAGTCGCGTATCCGGCTCATGCGTCTGGTCATGGGCCTTTTGACCGTCGGCGGCCTGGGGCTGGCCTTTTTGGCCGCCAGGGACGGCCGTCGCCGACGCCAGGCCGAGGCGCAGCTGCACATCGCCCACGCCGCCCTGGCCCGGCGCATGGCCCGGCGCACCGATCAGCTGCGCACCAGCACCCGCGCCCTGCGCGAGGCCCGGTTGCGCGAACGGCTGGCCGAGACCGAAGCTGAGGCTGCGTACGCCGCCGGCCAGGTGGAAGCCGCCGGAGCCTACCTGCATGGCGTGGGCAACGCCATTTCGGCCATGGACCTGGAACTGCTGCGCCTTTCGAAGGCCCTGGCCGCCGCGCCGCGCCTGGACGCCGCCTTTGCCGCCGTGGCCGAAAGCCTCCGGGGCGGCCAGCCCGACCGGGCCGAGGCCGATCTCGAATCCCTGCGCCAGACCCTGCTTGAGCGCGCCATGCCCAGACTCGCCGCCGGCATCGCCGCCGTGGCCGAACTCAAGGACCGCATGGCCGCCGATCTGGAGCGCCATCGCGGCGAGTTTGAGCGGCGGGATAAGCGTGAGCCCTATCTCCAGGACGTGCGTCTGGACGAGGAACTGGCCGCCATCCTCGACCGTATGCCCCGGGCTGCCGGCAGTGATCCCGTGGTTCGGGAGATCGTTCCCGGCCTTCGCCTGCGTACCCGGAAACAGCCTTTTCTGGCCGCCTTGGCCGCCCTGGTCAGGCAAGCCCTGGACGCCGCCGTGGGAGCCGTGACCGTGCGCCTGTACCCGGCCTCCGGCGGCCGGGCCGTGCTGGTCGTCGAAGGCGCGACCCTGCCCGGCGGGGATGTGGGGCCGGTGGCCGCCGCCATCAACTTCCTCAACGAAAACGGCGGCGTCATCCGCCAGGAACCCGCCAGCGCCAGTCAGCCGCCGCGCCTGATTATCGAGATGGCCGGGCAGCCGGCCAGGGCGGCCGATCCGACCTCCGGCCTTTCTTGACAGCCTGTCGCAAACCCGTATGATCACACGATCACTGGCGGAAAATGCCTGGAACGGCCGGGGGCGGGCGCATGCCCGACCCCGGCCGGGCACGGCCGCCGGACAGGCGACGGCAGGAGGCCATGGTCAGACGCGCGGTTACCGAACTTTCTCCAGGCATGGTCCTGGCCGAGGACGTGCTCACCCCGGGCGGGCGGTTTCTCATGCCCCGGGGCACGGTCCTTGACGTCGGCCATCTCAAGTCCTTGCTGGCCTGGAACCTGGCCGAAGTCCGGGTGGCCGGGGAAGCCTCGACGTGTCCGGACGCGCCGTCCGTCGCCGCGCCCGATGCGGCGCAGGGCCGGCCCGACGTGCTGGAGGCGGCCGAGGCCGCCGTGCGCGAGCGCTTTGCCTGTTGTTCCCTCGTGACGTCCCCTTGCGACGTGCTCTTTCGCCTGGCCATGGACCGCGAGGTCCGGCGGCGGCTGGCCGAGGGCGTCCCGGCCGGGGAGGGCGGGGAGGACCGCTCCTGGCGCACGGGCGAATCCGTCCCGGGCCACCTCTCCATGGATGCCCTGCTGCGCGACGAGCCCCAGCTTGTCTCGCCCCCGGAAGTTTACCTGCGCATCAGCGCGGTGCTGGGCGATCCGGCCAGCACCGTGGAGGACGCGGCCGAAAGCATCAAGCACGACCCGTCCCTGGCCGCCAAACTCCTGCGCCTGGTCAACAGTTCCTATTACGCCCGCACCATGCGGGCCATGCGCGGCCGGTTCCCGGCCAAGATCGACAGCCTGTCCCGGGCCGTCACCGTGGTCGGGGCGCGTCAGCTGGCCACCTTGGCCCTGGGCGTGTCCGTGCTGCCGCTTTTTCAGGACATCCCCCAAAAGTGGGTCAACATGCGGCTTTTCTGGGAGCACAGCGTGGGCTGCGCCGCCGCCGCCCAGGCCCTGGCCGAGGCCACGGGACTGGTCAATCCCGAGACCGCCTTCGTGGCCGGGCTGCTTCACGACATCGGCCGCATCATCGCCTTCAAACAGGCCCCGGCCCATATGGCCGCCGCCATGCGCCGGGCCGAGGCCGAGGGCTGCCCGCTCCATCTGGCCGAGCGCGAGGTGCTGGGCTTCGACCACGCCGCCTTGGGCGGGCATCTGCTGCAGAAATGGCAGTTCCCGGCCAACCTCGAAAAGATGGTGCGCTACCATCATGACCTCGACGAGCCGTTTATCATCGACGAGCCGGCAGTCGTCCATCTGGCCGACGTGGTGGCCACGGCCATGGGCTGGGGCGGCAGCGGCAACCGGCGCATTCCGGCCGTGGAGCCGGCCGCCTGGGCCGTCCTGGGCCTGACCGGCGAATCCCTGGCCGGACTCGTGCCGGACATGGAAGAGCGACTGGCCGATACCATGCGGAGTTTTTTCCCGGACCACCAGGGGCCGCCGTGAGGCCGTCCCAAACACCGCCGGAGCGCTGATGCCCGCCCGAATCCTGGTTATCGACGACGACGCCGCCTTCAGGGAAATGCTGTGCGAGGCCCTGGCCGCCAAGGATTTCGATCCCGTGGGCGTGGGCACGGCCGAGGAGGGCGTGGCCCGGGCCAAGGCCGAGACCTTCGATCTGGTCCTCACCGACGTCATGCTGCCCGGCATGGACGGCATCGAGGGGCTTTCCAAGCTCAAGGAAGCCGCCCCGGACAGCGAAGTCATCGTCATGTCCGGCTATTCGGCCCGGGAAAAGGCCTTGGACGCCGTACGCCTGGGGGCTTACGACTTTTTCGCCAAACCCTTTTCCCTGGCTGAAATGGAAGTGGTCATTCGGCGCGCCCTGGAACGGCGAGCCTTGCTCATGGAGCTGCGGCAGCTGAAGTCCGCCGTGGCCGCCGGGCGCGGGCCGACCATCGTCGGCCAATCCCCGGCCATGCGCGCCGTGGTGGACATGGTGCGCCGGGTGGCGCCGCTGGACTCCACGGTGCTCGTCACCGGCGAATCGGGCTGCGGCAAGGAAGTCGTGGCCGACGCCATCCAGGCCCTCAGCAAACGGGCTGATGCGCCCTTCGTGAAGGTCAACTGCGCCGCCATCCCGGAAAACCTCCTCGAATCCGAACTGTTCGGCCACGAAAAGGGCGCTTTCACCGGGGCCGTTGGCCTCAAAAAAGGCAAATTCGAGCTGGCCGACCACGGCACCATCATGCTCGACGAAATCGGCGACATGCCGCTTTTCCTCCAGCCCAAGCTCCTGCGCGCCGTGGAGCAGAAGCAGATCGAGCGGGTGGGCGGCGGCAAACCCATCGACATCGACATCCGCATCATCGCCGCCACCAACCAGGAGCTGCAAAGCCTGGTCGAGCAAAAGCTTTTTCGGGCCGACCTGTACTACCGTTTAAGCGTCGCCGCCATTCCCCTGCCGCCCCTGCGGGAGCGCAAGGAAGACCTGCCGCTTCTCGTCGGCCATTTCCTGGAGCGCATCGGCCCCCGGGTCGGCATCAATTTGCGCGGCGTCTCCCGGGAAGGGATGCAGCTGCTTTTCGACTACGACTGGCCGGGCAACGTGCGGCAGTTGGCCAACCTGCTGGAGCGGGCGGCCATCATGAGTTCCGGCGAGGTGCTCACCGCCGTGGAGATCGGCCGCGCCCTGGACGGGGCCTCGCGACGCCCCGCTCCCGAGGCCTCGCCCGAAGGCCCGTGCCCCATGGCCGGTAACCTGCGCGACACCCTCCAGGACATGGAGCGCAACATGATCCTCACCGCCCTGCGCAAGGCCGGCGGCGTGCAAAAAGACGCCGCCCGCAGCCTTGGCGTGAGCCCCAAAAACCTCTGGAACAAGCTGCAAAAACACCGCATTGACCCGTCCGAATACGCTGGTTGACGATGACACGGCGACAGGAAGAGACGGAAGAATGCCTCCGGCGGCCGGGGGCCTGAGGCCCCCGGACCCCCCATATGAAGAAAAGTTCAAGGGGGTTGCGTCAGGTGCCCGTGGGGGATGATCCCGGCCGTCCGTGCCCGAGGAAGACTGTTCTGGGCGCAATGCCCAGCCGTTGACATGCCCCCGCTGTCCTGACGGACGTTGTCGTTCATCTCGGCGCATCCCGATCATCATCGCCCCTTGCCGTAAACGGCCGCCGGAAGTCCTTCCGGCGGCCGTTTCGCGCGCTTGGCAGGCTTCTTGCTCACTTCCCGGTGCCGCAACAGGCGTCTGACCGGCCAAAGGCCCGCAAGACGGGGCCGCACGGGCCTTGCCGCAGGAAAAGGGCGCAGCCCGACGACGCTTTGGTGTTTGAGAAGAAGGACCAATCCCGGCGGACCAGGCACATCGTTTAAAAAAGTTATACGCCGCTCCCAAGGCATACCCGATCCGGCCACGTTGCCGGAAGCCCGGGGCAAGCAGGCGGAGGCCCGCATGAAAACCAAGGCCGTACCCCACATCATCCTGGCCGTCATCCTGGCGTTGACGGCCGGCGTCCTGACCATCCGCTGGCTGGGTTCCGTGCGTACGCCCAAGGTCGAGCAGGCCAAGCCGGCCGCGCCCAAGGTCGAGGTGGTGGTGGCCGCCCGGGCCATCCCCAAGGGCGGACGCCTCGACGCCTCCATGGTCAAGCCCAAGGCCTTCGAGGCCGAGGCCGCCCCCCAGGGCGCCCTGCGCGACGTCCAGGAGGCCTATGGCCGCATCAGCGCCCGTGACATTTCCCCCGACGATCCCATCACCCCGGACAAGCTCATGCCCAAGGGCGCGACCAGCGGCGGCCTGGACGCCTCGGTGGCCCCCGGCAAACGGGCCTTTACCATCAAGGGCAGCAAGATCATGGGTTCCGGCGGCCTTGTCACCCCGGGCTGCCGGGTGGACGTGCTGGTGACCTATCCCGTGCCCAACGGCAAAAACGACGAAAAGATCAACAAGATCATTCTGGAAAACGTCCCCATCCTCACCACCGGCACCGAGCGCGAGACCAAGATCGGCAAGGACGGCCGGGAGGAACTGGCCAACACCGACTTCTACACGCTCATGGTCGCGCCCGAGGAAGCCGAGCGCCTGGCCCTGGCCAGCGATACGGGCAGCCTGCATCTGGCCCTTCGCACCCCAGGCGACGCCGACATCGTGACCACTAGCGGGGCCGATGTGGCCAAAAGCCTCGAAGCCTTCGCCGCCGCGCCGGCCGGGCCGCCCATCGCCGACGCCGGGGCGCTGGCCGAGGAGGACGCCGGCTACAGCGTGGAAACCATCCGGGGCACCGAACGCGAACGCGTGCGCCTCGACACCCTCACCGGGATACAAACGGAGGACAAGGGCCATGCCAAGCCGTAACTGCCTGCCGCGCCCGTGGGCGCGCGCCCTGGCCATCGCGCTTTCCCTGGTTCTGGCCGCGCCGGCCCAGATTGTTTGGGGCGGGGTCGCGCCGGTGGCCGTGCGCGCCGCGCCGCGCCTGGCCCTGACCATCGGCAAGTCCGTGATTTTGCAAAGCGACGCCGACATCGCCCGGGTCTCGGTGGCCCAGCCCGACGTGGCCGACTTCGTGCTGCTCTCGCCGCGCCAGATCTATGTCACCGGCCGCGCGCCCGGCATCACCAACCTGACGCTGTGGGACAAGGGCGACAAGATTCGCGCCGTCTACGATCTCGACGTGGCCCCGGACGCCTCGCGCCTCAAAAAGATGCTCCACGACGTGATGCCCGGCGAGACCGGCATCGAAGTCCTGGCCAGCCAGGATTCCATCGCCCTGTCCGGCACGGTGCGCGACAGCGAGAGCCTCAAAAAGGCCCTGTCACTGGCCGAGGTCTACGCCCCCAAAAAGGTCCTCAACCTGCTGTCGGTCAGCGGCGTGCAGCAGGTCATGCTCGAAGTGCGGGTGGCCGAGATGTCCAAATCCGTGGTCAACCGCATGGGCATCAACTTAAACGCCGTGGGTGACGGCAATTTCGGCTATACCCTCCTCGGCGGGCTTTCCACCCTGGCCGATACGGTCTTTAACATCGACAACGTCCAAAATTCCTACAAGTACAGCACCATCAAGTTCACCGGCAGCGACAACTCCAGCAGTACGGAAAGCGCCACCATCCAGACGCGCTTCCGGGAGTTCAACCAGCCCGAGCAAAGCAAGACCGTGGGCCTAAGCCAAGGCACCGCCGCCATGCGCTTCAGCACCAACTGGGGCGGAGCCGGCAACACCACCATGACCGCCGTGCTCGACCTGCTCAAGCAAAACGGGTTGGTGAAGATCCTGGCCGAACCCAATCTCGTGTGCTTAAACGGCCAGTCGGCCAAGTTCCTGGCCGGCGGCGAGATTCCCGTGCCCGTGCCCTCGGGTCTTGGCACCACCAGCATCGAATGGAAGGAATTTGGCGTGGGCCTCAAGTTCACGCCCACCGTGGCCGGCGAGGTCATCAGCCTCCAGGTCAATCCCGAGGTGTCCGACCTCGACTATACCCGGGCCATCAAGCTCGACAGCTTCGAGATTCCGGCCGTGCTGACCCGGCGCGCTTCCACCTCGGTGGAGCTCAAAAACGGCCAGACCTTCGCCATCGCCGGCCTGCTCAAGGAAGAAGGCCGCGAGTCCGTGGACAAGTACCCCTGGATCGGCGACATCCCGGTGCTCGGCAATCTGTTTAAGAGTTCGAGCTACCAGAAGGACCAGTCGGAGCTGGTGATCCTCATCACCGCCCACCTGGTCAAGCCCCTCAACAAGAAAGACATGATCCTGCCCACCGACGGGGTCCACGAGCCTGACGACCTGGAGTTTTTCCTCGGCATCAAGCGGCCTCAGGCCGCCGCCGGCGCGCCGGGCGGGGCCATCACCCGCACCGGGGCGGAAATCGACGGCGACTTCGGCCATGCCGTGCCTCTGGCCGCGGCCCGGCCGACCGAGCCCAAGGGCTATTAGACGCCCGGCAGGGCAAATCGGCAGGCGCGACACCCGCCCGACCCGCGTGCTCACGGCGGCGGGGCACCCACAACGGCCTTTACCCGAGGACGCGATGCGAGCCGCAACACCCGGGCCAACTCCCGAAAGCGGGATGGAGCAAGCCATGCGAAACATGTTATGGATCGTGGCGGCGGCCCTGGCCGGCCTTTTGGCCGGCTCCCTGACCGGCTGCCAGGCCGAGAAGGAAAACATCGGCTGGGATTACGGCAAGTCCTACCATACGGTTTTCGAGGCCCAGAAAATCGCTCCGGCCGTGGTGGACGACACGCCCGTGGACGCCATGGGCGGCACACGGGCGGTTCTGGCTTATGATCGCCTGGAAAAGCAGGCCCCGGAAGAGAAAAAGCAAGGCTCGGGCGGGTTCGAGGCCTTCTTGCAGCAGAAGTGAGGCCGAGGCCTCGGGGGGACGATCCATGCGCGACAAACTCACCGTGATTCTCGACATGGCCCCTTCGGCCGCCCGGGGGGCGTTCGAGGAATGCCTGTCCGAGGACGGCGATTTCGAGGTGCTCGGGGCCGGCGAGGAGTATGCCGACCTGCTCGTGCGCGAGCTGGCCGAAGGCGGCGAGGCCGAACTGGAGGCCGTGGCCGAGATGGTGGCCCGGCGCGGCGACCGGGAGGTGTTCCTCACCGCCCAGGCCTACGACGCCGAGGTGCTCATGCGGCTGATGCGCCAGGGCGTGCGCGAATTTTTTCCCCAGCCCGTGGATCATGAAGAGGTGCGCATGGCCCTTTGGCGCTTCAAGGAGCGTCGGGAGTCGGTGCGGGGGCCAAGGCGCAGCAAGCAGGGGCGCATCATCAACATCTTCGGGGCCAAGGGGGGGGTGGGCACCACCTCCCTGGCCGTCAATCTGGCCGCCGCCTGCCAGACCCTCAAGGACGGGGCCTCGGTGGCCCTGATGGACATGAACCTGCCTTTCGGCGAGGCCCAGCTGTTCCTCGACCTCGCCCCCAAATACCATTGGGGCGAGGTGCTCGGCAACATCAGCCGCCTGGACGCCACCTATCTCATGAGCGTCATGTCGCGCCATCCCTCCGGGCTGTACCTGCTGGCTCCGCCAAGCCGCCTGGACGACCTCCAGATGGCCACTCCGGAGAACATCTCCAAGCTCCTGGAACTCATGCGCCAGGTCTTCGACACCGTGGTCATCGACCTGGGCATGTATCTCGACGAGATCACCCTCAAGGTCATGGACATCTCCGACGCCATCGTCCTGGTCTCGGTGCAAAACCTGCCCTGCCTGGCCAACGTGCGCCGCTTCCTCGACAACGTGCGCCACGCCGAGGCCGGCCTTGAGGACAAGCTCAAGATCGTGGTCAACCGCCATCTGGAAGAAAGCGACCTGGTGGTGGAGGACATGGAAAAGGCCCTGGGGCTGCCGGTCTTCTGGCGCGTGCCCAACGACTACAAGACCACCCTGTCGGCCATCAACCAGGGCAAGACCTTGCTTGAGACCGCGCCCAAGGCCCCGGTCACCCGGGCACTTTGCGATCTGGCCGCGGCCTTGGCCCCGGCAAGCCCGGCCCCGGAAACCAAGAAATCCCTGTTCGGACTCAAGTTCCTGCGCGGACGGTCATGACCGCCGCCCCAGGCGGCAGTGAAGGAGAGAGTGCATGGAACGCGGCCGCCCGCCCCTTTTGCGCCACCAGATGCCCCGCGCCCAGGCCCCGGCCCCGGAGCGGCGGGAAACCTCGGGCCCGATCTCGCAGGAATACTACGAGATCAAAACCCGCATCCACGACCGCCTGATCGATCTGATCGACCTCACCCTGCTCGACACCCTGGATGAGTCGGCCCTTGGCGGCGAGATCAGCAAGATCGTCGAGCGGCTTTTGCGTGACGAGTTCTACCAGACGCCGCTCAATCAGTCCGAGCGCGACCGGCTCATCACCGAGGTCAAGGACGAGATGCTCGGCCTTGGGCCCCTGGAACCTTTTCTCAAGGACCAAAGCGTCAACGACATCCTCGTCAACTCCTATCGCCAGATCTACGTGGAGCGGGGCGGCAAGCTGGTCCTGACCGAATCGCGCTTCAAGGACAACGACCACTTAAAAAAGATCATCGACCGCATCGTCTCCCGGGTCGGCCGCCGGGTGGACGAGTCTTCGCCCATGGTGGACGCCAGGCTTCCCGACGGTTCGCGCGTCAACGCCATCATTCCTCCCCTGGCCATCGACGGGCCGGCCCTGTCCATCCGCAAATTCGCCAAGGAAAAGCTGACCATCGAGGATCTCATCCGCTTCAAGGCCATGACCCGGGATTTTGCCGACGTGCTCAAGGGCATTGTCCTGGCCCGGCTCAATATCCTCATTTCCGGCGGCACCGGCACCGGCAAGACCACCATGCTCAACTGCCTGTCGGGCTTTATTCCCCACGACGAGCGCATCGTCACCGTGGAAGACGCCGCCGAATTGCAGCTCAAGCAGGACCATGTGGTGCGTCTGGAGTCGCGCCCGCCCAACATCGAGGGCCGCGGCGAAGTGACCCAGCGCGATCTGGTGCGCAACTGCCTGCGTATGCGCCCCGACCGCATCATCGTCGGCGAGGTGCGCGGGGCCGAGGCCCTGGACATGCTGCAGGCCATGAACACCGGCCACGACGGCTCCCTGGCCACCCTGCACGCCAACACCCCCCGCGACGCGCTCATGCGCCTGGAAACCCTGGTCGCCATGGCCGGACTCAATATTTCGGCCCTGTCGCTCAAACGGTACATCGCCTCGGCCGTGGACGTCATCGTCCAGATTTCGCGCTTCTCCGACGGCAGCCGCAAGCTCGTGAGCTTCCAGGAGCTCACCGGCATGGAAGGCGACGTCATCACCATGCAGGAGATTTTCGCCTTCGAGCAACGCGGGGTCACGGCCGACGGCAAGGTCAAGGGCGTGTTCATGGCCCGGGGCATCCGGCCCAAGTTCGCCACCCGCTTCGAGGCCAAGGGGATTCGCATGCCCGAAGGGATTTTCGATCCACGAAACGTGGTGGAGGTCTAGGCGTCATGGAACGCGGTCCAACCCCAGCGTCCGTCGGACCGGGCCGGCTTCCGGGGCGGCCATGACCCCCGGGCTGCCCAACATCCTGTCCCTGGCCCTGCTGCTGTCCCTAGTCTATCTGGCCGTGGCCGTGGTGGTGCTCATCGGGCGGCTCACGGATACCTCAGGCAAGGAGATCGCCCGGCGTGTGGAGCAGGTGACCCGGGGCGAGGGCCTGGGGCTGGATACGGCCGACCTCGTCAAGAAGCATGAATTAAGCGGCCTTCGCTGGCTCGACGTGCTGCTGTCGCGCCAAGCCTGGAGCCGACGCATGGACAAGATGCTCGACCAGGCCGACATCAAGGCCCCGCTTGGCATCTTCGTCATCCTTTCGCTCATTTTCGCCGTTACCGGCTATCTGGCCTGCTCGCTTTACCTGAGCAACCCGCTGATCAGCCTGGCCGTGGCCGGGGGATGCGGCTGTCTGCCGTTTAAATGGGTGGCCATGCGCAAGGACAAGCGCATGGCCGATTTCGAGCGCCAGTTGCCCGAGGCCCTGGAACTCGTGGGCCGGGCGTTGCGGGCCGGCCACACCTTCACCAGCGGCATGGGCATGGTGGTGAGCGAATTCGCCGATCCCATCCGCGGCGAATTCCAGACCACCCTGGAGGAAATCAATTTCGGCATGGGCGTCACCACGGCCCTGGACAACCTCATGGACCGGGTGGATTGCCCGGACCTCAACTTCTTCGTGGTCTCGGTCAAGATCCAAAACGAATCGGGCGGCAATCTGGCCGAAATCATCGGCAACATTTCCGCGCTCATCCGCGAGCGGTTCAAGCTCAAAGGCCGCATTCAGGTGCTGTCGGCGGAAGGGCGCATGGCCGCCTGGGTGCTGTGCCTTTTGCCCTTTGGCGTGGCCGCCGTCATCCAGTTCGTCAACCCCGGCTACCTGGGGCTGCTTTTCACCGATCCCCTGGGCCGGATCATGAGCTACGGCGTGGCCGGGCTCATCACCATGGGCATACTGGTCATTCGCAAGATGGTGCGGATCGAGGTCTAGGGGGAACCATGGACAGTCTCGTCATCGCCGTGCTCGTGTCCCTGAGCGTCGGACTTCTCACGTATGCCGTGGCTTCCCTGCGCGAGGAGGGCCAAAGGCGTCGGCGCATGGCCGAGCGCGCCGTGGCCCTGGTCACCGACAGCCGGCTCGGGGATGGCGGCCGGCCAGGCGTTCTTGGTTGGCTCGAAGGGCTTTTCCGGCGCGCCGCGACCGCATTTGGCGAACTGGTCAAGCCCCGCGAAGCCCAGGAGCTCACCAAGGCCAGAAGCGCCCTGGTCCAGGCCGGCTACCGCCAGCCCAGCGCCCTGGAAATCTATTGGGGCATCAGGGCCGGCGCGGCCCTGGTGGGGCTGGTGCTGGGCGTGTTGGCGGCCATGTCCGGCAAGGTGCCGGGCCAGTACAAGCTGTTCGTCGTGGTGGGGCTGACGGCGGCGGGTTTCTATATTCCCGGAATGATTCTGGACTCCCGGGTCAAGGCCCGCCAGAAAGCCATTCAGAAAAGCCTGCCCGACGCCCTGGACCTGCTGGTGGTCTGCGTGGAGGCCGGCATGGGCCTGGACGCGGCCATATACCGCGTCTGCCAGGAAATGGCGCTCAAGGACCCGATTTTAAGCTCGGAACTGCGCCTGCTCACCCTGGAGCTGCGGGCCGGCAAGGCCCGGCGCGAGGCGCTCAAAAACCTCTCGGCCCGTATCGGCCTGGAAGACGTGGGCAGCCTCGTGGCCATGCTCATCCAGACCGACATGTTCGGCACCTCCATCGCCCAGACCTTGCGGGTCTACGCCGACTCCATGCGCACCAAGCGTTTCCAGCTGGCCGAGGAGCTGGCCGCCAAACTCCCGGTCAAGCTGCTCATGCCGCTTATTTTCTTCATCTTCCCGACACTGCTCATCGTCATCCTCGGCCCGGCCGGCATCCGTATCTTCCAGATGTTCGGCGGCATGGGCAAGTAACGGCGCACAGGACGTCTGTGCGGTTCGAGCAACGGCGAAAGTGATCGGTCCAATCTGTATCAGGCCGGTTTCCCGTCAGAAGTGAAATCGGAATACGGCGCGGGGGAAAGGGAAACGCCATGGCCAACGCCAACGACATCGTGCGCGGCGCAAAAGAGTTGCAGCAGGGACGACAAGACGTGCTCGACGCCGTGTCCGACCTGGGTTCCGGAGCAAAGGGGCTGTCCTCGGGGCTGTCCGATTTTTTGGCCAGGCCCGAGAACCTTGTGGCCCTGGCCATTTGCGCCGTCGCCCTCGTCGGCATCTACCGGCTGCTGCGCAGCGAGCACATCATCCCGGCCCCGTCGGGTCCGGGCCTGGGGTCGTTGCTGTCCGGCCCCCTGGGACGCAGCCTGCTCTTTCGCGTCCTTGCGGCCCTGGTCCTGGGGGCCTTGGGGCTGGCCTTGTTTACCGGCCGCCTGGCTTTCCTTTTTTGATTCCGCTCGCCAAAGACAACGGGCGCGGCCGGGGAGTTTCCCCGGACCGCGCCCACGCTCAAGACGCCTTCCCCAAAACGCGTTATTCCCGGTAGGGCCTGTACTGCTGCAGGATCATGTCGGCCACGGACTGCTTCAGCGCGGCCACCTGGCTGTCGGCGGCGTAGGCCTCGGCGACGGCCAGGGCGTCGGCGCTGTTTTCGAAGCCGGCCGACTTGGCCACTTCGTCGAACTTGGCGTCGTAGGCCTCCGGCGTATCCCGCGACAGAGGCACGAAGTTGCTGGCGCTGACCAGTTCCAGATAGCCCTGGTAGAATTTGACCACATCGTCCTTGGAGGCCGCGTGCGCCGGCAGGGCGACGGCCAGGGCCAGGACGGTCAGGATGACGGCGGCGCGAACGGCGTTCATGGCAGGCTCCTTACTGGCCCCAGTCTTCGGACATCTTCTTGGCCGAGGCGGACAGCTTGATATTGTCGAAAAACGGCTTCATCGGGGGCGTCATGGCATAGTAGGTGTATTCCAGGCTCACCTCGAACGGCGTGCAGGGCGTTTCGCTGCAGGCCGTGGTCGTCGAGGGCGACATGGTCAGCTGCGGCCCATCGCTGCTGTTGGCCTGCTGGACCATGGGCACGAGGCCTTGGCTGTCCATGTAGTTCTTGGCCGAGCTCGTGGTTGTTTCCTGGGTGGCGGCATAGCGGGCGATCTTGCCCACGGCGCTTTCCAGGGTCGCCTGGATGCGCAGGATGTTGCCAAGCTCAATGATGCCCAGGAGCAGCGTCAGCAGGATCGGCAGCACCAGGGCCATTTCCACGGTCAGGCTGCCGGCTTGGCCGCGCCGGGCCGAGGCGTCGGGCGTTGTGGGCTTGCGGGTGTTCATGACTGGCCTCTTCACTGTTATGTGGCTGGATGCCGGGGCATGGCACCGGTTACGGCGTGCCCGTGGTGGCTTCCTGGCGGCTCATCAGCCGCTGGCCGAGCTGCTGGCCGATCTTCTTGAACATTTCCTTGATGCCGGCTTCGTCGGGCGCGTCGAAGTAGTGGTCTTCGGTGCCGGGCTTGGACGAGGCGATCTGCTTCATGAGGTTCTTGTCCGTGGAGTCGGAGTCGCCGAACCGGATGGAGAAGATCTCAATAGGGTAGTTGGCGTCGGTCTTGGCCAGGGTGGCCTCGTTGACGACGTAGGTATTGAGCAGTCCGCCGTCCTTGCAGTCCGGGATCTGGGCCAGGGTCAGGGCGGCCGTGGACAGGGTGGAGTAGGGTGAGCTCGACGTGTCGGGCTTAAGGCCCTGGCCGAAGTAGGCGTTGGTCCAGTAGGTGTTGATGGTCTTGGACCCTGAGGCGTAGGAGCCGCCGCAACGGCCGTCCTCGGTGTCGCCGTCGGTGAGCACGATCATGATCTTGCGCACCTTTTTGTCGGTGCTGCCCTCGACGTAGGGCGCGGTCGGCGTGAGCACGTGGCGTCCCCACTTGATGCCTTCGCTGATGATCGTGCCCGAAGTCACCTGGCCGGCGTTTAAGGCCGTGATGTTGGAGAGGATGGCGTTTTTGTCCGAGGACAGGGCCCGGATGGGCGACATGCCGGAGCAGGTCTTGTCCGAGGTCGTGCTGACGCCGCTTAAGGTGTAGCCGTAGAAGATGTTGGTCTTGGTCGTGGTCTTGGAATACTCGGTGCGCAGCTTGCCGTTGTTGAGCGTGCCGTCGGCGTTGCGACAGCCCGTGCCCACGCCGTCGGGGTTGGCTTCGGCCGCCACCGGATCGTTGCCGTCGATGCGCACCTTGCCCTGGAACGGCACCAGCCCGATCTTGGAGCGGGTGGAAACTGAAGACGAGGACGGCATGATGAGGTTGACCAGATTGGTGGCCGCTTCCTTGACGTTGGCGATGGGCGTGCCCTTCATGGAGCCGGTGGCGTCGAGGACCATGACCAGCTCGATGTCGTTGTAGCCGGCGCAGGCTTCGGCCGTGACCGTCTGGTCGCCGATGCCGATGACCTTGGACAGGGTCATTTCCACCTTGGCTTCGGCCGAAACGCACACGCTGCGGGTGGCGCCGCCGGACTCCACCAGGATGCCGGTGGCGTCGGCGTCGTTGGCCAGCAGGTTTTGCGTGGCCGCGGCCGTCACCGCCCCGGTGGACACGTCCGGGTCGTCGGGCAGTTGCAGGCTGCCGGCCAGGGCGGCGGAGTCCACGGCGTTTTGCAGCCGGCTTTGCTCCACGGAAACCCGCCCGAGGTCCACGGCCACGCCGGCCGCGGCCATGACCGCGACCAGCGACGCCGCCACGAGCAGACTGGAGGCGCCCCGGACGTCGCCGCGATCAATTCGCGGCTGGCAAAGCCGTGACGACCTTGGCCGAAAGCGTGAGGTTGTTGAGGCCAGGAAGGCTGAAAGCGTCTGAGCCGCCTTGGCTGCCCGACTGGGAGAAAAGTGGCGTGAATGCATGGTCCACCTGCACTGTTGCGTTGTTGTTGGCGTCACGGGGGCTGATGGAAACGGTTGGAGGAGCGCCGTCGATGGTCTGGAATGAATCGCTGCCTTGAAACAGGCTGCTGATGTAGCTCTCTACCCCGGTCGTGTCGCCGTTTTGCCGGTTGAGCATCCGCGCCCCTTCCATGGCCGCATTTTGCAGTTGCTTGTATTCGAGCAGCGCCCGCGCTCCTTCCACCAGCACGAGGAGCAGGGGGATCAGAACGAGCATCGCCAGGGCCGTCTCCACGGCGGCGACGCCTCGTTGGTCGTTGTGCAGTTTCTTCATGGCCGTGATCCCGGGTTGGGGGTCGTTTCCGAGTGATCGGTTTTTTCTGACAAACTGAAAGAATCATGCCACAGCGGCCAAATCTTGTGGGGCAAGTTGAAAATCGTTTGTTGTCAGCTGGTTGTGATGTCTTTTGATGCCAAGCCGAGAAACAGTTGAAACCAGATGTTCCAGGAAACGTGGATTGGTCTCGCCAAAACCGCCTAATCGGGTCCTGCGCGCGTCGAGAGGAATCCAGCCTGGGTGGAACAGGAGCCGGGCTGCCGTGTTTACCCGGGATGGCCGCTCTGCTATGACCGCGCCATGGACAACGGACATTGCAGGCAAATCGGCTGGAGGTCGACGGCGAGCGTCGTGCTGGCGGCGGGACTGCTGCTTTTCGGGCTTGCCGGTTGCGGCGGCTCGGGGGGCAAGGGGCGGACTTCCAGCAAGGAGCCGGTTGCCTCCGGCTCGGCAGCGTCGGCCATCGCCGCCGGCGACGCCGCCCTGGCCCATGGCGACAGGGCCGAAGCCGGCCGGCTCTATCTGGCCGCCCAGAAGGCCGGGGCCGACGCGGCCACGGTGCTGACCCGCCTGGGGGATCTGGCCCTGGGCGCCGCGGACTATGGCGAGGCGGCGAAGGCCTACAAAAAGGCCTTCGCCGCCAATCCCAAGTATGCCCCGGCCTTGCAAGGGCTGGGTTTTGCCTATTATCTCGGCGGCAACAAGGCCCAGGCCGGACCGTATCTGCAAAAGGCCCTGGCCCTGGACCCCTCCCTGTCCCGGGCGGCCGCCCTGCTGGGGGCCATCGAAAACCGCGAAGGCCGGCCCGAAGCCGCCCTGGCCGTGTCCGACGCCTCCCTGGCCGCCGTCTTTGATCCCGACGTGGAGAACAATCGCGGCATTTCGCTTCTGCTGCTTGGCCGCGGCGAAGAGGCGGCCGCAGCCTTCCGCAAGGCCTCGGCCGCGAAAAAATCCCCCAAGTTCGCCAATAATCTGGGGTTGGCCCTGTGCAGGCTCGGGCGCTACGACGAGGCCTACGTGGCCTTTGTGTCGGTGGGCACGGAATCGGCGGCCTTAAACAATTTGGGCGTGTGCTACATGGAGGCCGGCGATCGGACCAAGGCTCAGGAATATTTCGAGAAGGCCATTGCCGCCAATCCCCGGTTCTATCCTCCGGCCCATGACAATCTGAGCCGACTGTCGGCCGTGGAAGAGGTGACCTTGCCGACGGCCGCGACCGCCTCGCCCGCCGGGCCAATGCCGGCCCAGCCTGCGGCTCCGGTCGCCGCGCCGGCTGCTGTCCCGACGCCGG
>DLGG01000099.1:0-5495 GCA_002482565.1 Solidesulfovibrio magneticus
AAGCCGAGGGTCACAGGTTCGAGCCCTGTTCCGCCTACCACGAGTTTGTCAATGATCTGGGGCTGTAGTTAAGTTGGTTATAACGCCGGCCTGTCACGTCGGAGGGCGCGGGTTCAAGTCCCGTCGGCCCCGCCAGATCGCACCAGACGCCACGCGTCTGTCGGGACCTCAAAGCGCAGTCCCTTTGAGGTTTCTTTTTTGAGGCTCCATTGCCTCGCGGACTGCACCCCTGATCTGGGGCCGTAGTTAAGCTGGTTATAACGCCGGCCTGTCACNNGTCACGTCGGAGGGCGCGGGTTCGAGTCCCGTCGGCCCCGCCAGATCACAAAGGCGCTTGCGCCTGACAAGGCCCTGAAGGCGACACCTTCGGGGCCTTTTGTTTTTTTCGGCCTCGGCCCAGGACGAGCGACCGCTTGCCCCGGGCCGAGGCCCTGAGGAAAGACGCTCTTGGTTCCCGGAACATGCGTGGTGTTCCTCCGCTTCCGGCAATATAAGGGACGCGCCGCCCAAAGACCTGACGAATCCCGCCCGCCCGGGTCCGGCCCAAGGAGACCGCCATGCCGCCCAAACGCCCCGCCGATTCCGTGCCCGTCTACTCCACCGACGCCGGCCGCCTGTGCCCGGGCTGCGGCCGCGCCCCGACCGCCTGCTCCTGCGCCGCCGCCAAGGCCCCGGCCGGGGACGGCGTGGTGCGCATTAGCCGCCAGACCAAGGGCCGCAAGGGCAAGGGCGTGTGCATGGTCACCGGCGTGCCCCTGGCCGGCAAGGAACTCGACGCCCTGGCCCGGGAACTCAAGCAGCGCCTGGGCTGCGGCGGCGCGGTCAAGGACGGCGTCATCGAGATACAGGGCGACAACCGCGACCTGCTGGCCGCCGAACTCAAAAAGCGCGGCTACGTCGTCAAGCTGGCCGGCGGTTGATTATTCCCCTTGATGCCGGGCGCAATATGACGCCTTGGCCTTCGTCCGCGGCTTTAAGCCGACATAACAGCCCGGCCTGCCGCACTAAGCCCGCAGCAGCCCGGCAAAACGCCAATTGACCCGAGAGGTTCAGCCTGTTTCGACGTGGTCGACCTCCTACGCCACAAGCCCGTCGGCGTGGTTCACCCTGCCTTGTTCCTGACGCCCTAAACGCAAACGCGCCCGGATCGGATTGATCCGGGCGCGTTTCGCGTTGACGCAAGGCGCGCCTAGAACTTGATGGCAAAGGAAGCGTAAACCGTGTCGCCGATGGGGCTGTTGGACGCGCCAAGGCCGTGCAGCCACTTGGTCACGAGCATGAGTTCCTTGCCGGCCACGGGCACGGTGTAGGTGATGGCCGGGCCGATGCCCGTGCCCGAGGAGAGAAACGACCCCATCTTGGCCCCGGAGCCGGAGTCCGGCGTGGTTTGGGCAAACAGGTAGCCCACCGCGCCCAGGGCCAGGCGCTCGCTCCAATGGTAGGCCAGGGTCCAGTCGGCGTGGATCTGGTTGCCGGTCAGGTAGCTGGTGGTCTGGTTTTCGGTGTTGATCATGTAGCCGGCGTTGACCGAAAATTCGATCTTGCTCTTGGACAGCCAGGTGAAGGCCACGTTGCCGTCGAAGCTGGCGTAGTTCATGCCGAGGTTGGTGAGCTTTTTGGGATTGTAGTAGCCGGTGGGCAAAAAGATGATGGGCGACACGACCAGATGGCATTCGCCGAAGTTCCAGCCGGCGATAAGCGGCATGAGGAAGATGTCGGACAGCCCGCCCCGGTCGCCGCCGCCGCCGTAGGCGAGGTGGTGCGGCGTTTCCAGGCCCGTCGTGCGTGACTTGTGGTTCCAGTCGTCGGCCAGATCGCCGGTGATATGCTCGTTTATGATGATCGGCACGCCCACGCCGACGCCGAGAAATCCGCCCATGGCCGGCACGTCGAAGAGGTAGGAGAGCTTGGTGATGTTCATCGCCATGGTGGAATCGACCCCGGCATAGGCCCGGCCGCCTTTGAGAGACTTATCCATGTGGGCGGACTGGTAGAAGGTGTCGTTTCGCACGTAAAACCCGCCGGCCGGGATGTAGCCCATGAGGAAGTCGCCGTAGCCGCCGAGGATGTAGTGGCTCACGCCGCCTTCGGCGGCCTGGGACCTGGCCGGCGCGGCGGCGCAAACGGCCCAGACGGCCAGGGCGAGAAGGAGTCGTGCGACGTGAATACGTCTGGCGGCGTTTGGAAAAGTCGGCATGGCGGCATCCTTTGGCGCGGAGTTGCGGGTTGAGCCGGGGCGAGGCCAGGCGTTGCAGGCGGCGTTGCGGCATCAGCCGGGCACTATTTAAAAGGCGCGGCCTGGCCGGTCGTGTCCGGATAATCCACCGGAATAAAGACCGGGATGGCGCTTATGCCCTTGGCCCCGGCCAGGGCCTTGGCCACGTCCACGTAGCGCCAGTTCTTGTTGTCCATGCTGCGGTAATAGTAGCGAAGCCGGGCCGTGTCGGCCACGACCGACCAGATGGTCTTGTCGAAGCGTTCATCCTTGCCCTCGTAGCCGCGCACCGCGCCGATGGGGATATCCACGTTGTCGAGGATGGCGATGGCCTGGTTGAGGCCCGCGTCCGCGCCCTTGGCCGGCAGGGCCGCCTGGGACAGGGCGACCATGCGCACGAAGCGGCTGGGCGGACTGTAGTCCCCGGGCAGGCCGTAGAGCCCCGAACCCTGGCCGAAGGTCTTGAGCGTCAGGCCCTTCAGCTTGAGTTCGGGCGTGTTGAAGGTCGAAAGGTTGATGTAGTTGTCGAGGTTGGTGAGCATCCAATCGAAGGTCGGGGAGTTGGTCATGACGCCGAGCGGATTGTCGTAGAGGGTGACGGTTCCCTTGGCGTATTCGATGACCACGCAGTCGCCCGAAGGGTCGTGGATGACGTAGTGCAGGGGCAGCGGTCCGGCGTCGCCCACCGGCCCCTGGCAGACCCGGGCCTGCCGGTAGCCCTTGCGGACCTCGGCCACGCTGCCGAAGGTGGACAACAGCCACGTGCCGAATTCGTACTGGGCCAGGGTCTTGCCGGCCTTGGTGCGGTCAAAGGGTTCATAGGTGGCGTAGCCGGGCAGGAAGAGCTGGCCGACCACCAGGCCCTTCTCGTTCATGCCGTCGGAAGCCAGGGGCATCCCGAAATCAAACATGCCGACAAAGGCGTGCTTGACCTTCCAGGCTAGGCCCTTGGAAGTCCCGTCGGGCAGGGTGCCTTTGTAGGCCGTGCCCCGGGGCACGATGCCGAGCACCGTTTGCAGCGTCCACTCCCCTTCCATGGTGCGGGCGTAGAAGACCAGTCCGTCGCTGGTCTTGGTGCGCACGCTGGTGCAGGCTTGGCCCGGCGCGGCGGCCACAATGGTCAGGAACAACACAAAGAGCAGCGCCGTCATACGTCGCGGCATGGGCATCCTCCCCGGAAACAGGTTACGCGAAAGCCGCGCCGACAAAGCCCGACAAGGCGCGGCCGCGCCATGCGTAGCGCCAGGAAGCGGTTTCGCACGGATGAAAAAAGAAAAACCGGCTATTATCAACACGCCAGAAGCAGACGAACACGCTGCCGAAGACGATTCGTGAAACGCGTCGTGTCACGAAAGCATTGCGGCGAAAACGTGACTGCACCGAACCGGGCCAATCCATTTCCCGGCCGCCAACATAAAAGCCAGGACAACTATTCCGATTTCAGGAATCAAGGCAAGATAAATTACCAACCCCGGCCATGCAGAATGGCGAACCATGCAATGGACCATGTGATGGCGTTTGTGCAGACGCGCCCCGGGCTGCGTCAGTCAGCCAGGTTTCGGACGGCCAGGCGTCGGGCGGTCCGGGGCCGGCCTATGCCGATTTCCAGAAGATCCTCGCCGACGATGAGGCGGCCCGGGAAGTCGCGCTTGATGGCCTGAAAACGCCAGGGCGGCGTGTTGCCCGGGGCGATGTGGCTGAGCACCAGCGTCTTGACCTCGCAAGAGGCGGCCACCCGGCCCAGATCGGCCGAACTGGTGTGGGCGGTCATGACGTGGTCATACAACGGCCAGGCCGGATGGTTCCGGTCCACGCCGGCAAAGGCGGACTCGATCCAGGCCTGGTCGATGACCTCGTGGACCAGCACGTCGGCCCCCCGAGCCAGACGCTGGAGGTTGCCGTGCGTGTCCGGCCCGGTGTCGCCGGAAATGACGACGCCGCCGTCGTCGGTGTCAAAGCGGTAGGCGAAGCTCGGGTAGACCTGAAAATGGTCGACCAGCACGGCCGAGACCCGCAGCCGGTCGTCTTCATAGATGGGAAACGGCTCCATGGCCGGACAGGTGTCGGCGGCGGTCCAGGGCCGGCCGGGATCGGGCGGGACAAAGCCGGCCGGCCAGGGGATGGCCGCCGGGTCGCCGATCTCCCGGACGTCGAGAATGCGGGTAAGATCGGGGTAGCCTTCGTCGCGGGCGCAGTCGTTGAAGTTCTGGGCAAAAGCCTGCAGCAGCAGCTCGGTCATGCGCCTGGTTCCGGGCGTGGGCGTGGCCGGGCAGCCGCCCCCGGCTTCGGCCGTCATGATGCCGCCGGCGTAGCCCGAATGGTTCTCCTCCAGCCGCCCCCGTTCGCCCGGGCCGATGACCACAAGCTCCTTGCCGCCGCCGTAGCCCGAGCGCGCCCCGACTTCGAGAAACGTCGCGTAGTCGCCCAGGTGGTCCATGTGCAGGTGGGTCAGGAACACGGCCCGCACGTTGGCCAGGAAGGTGGTCAAATCGCCCTGGATGCGCTCCCGGCCGCGCCGGACGTACCTGCCCCGGTTGAAGGCCTGGGCCAGGCGGCGGGTCGCGCCGAAGCCGAGGTCGATGACGTAGAGCGCGTCGCCCACGGCCAAGGCCTGGGAGGCGCTGGCCCGGTCGCAGTCCGGCCACCAGGTCATGCCGCCGGTGGTGCCAAGCAGCGTCAGCACGGTGTTGTGCCTGTCCGCCCGGGCCGGTCGGCCGCCCGGACGGTCGGCGGAGGTCCTTGCAGGCCTGGGGCGGCGCGAAAAGCCGGAAACAGTGGCGCGAATCGGACCCATAACCCCCTCCTAGCGGCACGCCTCGGGCGTCAGCGATACAGCGGAACCGGGCGGAAACGAGCCAGGCAACCGCAAGACGCCCGGATCGCCGCCCCTGCCTCACTGCTCCTTGAGCGAAGCAATAAGCGACCGCAGCTCCTGGGTCTGCTCGGCCAGCTCGGCCACGGCTCGGGCCGAATGGCTCATGGCCTGGGAGACCTCGGTGGAAATGCGGTTGATGTCGTCCACGCTGCGATTGATCTCTTCGCTGGCCGCCGACTGTTCCTCGGCGGCGGTGGCGATGGAGCGGACCTGATCGGTGGCGTCCTCCACCAGGGCCACGATTTCCTTGAGCGCCGCGCCCGAGACCCCGGCCTGCTCGGTGGCCTGGCCGATGAGCTTGGCGGCGGCTTCGAAATTGTCGACGTTTTTCTGGGTGCCCTGCTGGATGCCGGTGATGGCCGCGCCCACCTCGCGGGTGGCGGCCATGGTTTTTTCGGCCAGCTT
>DLGG01000099.1:5516-55381 GCA_002482565.1 Solidesulfovibrio magneticus
CGGGCCGCCTCGATGGCGGCGTTGAGCGCCAGAAGATTGGTCTGATCGGCGATGTCGTTGATGGTCGTCATGATCTGGCTGATGTCGCCGGCCTGCCTGCCCAGAGCCTGCATGTCGCGGCTGAGTTCGGTCGCCTTGTCGCGCACAAGGCCTATGCTGGTCACGGCTTCGTCCACCACCCCGGCTCCCTGCTCGGCCTTGCGCTTGGCGTCGTGCACGGTCTCGGCGGCCCGACCGGCGTTGCGGGCCACCTCCAGGACGGTGGCGTTCATCTCTTCCATGGCCGTGGCCGTCTCGGCCGTGCGCCGGGCCTGCTCCTGAGCCCCGTTGTTCGATTCCTCCACCTGGGACGAGAGTTCTTCCGAAGCCGAGGACACCACGCTCACCACGCCTTCCAGCCGGCCGGCGGCGGCCAACATGCCCTCGCGCTTGGCCTGTTCGGCCCGGGTCCGGGCCTCGTCGGCCTGAACCGTGGCCTGGCGGGCGATCTCGGTTTGCTCCTCGGCCTCGCGTGTCTTGGCCGTGGCCGTCTCGATCATGGCCTTCAACTTGACCACCATGGCGTCCAGGGAATCGGACAAGGCCCCCAGTTCGTCGCGGCGCGCCAGGGACAACGTGCGCCCGAGCTCGCCCTCGGCCACCGCGCCGGCAAAGGACACGCACCGGGCCAGGTCGGCCACGATCTTGCGGGTGATCCAGACAATAAGGATGCACACGACCAGGGTGCCCGCGCCGCCAAACAGCAGGGTGGCGTCGCGCACGGCCTGGCTGGAGCGGGCGATGTCGTCGGCGTTGACGGTGACGGCCACGGTCCAGCCGGTGCCCTTGTCGCGGGCAAAGACGGCGGCCTTGGCCAGACCGTCCATCTTGTATTCGACCACCCCGCGGGCCATGGACAGGAGTTTGCGGCCCCAGTCGAACTCGGCCACCTTGAATTTGAGGATGCGCTCGGCGTTGGGATGGCTGAACACCACGCCGGCCTTGTCCACGATGTAGGCGTAGCCGTTTTGCCCCACCTTGACCGGGGCGACCATGTCCTCGGAAAACTTGGCCAGGTTGACCCGCACGACCAAGACCCCGGCCGGCCGGCCGCCGACGGCCACGGGCGCGGCCGCCAGAAACACCGGCTTGCCCGTGGAGCGGCTCAGCAGCGGCTCGGAATAATTGGTCTCGCCCTTGATCGCCTGCTGGAAATAGCTCCGGTCGGCGTAGCTGCCGGCCACTCCGGGATCGGTGGACAACAGGACGCCGCCCTTGTCGTCGAGGATGAAGGCGGCGTCGATGGAGCTGTCGAAAGCCTGCAGCTCCTTGAGGGCGGCCAGGGCTTTTTGCTGCGCGGCCCCGTCCTTGGCCGGGGCCACGACATATCCCGTGACGGGTTCGCTGCGGCTCTGCATGACGAGCACATTTTTGATGTCTTCCGTGTAGATGTTCAAGCCCTTGCACACAGTGTCGGCAATATGCTGCGAAGAGGAAATGAGCTCATTCCAGAGTTCATTCGAAGCCTTGCGATAGGAAAAAAGGCCGGCCAAGGCCATGCTGGCCACAATAGAGAGAATTGTCGGCAACAACAGTTTGGATTGCAATCCCAATCGCATATTTCACCTATACTTGTTGTGCAGCAGTTCCACTATGGCAACCATCAAACGCACCCTACCATTTTGTGTACGATCTTTTTCAAAAATGAGCAACGGCGCAACACTATTTTTTCACTAGCTCCCATGACAACCATTCACAAATAAACAATATAGTTCTCACCATTGACCACTGGCGCAAGCTGCTCAGCCCGCTGCAAGCAGGATATGGCCGCCCTTGCCCAGACCCAGAATTCGTGAAAACGACACCGGCGACGATTCCAACGCCGCCCGGCCAGACAAACGGCTTCGGGCCAAAGCAATTGACGTCCATGGCGATTTCGCGTCTGCCTGCGCCGCTTGGAGACGGGCCGCCAAGTCGTGCGTCTCCCTTTTTGATTTGACGTTTGGCGCTATTCACGGCAAATAGTTTATGGAATGCTCCGTCCACGCCATCCAAAGGTTCTCCATGACGCCGACACTTCGCCGATTGACCATTTTGTCCGCCTGCCTGCTCTTGCCTCTGGCGGCGGCCTTCGTCAGCGTGCGCGTGGCGAGGTCCATCATTTTCGACGAACATCGCCACGCCCTGCAAGAGTCGGCCAAACGCCTGCATTTCGCCCTGGTCGACAAGACCATCGACAGCCAGCTCATCGGCGCGACCAGCCTGCTCGGCCTGATCCAGCCCACCGTGAAGCTCGCCGTGCGCGGCACGCAGCTCACCGAAAGCGACCGTAGCGAACTGCACAACGTCCTTGATCCCCTACGCCGCCAATACGCGGCCGAAGGGACCTATCTCATTGAGGCAAACGGCGTCATCCGCATCCACGACACCGAAGGGGCCACCTCCGAAGGACTCAACGTCGCCTTTCGGCCCTACTTCCAGCAGGCCATGGCCGGTCGGCCCAACATCTACGCCGCCGTGGGCAAGCTGTCCCAGGAGCGCGGCCTCTACTACGCCGCGCCGGTGCGCGACGGCGCGTTGCCCGCTTCCCCGGTCATCGGCGTGATCATGACCAAGATCGGCGCGGCCTTTCTCGACGCCCTCCTGGCCGGCTCCGGCAGCCAGGCCGCGCTGCTCTCCCCCGAAGGCGTGGTGTTTGCCGCCACGCGCCCCGAGTGGCTCTACGCCGTGGCCCCTGTGGCCACGGAAGGCAAACCGGCCGCCATCGACCGCGCCAGCCGCTTTGGAGACGTGTTCAAAGGCCGCCAGGCGGCTGCCCTTCCCTTCTCGCCCGACCAGGACACGGCCGACATCGCCGGCGCTGCCTGGAACCTGGCCGCCCAGTCCGTGGACTGGGACGATCCCGAAGGCAACTGGACCCTGGTGGTGCTCCAGGATACCGCCGCGTGGTTCCCGCCGGCCAAGCGCCTGCTGACGGCCGGCCTGGCCGCCGCCGGAACGCTGCTGGTCTGTCTGACGCTGGTGGCCCTGGACCGGGTGCGGCGGCGCCGGGCCAGGGCGGCGGCCCGGTTTCGCACCCTTGGCGTAGCCATGGAGGTCAGCCCTCTGGCCGTGGTCGTCACCGACCGCAAGACCCGCATCCGCTGGGTCAACCCCCAGTTCGAGCGGGTGACCCAGTACCGCCTGGCCGAGGTCAAACGGCGCGATCCCAACGTCTTGGCCAGCGGCGCGACCCCCCGGGAAGTCTACGACGAGATGCGCCGGTCCCTGCGCGCCGGCCAGCCCTGGAGCGGCGAATTCGTCAACCGGCGCAAGGACGGCTCCCATTACCATGCCCGGGTGGCCATCTCGCCGGTAAACGACGCCAAGGGCAATCTCCTGGGCTACGTGGGTTTGCAGGAGGACGTCAGCGAATACAAACGCCTGCTGTCGCGCCTGGAAGCCCAGCTGCGCCTGGAAGCGGGCCTGCAGCATTTCGCCGCCTCGCTCAAAAACGAACTCGACCCCGGCCGGCTGGCCGAGGCGGCCCTGAGCGAGCTGGTCCGGTTTTTGTCCCTGCCCTACGCCGCCGTCCATGTCCGTTGCCGCGCTTCATCCGCCCAGGTCCTGGCCCGCTTCGGCGGTTATCGGCCGCCTGTCGAGGACGCTCCCGAAACCTGCCGCCCCCTGGTCGAGGACGTCATCGCCTCGGGCCGGCCCTTTTCCCTGCGCGAGCTGTCCGAAACGGCCGGCGTCGCCCTGTCCGGCGGCGCGGTCGGGCTGACGGAAATCCGGCTGTTGCCCCTGGGCGACGGCCAGTCGGCCGTGGGGGCGCTGGAGATCGGCCTGTTGCGGGAACTGTCCGAGGACGACCAGCGCTATCTGGACAAGGCCCGGGCCGAACTGGCCCTGGCGCTCAAGCTTGCCCTGGACATCGGCGAACGCGTCCGGGTCCAGCAGGCCCTGGCCGACCAGAACGCCTTCCAGCAGGTGCTCCTGGACACCATTCCCAACCCCGTCTTCTACAAGGGCGCGGACACCCGTTTCCTGGGATTCAACCGGGCCTACGAGGAAACCTTTGGCGTGCGCCGCGAAGAGCTTGTCGGCAAACGCGTCCTGGACCTCGATTATCTGCCCGAAGAGGACCGGCGGGCCTACCAGCGCGAGGACGAGGAGGCCATCGCCGCCGGCGGCTCGGTGCGCCGGGAAATGCGCATTCCCTTTGCCGACGGGGCCATGCACGAGACTCTCTACTACGTTTCGGGCTTTCGCCGGGCCGACGGCAGCCCCGGCGGCCTGGTCGGCACCTTCGTGGACATCAGCGAGCAAAAAGCCGTGGAGCGGGCCCTGGCCGCGGCCAAGGAGGCCGCCGTGGAGGCTACCCTGCTCAAGTCCGATTTCCTGGCCAACATGAGCCACGAAATCCGCACCCCCATGAACGCCATCGTGGGCCTGTCCCATCTGGCCCTGACCACCGAACTGACTCCCCGCCAGCGCGACTACATGGGCAAGATCCAGCAAGCCAGCCAGCATCTGCTCGGCATCATCAACGACATCCTGGATTTCTCCAAAATCGAGGCCGGCAAGCTCGCCATCGAACGCACCGACTTCGACCTGTCGGCGGTGCTTGAAAACGTAGCCGCGCTGATTCGGGAAAAGGCCGAAGCCAAGGGGCTGGAGCTGCTGTTCGACGTGGCCGCCGACGTGCCCCAGGACCTCGTCGGCGACCCGCTGCGCCTGGGGCAGATCCTGGTCAACTACGCCAACAACGCCGTCAAGTTCACCGAGGCCGGCGAGGTGGGCATCCGGGTGCGGCTTCTCTCCGAAGACGACGGCGAGGCGGCCCTGCGCTTCGAGGTGCGCGACACCGGCATCGGCCTGACCCAGGAGCAGATCGCCCGGCTGTTTCAAAGCTTTTCCCAGGCCGACGCCTCCACCACCCGCCGTTTTGGCGGCACGGGCCTGGGTTTGGCCATCTCCAAGCGCCTGGCCGAACTCATGGGCGGCGAGGTCGGCGTGGACTCGACACCCGGGGCGGGCTCGACCTTCTGGTTCACGGCGCGGCTGCGCAAAAGCCGCAAGCGCCACCGCGTCCTCTTGCCCGACCCGGACCTGCGCGGCCGGCGCGTCCTGGTTGTGGACGACAACGAAAGCGCCCGCACGGTGCTCACCGACATGCTGGCCGCCATGAGCTTTTCCGTGGAGGCCGCCGCCTCGGGCCAGGAAGCCCTGACCGTCCTGGAAGCGGCCCAGGGCAAGAGCCAGCCCTTCGAGGTCGTGCTGCTCGACTGGCAGATGCCCGGCATGGACGGCCTGGAAACCGCCGAGCGCATTCGCGCCCGGTACAATGCGCCGCCGCCCCATCTGGTCATGGTCACGGCTTTTGGCCGCGAGGAGGTCCTGCGCGGAGCCGAGGAAGGCGGCTTCGAGGCCGTGCTGCTCAAGCCCGTGACCCCGTCCCTGCTTTTTGACACCCTCATGCGCGCCCTGGGCGGCTTTCGCGAGGAACGGCGGCAGGCCCCGGACGACCAGGCCGGGCAGGCCAGCCATCCCGGCCAGGGCCGACTGCTCGTGGTGGAGGACAACGAGGTCAACCAGCAGGTGGCCCGGGAGCTGCTCACCCAGGCCGGCTACACCGTGGACGTGGCCGAAAACGGCGAGGTCGCCCTGGAGATGGTGCGGCGTACGCCCTACGACCTCGTCTTCATGGACATGCAGATGCCGGTCATGGACGGCCTGGCCGCCACCATCGCCATCCGCAAGCTGCCCGGGTTTGCCGCCCTGCCCATCGTGGCCATGACCGCCAACGCCATGCGCCAGGATCGGGAAAAATGCCTGGCCGCCGGCATGAACGATTTCGTGGCCAAGCCCATTGATCCGCAGGCCCTTTTTACGGTGCTGCGGGACTGGATCGCGCCGAAAGCCGGACAGGACGCGGTCCCGGACACCACGCTCCAGGCGGCTGCGCCCCCGCCGCCCGCCCAAGCCCTGGACGGCATCGACGTCGCGGCCGGCCTTGGCCGGGTGGGCGGCAACGCCGCCCTCTACGACCGGCTGCTCGACAAAATGGGCCAGGAGTTCCCGGCCGTGCCCGAGCGCGTCCGGGCCGCCCTGGCGGAAGGCGACCGGGAAACGGCGGAAATCGCGGCCCACTCCGTCAAGGGCGCGGCCGGCAACGTGGGAGCCGACGCGTTGGCCCGCGCGGCCGCCGAGCTGGAAAAGGCCCTGCGCCAAGGCGATGACGAGGCGGCCCGGGCAGCCCTGCCGGCCTTTGCCCAGGCCGTGGACCGGTTCGCCCGGGCCGTGGCCGGCCGGGATAAGCCCGAGGTCCCGCCCCAGGCGACGACGCCGGAGCCGGCTTCGGGCAACTGTGCTGTCGACGTCCTGGCCGCCCTGGGCGAACTCCTGCCTCATCTGGAAGCCCGAAAGCCCAAGCCCTGCGCCAAGATCATGGAGACCTTGCGGGACACGCCCTGCGGCGAGACCCTGCGGGCGGACATCGCGGCCCTGGAAGCCCTCATCCGCGGCTACAAATTTCCCCAAGCCCTGGAACTCGCCCGCGCCCTGCTGGCCGCCAAGGCCTCGGAGACTGCATGAAAACCCTGGCCGAATGCCTGATCCTGCTGGTGGACGACACGGAAACCAACCTGGACATCCTGGTGGACGCCCTGGGCGAGGACTATGACGTGGCCGTGGCCACCGACGGCCCCTCGGCCCTGGCCCTGGCCAAGGAACACACGCCCGACCTGATTCTTTTGGACATCATGATGCCCGGCATGGACGGCTACGAAGTCTGCCGCCGGCTCATGGCCGATCCGGCCACGGCAGACACGCCCGTCATCTTCCTCACGGCACTGACCGACGTGGCCGACAAGACGCGCGGATTTGCCGTCGGCGGCGTGGACTACGTGACCAAGCCCTTTGAGCCGGCGGAAATACAAGCCCGGGCGCGCACCCATCTGTCCCTGCGCCTGGCCCGCCAGGAGCTGGCCCGGCAAAACGAGATCCTGGAGGAAAAAGTCCGGGAGCGCACCCGCGAACTGGCCCTGACCCAGGACGCCATCATCGAGGCCATGGCCGGGCTGGCCGAATACCGCGACCCGGAAACCGGCGCGCACATCAAGCGCACCCGCAACTACGTGCGCGTCCTGGCCGAAACACTGCGCGCGCAGCCGGGATACGCCGGCCAGTTCACGGACGAAATCATCGACCTGCTCTACAAATCCGCGCCGCTGCACGACATCGGCAAGGTCGGCGTGCGCGACGACATCCTGCTCAAGCCCGGCCCCCTGACCGACGCCGAATTCGCGGTCATGCGCCGCCACACCGTCTACGGCCGCGACGCCATCCAGGCCGCCGCCAAGAATCTCGGCGACAACTCGTTTTTGCGCCTGGCCCAGGAGATCGCCTACACCCATCAGGAACGCTGGGACGGCTCGGGGTATCCCCAGGGGCTGGCCGGGGAGGCCATCCCCATTTCCGGCCGGCTCATGGCCATCGCCGACGTCTACGACGCGCTCATCAGCCGGCGCGTCTACAAAGCGCCCTTCACCCATGCCCAGGCCGTGGTCGTCATCCGCGACGGCCGGGGCAGCCATTTCGATCCAGCCATGGTCGACGCCTTCCTGGACGTTCAGGAAACCTTCAGGCAGATTGCCCTGAAGTTTTCCGAAAGCGACGAGGAGCGCCAGGCGCTGGAGCACCCTTATGTGGCCTGATTGCGACAAGATGGTGATCGACATGGTACGCGACGCCAAACAAACCATTCTCATCGTGGACGACGTGGAAACCGACGTCGACACCCTGGTCGAAACCCTCGGCGACGACTACGAGATCGCCGTGGCCCTGGACGGGCCCACGGCCCTGCAAAGCCTGGCCCCCACCCCGCCCGACCTCATCCTCCTCGACATCCTCATGCCGGGCATGGACGGCTACGAGGTCTGCCGTCGCCTCAAGGCCGACCCGGCCACCGCCGCCATACCCGTCATCTTCCTGACCGCCCTGACGGAAGTGCGCGAGAAGGTCACGGGCTTCGCCCTGGGCGCGGTGGACTACATCACCAAGCCCTTCGACATCCAGGAGGTCAAGGCCCGGGTCACGACCCATCTGGCGCTCAAAGCGGCCATGGAGCAATTGGCCCGGCAAAACACGCTCCTGGCCGAGGCCGCGCGCCTGCGCGAGGACGTGGAGCGCATCACCCACCACGATCTCAAGGGCCCCCTTGGCGTCATCCTGTCCCTGCCCCAACTCATCGCCGCCGGCGGCAACCTGACCGGGGAGCAGGTCGGCTACCTGGAAGACATCGAGGAAGCCGGCTACCAGATGCTCAACATGGTCAACCTGTCCCTGGGCCTGCTCAAGATGGAGCAAGGGGTGTACGAATTGTCCCCCAGGCCGGTGGACATCGTGCGGGTCATCGGCAAGGTCGTGGAGGAGCTGGCTTCCCTGCGCCGCGCCCGGGGCGTGTCCGTGGAACTGCGTCATGACGGAGCCGCCCTGGCGTCTGGCGTCGCCGCGCACGTCGTCGGCGAAGAACTCCTATGCCACTCCATGCTCTCCAACCTGCTCAAAAACGCCATTGAGCATTCCCCGGCCGGCGGCCGGGTGGACATCGACATCGCCCCGGCCAAGGACGGTTTTCGCGCCCTGCGGCTGCGCAACCTCGGCGAAACCGACCCCGGCTTCCGGGAGCGGTTTTTCGAGAAATACGCCACCCACGGCAAACCCGGCGGCACCGGCCTTGGCACCTATTCGGCCCGGCTCATGGCCAGGACCATGGGCGGCGAGGTGCTGCTCGACGCGGCCACGCCCGGGGAAACCACCCTCGTTTTGTGCCTGCCCGCGCCGGCCTGAGTCCAGCCGCGTCAAGGCCCCGCCTGCCCCGGGCGACTCGAAATTGATGGATCGCCCGCTTCTCGCTGATACCAGCCGCGTCAAGGCCCCGCCCGCCCGGACGGTCGCCTCCGGGCCGTTCTCCCGGGGCGTCGTCNNGACGACGCCCCGGGAGAACGGCCGGTACGGCGAGGCCGCCGCGCCTTTGAGCCCCTTTCTTCCGACTTTATCGTCCCCGCGATAGTCCCCCGGCACCGGTCGGGCTAGACAGCGCCATCCCCGCCGCAAGGCGATTACCGGAGGCGCCGTATGGCCAACGAGTCCGTCGCGACGATCAACGAATGCCGGGGAGGTTTCGGGACCTACATTTCCGAGAACCTCTCCCTGTGCGGGCGAAGCCCCCGCGTCACCTGGGCCGGTTATGCCGCCGCCTGGGCCGCCTTCGCCGCCGTCAACTACCTCTTGCCCCTGCCGGAAGGCCTGTCCCGCGAAGGCCTGTCGGTGCTGGCCATCCTCATCTGGGCCTCGATCATGTGGGTCTCGGAAGCCATGCCCGTGGGCATCACCGGCATCTCCATCCCCACACTGCTGGTCCTCACCCACGCCCTGCCCTGGACCAACGGCAAACCGCCCATGGGGCAGGTCTTCTCGGGATTCACCACCCACGAAGTCTGGCTGTGCCTGTTCGCCTTTTTCACCGGAGCCATCATCCAGCTTTTGGGCATGGACAAGCGCATCGCCCTGGCCATCCTCGACAAGATCAAGGCTTCGAGCGTCGGCCGCATCATCTGGGGCATGTTCGGGGTCAACCTGGCCCTGGCGTTGCTCATCCCGGCCGCCAACGCCCGGGCCGCCACCATCATGCCCGTGGTCCAGGGCATCACCGCCCTTTTGGGCGACACCCCCCGGGAACGCGAGGCCAAAAAGGCCATCGTCATCCAGGCCATGGTCTACGCCAGCATGATCTCGGGGCTTTTCATCCTCACCGGCCACATGCCCAACCTCATCATGACCGGCCTGTTCGAGAAAAACGGCTTTAAAAACCTCGGCTACTTCAACTGGATGCTCCTGCACGTCCCCTACCTGCTGCTGTTTGTCGCAAGCCAATGGTGGGTGCGCTTCCATTTCAAGACCGACGGCGTGGCCATTGCCGGCGGCCATGAGCAGATTCACCGCCAGTACAAGGCCCTTGGCCCCGCCAGCCGGGCCGAGAAGGCCATGCTGGCCGTGTTCGTCCTGGTCGGCGTGCTGTTCATGACCGGCAAAGGCAGCCCGCTGGTGCTGCACAACCAGCAGCTCGGCGTCGTCGGCCTGGTCGGCATCATGCTCCTTTTTATCCCGGGCCTTTTCCCCTTCAAATGGAAGGCCGTGCAGGACCGCACCATCTGGGGCACCTTCCTGCTCCTGGGCGGGGCCATCACCATGACCGACGCCATGACCAAGTCCGGCCTGGCCGGCTGGACCGCCGAGCACATCCACGGGTTCGTGCAGGGCATGGGCTGGTGGCAGACCGTGGCCGTCATGATGCTCGGGACCCAGATCCTGCGCCTGGGCATGCTCTCCAACGTGGCCGCCGTGGCCATGCTGGCCCCCATCGTCTTCGCCATGGGCCCCAAGCTCGGGCTGCATCCCGTGGCCTTCACCCTGCTCATCTGCAACGTGGACACCTTCGCCTACCTGCTCCCCACCCAGATCACGGCGGCGGTCATCGCCTACGGCACCGGAACCTTTTCCACCGCCGACTACGCCAAGGCCGGCTGGGTCTGCACCCTGCTCGCCATCGCGTTCGGCATCGCCGTCATGGCCCCCTGGTACGCGTTTTTCGGCCTGCCCGTCTGGAACCCGGCCGCCCCCTGGCCCTATTAGCCCCGTCCGTCACTCGCCAACGACGACAAGGAGTACGACTATGCCTCGCATGGCCCCCAATCCCCCCAGTCTCGACGCCGTGGAAACCGTCCGCGTGGACTGCGACGTCCTCATCATCGGCGGCGGCAACGCCGGCTGCTTCTCGGCCGTGGAAGCGGCCAAGCTCGACCCCTCCCTCAAGGTGGTCATCATGGAAAAGGCCCATATCATGCGCTCCGGAGCCTGCTCCGCCGGCATGGACGCCATCAACACCTACATTCCCGAAGGCAAGACCCCGGAAGACCTGGTGCGCTGGTGCCGCTCCCAGGTCGGCGGCGGCCCCATCCGCGAGGATCTGGCCCTGTCCAACGCCCGGGAACTCAACGAGTCCGTGGACGACCTGGAGCGCTGGGGCCTGCCGATCCTTCGCGACGACAAGGGCAACATCCGCTACCGGGGAGCCTGGGACATCTCCATCCACGGCGAGCAGTTAAAGCCCATCATGGCCGAGAAGGCCATCGAGGCCGGAGCCGAGGTCCATAACCGCGTGGCCTGCACCCAGCTCCTCATGGACGGCAACCGCTGCATCGGGGCCTTGGGCTTTGGCGTACGCGACGGCAAGTTCTACGTGTTTCGGGCCAAGGCCACCATCAACGCCACCGGCGGCGCGGCCGGCCTGTATAAAAGCTACACCGCCGACGCCACCGACTCCCACCACCAGATCTGGATGTGCCCCTACTGCGTGGGCACGGGCTACGCCGTGGGCATCCGCCAGGGCGCGGAAATGACCTCCATGGAGCAGCGCTGGGTAGCTACCCGCACCAAGGATTTCTGCGGCCCGGTGGACACCATCTCGGTGGGCTACAAGGCCCCCATCATCAACGCCAAAGGCGAGCGCATCATGCAAAGCCGCTACGCCCACCTGGGCGCGGACAAGGCCCCCCGCTACATCCGGGCCAACGCGCCCATGGAAGAGTGGCTGGCCGGGCGCGGCCCCACCTACTGCGACACGCGCGGCATGGCCCCGGAACTGGCCCAGCAAATGATGACGGATTATTTGAACGAGCGTCCGAGCTTCGTGCTCTTCCTGGCCAGCCGGGGCCAGGACCCGGTCAAGGAGCCCATCGAGATCTACGGCTCCGACCCCTACATCGTCGGCGGCCACACCCAGTCGGGCTTCTGGGTGGACATGGAGCGCATGACCACCATCCCGGGCCTGTTCGCGGCCGGCGAGACGGCCGGCGGCAACCCCAACAAGTTCGTGGGCGGCTGCGCCGCCGAAGGCAAGCTGGCCCTGCGCGGCGCGGCGGCCTACATCGCTGGCCTGGAACTGCCCGAACCCGACGCCGCCCAGGTGGAAGCCGAAAAAGCCCGCGTGTTCGCCCCGCTTTTGCGCGGCGAGGCCTTCGACGGCCTGCGCGCCCTGGAGATGGAAGAGCGCCTGCAACGGCTCATGGACGAATACGCCGGCGGCACCAGCCAGTTCTACCGCACCAACGAGGAACGCCTGGACTATGCGCTCAAACACCTGGCCATGCTGCGCAGCCAGGTCCAATACCTTAAAGCCGGGGATCTCCACGACCTCATGGCCGTGCATGAGGTCATCGACCGCATCGACGTGGCCGAGGTGCTGTGCCACCACCTGCGCTTCCGCAAGGAGACCCGCTGGCAGGGCTGGCAGACCCGTTCGGACTATCCCGAGGTCGATCCGGCCTACGACTGCCATGTGGAGAGCCGCAAGAACCTGGCCACCGGCGAGATCGAGACCTTCACCCGCCCCTACGAGCAACTCGTTCCGGGCGACCGCTACAAGCCCTAACAGGAGGACGCCATGCCGCCCATCGTCGACCCCAAGAAGTGCAACGGCTGCGCCGGCCGCGAGGAATCGTTCTGCGAAGAGGCCTGCCCGGGCGATCTCATGTACGTGGGACAGGACGGAAAATCCCACTGCCACGCCGCGCGTGATTGTTGGGACTGCATGTCCTGCGTCAAGATGTGCCCGAGAAACGCCATCGAAACGCGCATGCCCTACCAGCTTGGCTACCATAAGGCCCGGCTCGTGCCCCTTATGGGCAAGAATTCCATCACCTGGAAGTGCACGGACATAAACGGCCAGACCGTGACCTACAAGTATCGCAACCGCCTGGACGTCAAGGACTAGCGCCGCGCCGGCCAACGCCCCGTTTTCGGACGGGGCGTTGGCCTTCTGCCTTGACCCGGCGAAAAGGGACCCTATGTTGGCCCATGGCCAAGTGTGAACACCCCAGCCAATGGCACCTGCTCAAGGGCGGCTTCTTCGACGGCCTGGAACGCGAGTTCGAGGCCTTTCGACGGTTGGCCACGGTGCGGCGCATCAAAAAAAACGCCATCGTGTTTTTTGAAAACGACCGCTGCGACCGCTCCTTTTATCTGGACCAGGGGTCGGTCAAGATCTTCCGGGTGTCGCTGCACGGCAAGGAGCCGACCTTTTTCATCCGCTCGGCCGGCGAAATGTTCGGCCTGGCCGAGGTGGTCGGCGGCGAGCGGCGCAAGTGCTCGGCCCAGGCCCTGTCCGAATGCCTGCTTTTGGACATCCGCCGCGACGACCTGCTGGGCCTTTTGGTGGAGCAGCCGCTCATGGCCCGGCGCATCATCGAGGTGCTTGGCCGGCGCATCCGCTACTTAAGCGACCAGCTCGAAAACGTCATGACCTGCGACGTGCCGACCAGGCTTTTAAAGCTCTTGCTGTGCCTGTCCCACGATGAGATCGCCCAGGCCCGGGGCGGCCCGGCCGACGTGCCGGTGCGCCTGACCCAGGGGCAAATCGCGGCCATGACCGGTTCCTGCCAGCAGACCGTAAGCGAAACCCTGGCCGCCTTCGAGGCGCGCGGGCTCATTGCCGTCTCGCGCCAGCGCATCCGCCTGCTCGATCCCGGGGCCATCCTGGACGCCCTGTCCGGCGGCGACGGCGGGGCCGAAAGCAAATAAGCCCACAAGGCTTCGCTTCTTCTTTTTCTCCGCCCTGGCGACATCCCGCATCCGCCCTCCGTCAGAACATTTCGTCCAGACCTCTCTAGAGACCAGGCCGGCGTCCTTGTCCCGCGACGGGCCATGGACGCCCATGGCAAAGCGTTTTATGACCATCCCAAGGCCCATTTGCCGGGACGTCTCTTCGGCCCACGGGCCGGTGCGCGGGCTACGGGAGGCGCGACATGAACAAAGACCGCAGCATCTCGTCGGAATGGATCGAGCGGGCGGCCAAGGCTTCCGGCTGGGAGGCCGCGCTGACCCGCCGGGGATTTCTCAAGCTGTCCGGCTGCGCGCTTGCCGGCTTGGCCTTCCTGAACCTTGGCGAGGCCTACGGCGAAAACGCGCCGCTGGTGATCCTGGACAGCGCCCAGGGCGTCATCCTGGCCGATCCCACCCGCTGCGTGGCCTGCGGCCGGTGCGAGCTGGCCTGCACGGAGTATAACGACGGCCGGGCCCAGCCGTCGTTGGCCCGCATCAAGATCGCCCGGGCCGTCAATTTCGGCCTCGCCGGCCCCACCGGTGGTGAGGCCATGCACGGCGACTGGGGCGACGGGCTGGTGGTCCAGGGCGTGTGCCGCCAGTGCCCCCATCCCGTGCCCTGCGCCACGGCCTGCCCCCAAAACGCCATCATCGCCGATCCCCAAACCGGAGCCAGGGTGGTCGACGCCGCCCAGTGCCTGGGCTGCCGCCTGTGCCAGCAGGCCTGCCCCTGGGGGATGATCGCCTTTGACGAACAGGCCGGGGTGGCCGCCAAATGCACCCTGTGCCATGGCCGCCCCAAGTGCGTGGAAGCCTGTCCGGCGGCGGCCCTGCGCTACGTGCCCTGGCGCGACCTCAGCCGTGACGGGAGCCCGACCCGGCCCACCCTGTCCGTCGTCCCCCCGGAAACGGCCAAGGCCTGCCTGGACTGCCATGTCACGGCCGGCACGAAATCCGCGAAAGAGCCCTAATGTAAAACACAACGTCAGTTGTGTTTTAAAAATATATATTATATCAGCATGATGCGCCTCATGCGGCTGCGCGTTAGAGGTGGAATCGGAATAACCCTTCACCGGCAAGGAGGCCGTCATGGCCGTAAGCAGCGGCGGGTTTGTCGGCAAGGTCCTGCGCGTCGATCTCTCCACCGGCAAAATCACCACCGAGAATACCCGCGAACGCTACGCGGCCCTGCTCGGCGGGGCCGGCATCGGCTACCGGGTGCTCTGGGACGAGGTTCCGGCCGGGACCGGCCCCTTTGACGCGGCCAACAAGCTCGTCTTCGCCACCGGCCCTCTGGTCGGCACCAGCGTGCCGTGCAACGGCCGGGCCACCATAACCACCCTTTTTCCCACCTGCTGGCCAAAGCCGCTGGTCGGCTCGGGGCACATGGGCGGGCATTTCGCGGCTAAGCTCAAATACGCCGGCTACGACGCCCTGATCGTGGAAGGCAAGGCCGACAAACCGGTGTGGCTCATGATCCGCAACGCCCGGGTGGAGATCCGCGACGCCCGGCATTTGTGGGGCTCGGGCATCCGCCGAACCACCTTGGCCATCAGCCAGGAGCTGGGGCCGGACTGCGTGGTGGCGGCCATCGGCCAGGCCGGGGAAAACCTGGCCCCCATGGGCATGGTGATCAATTCCGTTTCCCATTCGGCCGGCGGCGTGGGCGGAGTCATGGGCGGCAAGAACCTCAAGGCCGTGGCCGTCCAGGGCAGCGGCGCGGTGCGCATCGCCGGGGACAAGGCCGCCTGGGAGGCCCTGGTCAAGTTCCACCTCTCCATCCTTGGCGCCAACAACCAGCACGTGGTCCCAAGCTTCCCCACGCCCCAGGCCGAATACTACAATCCGGCCTCGCGCTGGGTCGGCCAGCCCGGCAAGCGCTGGGGCGCGGCCAAGCCGCCCGTAGAGCTCGCCGGCAATATCCACGACCCGAACAGCATCGCCTTTCGCACCAACAGCGCGGTCTATTTCCTGGGCGACGAGGCCTGGAAATACACCGTGCGCGGCAACGGCTGCACGGCCTGCCCCATCCGCTGCCACACCATGCTCAAGATGCCGTCGGTGACCGCCAAGTACGGCATCCCGGACATGGGCCAAAACACCTGCGTGGCGCTCATGTTCGGCCGCTCGTTTTTCAAGCAGCTAGCCGGCAAGAAGAACAATGAGGCCGCCATGGAGGCCTGCATGGTGGGCATGCATCTGGCCGACGACCTGGGCCTGTGGTCCAACTACGGCCAGTTGCAGCGCGACCTGCGAAAGCTTTACGAAGGCGGCTATCTCAAGGCCAAGCTTGGGTCCAAGGAGTACGCCTCCATCCCCTGGGACAAATACGACAGCGCCGATCCGGCCTTCCTGCTGGACCTCATTCCCCGCATCGCCAACCGCCAGGGCGAACTCGGGGACGTGCTCAGTCGCGGCACGGGCGCGATCTTCGACCACTGGTCCATCCCGGAATCGGCCTGGGCCAAGGACCACACGACGACCTACTGGAAGATGGGCCACCCCAAGCACCACGCCAATGAGGACGACGGCCAGTGCGGGGTGATCATCAACACCCAGTACAACCGCGACGCCCAGTGCCACTCCCACACGAACTTCGTGCGAAACGGCCTGCCCCTGGAGGTGCAAAAAAAGCTGGCCGCCGCCATCTGGGGTTCGCCCGACGCCCTGGACGCCCCAGGCGACTACACGCCGGCCAACGTCCACAAAGCCCAGCGGGCCAAGTGGTCGCTTTTGCGCAAGGAGCTGCACGACGCCCTGGGGGTGTGCAACTGGATGGGTCCCTGGGCGGCCTCTCCCCTGCGCGAGCGCGGCTATGCCGGGGACGACAGCCTGGAATCGAAGTTCCTGAGCCTGGCCACCGGCCAGACCATGGACCGGGAGGAGCTGGACCGGGTGGCCGAGCGCATCTTCACCCTGCACCGGGCCTTGACCATCCGGGACATGGGGCGGGTGGACATGCGCGCCGCCCACGACATCGTGCCGCCCTGGGTCTTCGAGGACCCAAGCGGCAAGGCGGCCTTGACCAAGGGGACCATCCGCATGGACCCGGCCGACATCGCCAAGGCCATGGACTATTTTTACGAGGCCATGGGCTGGGACAAGGCCACGGGCGCACCGAGCCAGGCGCGCTACGCCGAACTGGGGCTGGCCGACGTGGGCGAGACCCTGGCCGCCGCCAAGCTCACGCCCGAGGCGGCCAAGTGAACGCGCCAGGCAAAGCCGACGCGGCCGGGCTGCCTGATTCGGCCGGGCTGCCTGAGCGGGCCGACTTGACCGAGCTGCCCGATCCAACCGGGCTGGCCGCCCCGGCCGGACAACGCGATCCGGCCGGGCTGCCCGATCCGGCCGACGAAGCCGAGCTGGCCCGGGCGGTCCTGGAGACCATCCGGGAAGCCAGCGCCGGGCCTCGGCTCATCGCCCTGGAGGAAATCCTGGAGCGGCTGCGGGAGCGCGGTCTGCCCCAGGGCCTGGAAACCGCGCCCCAAGCCGACGCGCGCCTGAGGTTGGCCGCCATTGTCGCGGACCTGCCCGAAATTGCGTCCTTGGCCAGCCGGTCCGGGCGGACCCTCTACCATGACCCGGCGCTGCTCAGCCGCGCCTACGCCCGGCTGCTGGACGACAAGGACTTGCCCGAGGTTCTTGTGGCCGAGGCTGTCCGGTCGAACTCCCGGGAGTACCCGCGCCCCATGCCGATCGAATTCTTCGAAAAGCCGCCCTTTGACCTCACCCCGCCAGAGATTGTCGACATCCTCGAAGCCTTGGTCACCAAGCCGGCGTTTGGGGACATCGCCACCATCCGGACGTCCACGGGAGCGGCCTATCTGTTTTCCAGCCGCTACCTGACCCGCGCCTACGCGGCCTTCCTGGCGGAACAAGACGCAACGCTGACCATGAACCCGTGAGCCGCCGCCTGGGGGCGGATGGCGTCCGACCAACGCGCCGGGCCTGCGCCGCGCCCGTCAGGCGCGCCTGACGCCGGCCGAGCGCATTCCAATTCCATTGCTCAAGCGAAAGCACATTGTAAGCAATATGTGTTTGTAATTTGTATAGTTATAAAACATCGATCTCGTTATGTTTTATAAGAGACATCACGCCCCGAACTTCCTGCCGGCATCAAGGGCCAGCCCGATGCCCACGCTGCCGAACCGGCTCCCTTCCACCGCACGGGCCTTGGGCACGGCCTGGCGACAGGCCTGGGCGATAAGCGGGATGGCCGTGCTGCCGCCCGTCATAAAAAGCGTGTCTATCGCCGACGCCGCGACACCGGCCAGGCTGAGGCATTCCTCGATTTTCGACACAATACTGTCGGTTTCAGGCGCGATGTCGGACTCGAATTTCTGGCGATGCAGCGCCGCTTGCAGCCCTTTTTCCACGTAGTCCAAGGCGATCAATGCGGCATCGTGCTCCGAAAGCCCGATCTTCGCGGCTTCGACATCGCCGGCCAGGCGATGGCCTTCCTGGCGCTTGATGATCCTGACCAGCCGATCGACCAGATCTTGCCGCTGCGCGTGATATTGCATGTTCTTGACCCCTTGCAAGGCCCTGTTGTTATACAAAAACACGATCTTGTGCCAGGTCGCCAGCTCGCGATAGTACGTCGGCGGCAAGTCCAGTATGGGATCGCCGGGATGCAGGCTCCTGGTCCGCGTCCTATAGCCAAAAAGCGGCATCACCTGCTCAAGACTGAGTTTGAGGTCCAAATCGGTGCCGCCGACATGCACGCCGGTGTTGGCGAGGATGTCCTGCTTGCGGTCGACCTTGCCCCGTCTGTCCGGCGACACCCTGACGATGGAAAAATCCGACGTTCCGCCGCCGATGTCGACAATGAGCGCGAGTTCTTCCTGCTTGACCGATTGCTCGTAATCCAAGGCGGCCGCGATGGGTTCGTACTGGAAGAGCACCTCGCGAAACCCGGCTTTCCTGGCGATCTCTTCCAGATGCCCCTGGGCCAGGGCGTCGGCCTGCTCGTCGTCGTCCACAAACCGGACAGGCCTGCCCATGACGACGCTGTCCACGGCATGGCCCACGGCAGTTTCCGCGCCAGCCTTCAAATGCCGCACGAACGTGACGATGATGTCCTTGAAGGCCATGTTCTTATAGCCCACTTCCGTCGATTCGTTGACCAGCGAACTGCCCAGTATGCTTTTGAGCGAACGCAGCAACCGGCCTTCGCAACCGTCCATATAAAAGGCTATCGCTTCATTGCCAAAGAGCACGGCATCTTCTTCCGTGTCATAAAACACCGCGCTGGGGATCGTCTCTTTCTCGTTCTCCAACGCGACAAGGCAAGGCAAGCCGTCCTTGAAAATGCCAACAGCGGAATTTGATGTTCCGAAGTCAATGCCAATAGCCACAGACACACCTTCTCCGTAAACGTTTCGGGCCGACAGCTGCCCCAGGCAGCGCCGGCCCATGCCCGTCAGACCGACAACAAAACAAGACCCCGTTGGCCTTTCGCCAAAAGGATCATTTTTCGATGATATTTCGTGGGATTGCTTTATGTGACGAGGTCACGCCCGTGGCGTGTCAAGGACACGGCCCCGCCTTGAACGACAACTCGGCAACCAGCTTGCGAACAAAAAATTGCCCCAAACGTCTTGAGAAGTCAAATACCCGAACGCCATTCCCCCAAACACGCGCGACCCCGGCCACAATGCGCCAAGCCATAGCTGCGGCGGACCTCGGCGACGCTGTCCGGGAGCCTGCCCTGATTGATAACGTACCGTTTTTATGTAACAGTCAACACGGCAGGCGACAGGTCGTATTGTACATCGCCAGACGGACTTTGAAAATCGACCGCCAGGGAAGTGCCCATGCCAAACGTGCTGCGTCTTTTGCTTCTTGCCGCCTTGCTCGCCCTTGTCGCGCCGCGCCCGGCCGACGCCGCCGGGGCCTTCAACCAGTTCGTCGGCCTGGGCGACAGCACCCTGGACAGCGGCTATTTTCGCTATACGTCCACTGGCAGCGCGGTCGGCGACGCCATGGTCGCCGCCGCCGTGGCCGGCGGAGCCCAGGGCGGCTGGGCCGGTCCCGGCATCATGACCACCACGTTTCTGGCGGGCCGGTTCGGCCTCTCCGCCGAACCGGTCAGCATCGGCGGCGCCAACTACGGCAACGGCAGCGCCTACACGGCTCCCTTAAGCGCCACGGCCGGCGGCGCGACCGCTCCCGGAGGCCTGTCCGGCAACGTGGCCGCCACCGAGCAGATCGCCAATCTCCTGGCCGCTAACGGAGGAGCCGCCAACGGAAGCGCGCTCTATGTCGTCAACAGCGGCAACAACGACCTGATCTTCGTGCAAAAACAGGGCGCCGATTGGATCGCCGCCAATCCGACCTTCTTAAACGGCGTGGCGGCCCAGTTCACGGCCAGCGTGGCCAACCTGCAGGCGGCCGGAGCCCGCACCGTCATGGTGCCCAACACCTTTTACACCTCGACCCTGACCGATTTGGGCGGCCTCGTCCCGGCCAGCAACATCGACGACTACGCCCGCGCCGTGGCCTACGGCAACACCAAGTGGTCGTACCTGACCACGGCCGGCGTGCGATTCATCCCCGCCGACCTCACCAGCCTGTTCCAGTTCGTGTCCGCCAATCCCACGCTGTTCGGGTTTACGCCGTCCTCGGTGCTGGCGTCCAATGCCCCGTCCCCGGTGGCCGCCCTGGTGACCACCTGGGCCGACATCACGCCTTTCCAACTGCAAACGTATCTGTTCGTGGACGGCCATCACCTGACCACGGCCGGCCAGAAGATCGAGTCGGATTATGAAGCGAGCCTGCTCACTGCCCCGACCCTGATGTCCCTGCTGGCCGAACTGCCGATCCAGGGTGGGCTGACCCGCACTGCCGTCATCCAGGGCCAGATCGACCTGACCGGGCAGCATCGCGGCCAGGCACGCGTCAACGTCTGGCTCGCCGGCGGCGTCGGGGCGCTGACGCTTCGAAACTTCTCCGGCTTCCCCGATGTCGCCGGCACGCCATTTACCGGCTCGGCCGGCCTGGACTACCAGCTGCCCTGCGGCCTCATCGTCGGCGCGGCCTTCACCGCCGGGACCCAGACCCAACAATTTTCCATGGGCGGCGGGCACTTCGACCAGAACGACCAGACGTTTAGCCTCTACTCCGCCTATCAGGCCGGGCCGGTCTGGGGCAATGTCGTGGCCTCCTACGGCCTAGTGCAGGACAAGATCGCCCGCGACGTGGCCTTGGGGCTTTTCACCGACAGCAACAGCGCCACGACCACGGGAACATCCCTGGGCCTGGCCCTTCGCGCCGGCGGCGACATCCGCCTGGGGCCGGCGGTCACCGGCCCGGTGGCCGGTCTGGTGCTGCAGCAGGTGCGCATCCAGGGTTTTGCCGAATCGGGAACCAGCGGCGCGGCCACCGGCGGCAACGGTGTTGCGGCCCTGTCCTTTGGCCAGCAGATCCGGGATTCGGCCATAAGCCAGCTCGGCTGGCGCGCCGCCATCGAGGCCGGCGACTGGCGGCCGTTCGTGGAAGCCAAATGGCACCACGAACTGGTGGATCAGGCCGACCGCAAGGTCAAGGCCGCCCTGACCACGACCACGGCCGCGCCCTATGCCATGGCCGCCGCCCCGGTGAAAGCCGATTGGGCCACGGCCAGCCTGGGGACCTCCTATAAAATCAATGAGCGGGTGATGGTGCGCGGCGCGGCCTCGGCCATGGCCTTTGACGCGCAAACCGTGAGCTACGGCGGCGACCTGGGCCTCAGCGTCAGTTTCTAGTGTCGCGTCCGTGAAAAACGCATAGGGTGTTTTGTAGGCAACGAGCTAAAGCCATTCTTTTTCTTAAAAAATACCCTCGAGGTTTTTGCAAAAATCGATTTCGACGACGACCCGAAACCAGCTCGCGTTATAACAGGCTGTATTCGTTACGGGTTTCCAAAGGGCTCAGCCCTTTGGTCGCCGAAGGCTTCAAAACCGACTCTTTTTGCAAAACCCTCTCTCGTATTTTTTAAGGGACGCGACACGAGCCTAGTGTGGCGTTCGCAAAAAAACATTTATGTTTTTTTGCGAATAAAAATAATGACTACGGATTATCATCGCACCCAGCAGGGGGATGCATTTCCCGAACGCGACACTAGCGCCGCCCCCGGCCCGCCGACCGACGCGGCCGGTTCCCGGGCCTCGGCGACCGGGCGGCCAAACGGAGGGAGAACATGACTCGACGACTGCCGGTGCGGCGAAACAGCGTCTTGCCCTTGTGGCCGGGCCGCCTGATTGCCTTGGCCCTGTGCTGTCTGTTGCTGGTCGCCACGGCGGCGCGCGCCCAGACCGATCCCCTGCCCTCCTGGAACGAGGGACCGGCCAAGCAGGCGATCCTGGCCTTCGTGGGCGCGACCACCGAGCCGTCGAGCCCGGGCTATGTCCCGCCCGAGGCGCGCATCGCCACCTTTGACCAGGACGGCACGACCTGGGTCGAGCAGCCCATGTACACGCCCATGCTCTACTGCCTGGCCCGGCTGCGCGAGCTGGCCAGCCAGAAGCCGGAGCTGACCGAGGCCGAGCCTTTCAAGTCCATGCTGGCCGGCGGCCTGGAGCGCCTGGCCGACGCCTCCACCGACGACATCGTCAAGCTCTACGCCGCGACCATGACCGGCATGCCCGTGGAGGCGCTGGGCGACCAGGTGCGCCGGTGGCTGGAAACGGCCCGGGACGCCCGCTGGGGGCGGCCCTACACCGAGCTTGTCTACCAGCCCATGCTGGAAGTGATGCAGCTGCTGCGCGCCCATGGCTACAAGACCTATTTCGTCACCGGCGGCGGCCAGGATTTTCTGCGCGCCTACGCCGAAAAGACCTACGGCGTGCCGCCCGAGCAGGTGGTCGGGACGCTCAACGCCACGACGTTCGGCTATGACGCCGCCGGCCAGGCGTTCCTCACCGAAGCGCCCAAGCTGTTGCTCGTCAACGTCGGCCCGGGCAAGCCCCAGGGCATCCACCTCATGATCGGCCGCCGTCCCCAGGCCGCGTTCGGCAACTCGGACGGAGACAAGGAAATGCTCGAATACGCCCAGGCCGGCGGCGGCACGCGACTCATGATGCTCGTGCGCCACGACGACGCCGAGCGGGAATACGCCTACGCCGCCCAGTCCAAGATCGGGACGTTCCCCGATTCCCTGCTGGCCGAAGCGGCCCAAAAGGGTTGGGTCGTCATCAGCATGAAAAAGGATTGGAAGCGGATTTTTTCTTGGGAGTAGCGGGGAGCCTCGGTCAATCCTGCCTTTAGTGCCGCAACGACACAGCCCAACAGCAAGAAACAACTGCACAAAATCATAAGGGGTTCCGAAAACGGAACCCCTTGATGTTCTTCTGGCGCGCCCGCAGGGATTCGAACCCCGGGCCGTCTGCTTAGAAGGCAGATGCTCTATCCGACTGAGCTACGGGCGCGCGGCACGAAAACTAAACAAGCCGAACCGTCCGGTCAAGGCCGGCCTTGACGAAAGGCTCCTTGCGGCTCACACTGGCAAATCCCGGGACATTGCCCGCCATAAGGAGACTGGCATGAAGCTGCGCGTGCTCGGATGCTCCGGCTCGGACCTGCCGGGGCACAACCTCACCTCGTTTTGCGTCAACGACACCATCCTCCTCGACGCCGGCTCCGTCACCTCCTCCCTGGACCTGGCCGCACAGGCCAGGCTCGAACATATTTTTGTCAGCCACAGCCACCTCGACCATATCAAGGATATCCTGTTTCTGGCCGACAACCTCATTGAGTTCTTCGTCGCCGGCAGCCGGGCTCCCGTGGCCATCCACGGTCTGCCCGAAGTCCTCGACGCCATCTCCACGCACCTTTTAAACGACACCATCTGGCCCGACTTCACCGTCATCCCCACGGATTCGCCGGTTTTGACCTACGCCCCCATGACCCCGGGCGTGCCGGTCGTTCTTGGCGACGTCACCATCGCCGCCTATCCCGTCAACCACGCCAAGGCCGCCTCGGGCTTCGTCCTGTGGCAGGACGGCGGGGCGCGAAACCTCGCCTACACCGGCGACACCGGCCCGTGCGACGATTTCTGGAAGGCCATGGACGCCCTGCCCTTTGCACTCAAAAATCTGATCACCGAGGCCTCGTTCCCGTCTTCCATGGAAGCCCTGGCCATGGCCTCCAAGCACCTGACCCCGAAGCTGCTGCGCGCCGAACTCGACAAACTGCGCGCCCGGCCAGACATCTTCATCTACCACTTAAAGGCTCCGTTCGCCGCCGTCATCGTGGACGAACTGGCCCGTGAACTGACCGGCTACAACTACCGGCTCCTGCGAGAACATGACTGCATCGACATCTGATTTTCCCGACTTCGCCGCCTTTGCGGCCTACCTCGACTCCCTTGGCCTATTTCACATGGACCTCGGCCCCGGGCGGATGCGCGCGGCCTTGGCCGGGCTTCGCCTGGAGAGCCTGCCCCACCTCTGCGCGCAGGTGGTCGGCACCAACGGCAAGGGGTCCACGGCCGCCTTGCTGGCCGGGCTGCTGGCCGCCCACGGCCTGCCCACGGGGCTGTATCTGTCGCCCCATTTCGTCAGCGTGCGCGAGCGCATCCTCCTTGGCGGCAAGATGATCGCCGGGCAGGATTGGACCCGGGCGGCCAGCGCCGTCCAGGCCGCCGTGGCCGGACGCGGGCAAGACGGGCGGCTGACCTATTTCGAACTCCTGACCGCCATGGCCGCCTGGCTCTTTGCCGATCTCGGGGCCGAGGCCGCCGTCTATGAAGCGGGCCTTGGCGGGGCCGGCGACGCCACCACGGCACTCCCCCGCGACCTGACGCTTTTTACGCCCATGGGGCTGGACCACGCCTCGGTCATCGGACCGACGCTGGCCGACATCGCCGCCGACAAGGCCGGAGCACTCATCTCGGGCGGCCAAGCCGTCACCGGCCCTCAGCCGGCCGAGGCCGCCGCCGTGCTGCGCCGGCAGGCGCTCTCGCGCGGCACGCGGCTTTACGACGCGGCCGAACTGGCCGCTTACGACCCGTCGTCGCGCCAGGCCACGCTGCTCTTCCCCAAGCGCCTGGACGTCCCGGACGTGAAGCTGCGGCTCGCCGGGCCGCACCAGGCCCAAAACGCCGCCCTGGCCCTGGCCGGCTTCGCCCTGTGCGCCGAGGCCATGGGCATTGTTCCAGATCCCGAGGCCGTGCGCCGCGCCCTGGCCGAGACCTTCCTGCCCGGACGGCTCCATCTGCTGCGTTTGCCGGGCATGGCCCCGGCCCTGCTGCTGGACAGCGCCCACAACCTGCCGGCCCTTGCCGCCTTGGAAGCCGCGCTCAAAACCCTGCTCGTCTCGCCCACGGCCCTGATCTTCACCTGCCTGGGCGACAAGGATTTCGAGGCCATGGCTCCAGTGGTCGCCCGGCTGACCGCCGGCCCCATCATCGTGCCCGAGCTGCCCGGCGTGTCGCGAGCCCGGCCGGCGGCCGAGGTCGCCGCCCGTCTGGGGAAACGCGCCGTGCCCGTGGCCGGTCCGCGCGAGGCGCTTGAGGCCGTGGAAAAGCTCGACGGCACGGTGCTCGTGTGCGGCTCTATGTACCTGCTGGCCGCGCTGTTCGCCGACCGCCAAAATTGATCTCGGACCCGATTCGGGGTATTTGTCGCGTCTTGACGCCTTGCCAACGCCAACCCTCCGGGATCGCCGTGCAAAATCTGTTTCGCCTGCTCCCGCCCATGGACGCGGTCCTGACCGCCCTCGGCGACGATTCGAGTCTGGCCGCCCTGCCCCGGGCCATGGTCCGCGACGCGGTCACCGCATTCCTCGACGGGCTGCGCGACGACATCCGCACCGGCCGGCTGACCGAACCGGCCCAGCTCGACCATGGCCTGCTGTTCGCCCAGTGCGCCCGGCAGGTCGCCGCCGCCACAAGGCCGCATTTCCGGCGCGTGATTAACGCCACCGGCGTGGTGGTGCACACCAACCTCGGCCGCTCGCTTCTGGCCCCCGAGGCCGCCGCCGCCGCCGCCGAGGCTTGTCTGCGCTATTCCAACCTGGAATTTGATCTGACCACCGGCGAGCGCGGCAGCCGCTACAGCCACGTGGTCGACATCCTGCGTACCCTGACCGGGGCCGAGGACGCGCTGGTCGTCAACAACAACGCCGCCGCCGTCCTGATCGTCCTGGAAACCCTGGCCAAGGGCCGCGAGGTCATCGTCTCCCGGGGCCAGCTCGTGGAGATCGGCGGCTCGTTTCGCATTCCCGAGGTCATGGCCAAGTCCGGGGCCGTTCTGCGCGAGGTCGGGGCCACCAACCGCACGCATTTACGCGACTACGAAAACGCCGCCGGCCCGGAAACCGCCGCCCTGCTCAAGGTCCACACCTCCAACTACCGCATCGTCGGGTTCACCAAGGAAGTCTCCCTGGCCGAGTTGGCCGAACTGGGCGCGCGCCTGAACCTCCCGGTCATCGAGGACCTCGGCAGCGGCAATCTGACCGATTTCGCGGCCTGCGGCCTGCCCGGCGAACCGACGGTGCAGCAGGCCGTGGCCGAGGGCGCGGACGTGGTCACATTTAGCGGCGACAAGGTGCTGGGCGGCCCCCAGGCCGGCATCATCGTCGGCAAGGCCAAGTACATCGCCGCCATCCGCAAAAATCCGCTTAACCGGGCCATGCGCATCGACAAGATGACCCTGGCCGCCCTGGAAGCCACGCTGCGCCTCTACCGCGACCCCGAGCGCGCCCGGGCCGTCATCCCGACCCTGGCCATGATCACGGCCAGCCCCGAAGCACTGGCCAAAAAAGCCCGCAAGCTGGCCGGGCTGCTGCGAAAGGCCCTGGCCGGGCGCTACGCGGTTGCGGCCATCCCCGGGGCGTCCCGGGTGGGCGGCGGGGCTTATCCCGAACGCGATCTGCCGACCACGTTGGTGGCGCTGCGTCCGCTGGCCGACGCGCCCTCGCCCGACGCCCTGCGCCAGCGGCTGCTCTCTGCCGATCCACCGCTGGTGGCCCGCACCCAGGACGAGGCTCTGCTGCTTGACCCCCGCACCCTGGCCGACGACGAACTCAAGCTCGTGGCTGCTGTGCTGGCCCAGGCCAGCCGGCCCGAAACCGCCTGAAGCGGTTACGCCGAGCCCCCGGACGTCATGCCGGAACGCTCGTGCCGCGTCCTTGAACAGCGCATCCGGCTTTTCAAGGACAACAGGCCAAAACAACACCTTTTTCTTAAACAGTACTGCCGTATTTCTGAATACTCCGAAAAAAGGGGCTTGCCTGGCAGAACAAGCCCCTTCATTTCCCCTATTACGAGCCGGTTATCCTCGCAACTGGCGCAAGGGACCAAGGAACTTATTCAGCGCGGCGAACCGGGTATACATCCTCGGTCCACCGGCATCGGCCATGAACTTGTAATAGGTTTTCGGCTCCATCTCGGCCAAGTAGATCACCCTGACCTGCTCCATATCCACCAATTTGGCTTTGGGCTTGGCCTTTTGCACTTCGGCCAGCCGCTTGCCGGCGAGTTGCAGCATGTCCTCTCGGTCGCCGAAGTTCATGGTCCCGGTGGGACAGCTCTTCACGCAGGCTGGGAGCATCCCGCCGCGCACCCGGTCGATGCACATGTCGCATTTGCTGATGCGCTTGGTGGCAGCGTCCTGCCTCGGGATATCGTAAGGGCAGGAACTACGGATGAAATCGAAGTCCAGTTCACTGGTCTTGTCCGTGTAGATGACCGCCCCGGTGTCGGCGTCCTGCAAGATCGCGTCGCCGTTTCCAGAGGATTCCGCCGCCATCTTGCACGGCGCATCCACGCAGTGGCGGCACTGTTCGGGGAAAAAGAGCCAGGAGAAGGCGTCGCCGTCCCCGGTCTCCATGAAACGCACCAGACGGATCGTGGTGTACGACAGGTCCGGCGGATTTTGGTGCGAACCGAGTTGGCGCGTCTTTTCCGCAGGCAGTTGTTTCCATTGCTTGCAGGCTACCTGACAGCCCCGGCAAGCGGTGCATTTCGTCAAATCCACGAAAAACGACTTTCCAGACATGGTCGGTCTCCTTTCCAGGCGCACGGTTCCCTGGCGTGCCTTCCGGCCGAAGGCCGGGAGGGGGAACTGCGGCGTGGTAATCCGCGTCACTGGTTTCCGGGAGGCCCAAGCCTCCCATCATGCAAACCGCAGGTTTCCCGGCCTAGGCCTTGGCCAGGTTGACCATGAAGGCCTTGCTCTCCGGGATGCCGGTGTTGGCGTCGCCGACCGACGGAACCAGCAGGTTGGCCGAGTCGCCGCCGTCGGACGGCCAGACCCAGCCATAATGCCAGGGGATGGCCACCTGATGGGTGACCTTGCCCATGATGGTCATGGGCTTCATGCGGTTGGTGACCATGGCGATGGCCCACAGCGTGCCGCGCTTGTTTTTGAGAATGACCTTGTCGCCGTTCTGGATGCCGCGTTCCTTGGCCAGATCGAAACTCATCTCGCAAAACATCTGCGGCTCGGCTTCGAGAAGCCACGGTGTCCAGCGGGTCATAAGCCCGGTTTGCCAGTGCTCGGTGACGCGGATGCTCGTGCAGACGATGGGGAAGTTCGGATCGGCCACGCTACGGTTGGCCTCTTCGCCAGGGAAGATAAGCGCCGCCGGGTTGGTCCGCTGCTTGGAGAACGGGTGGGCGGCCAAGGGGCCTTCCATGGGTTCGTAGTGCTCGGGGAACGGCCCGTCGTTGAGGCCCGGCCCGTAGATCGCGCCCAGGCCATGCTGTTGCATGATAAACGGATGGATCGCGCCCGGCGCGCCGTTGCCGTCCGGGATGTCGCCCACCCACTTCTTGCCGGCCTCGTCCCAGGTCATCACCGGCTTTTGCGGCTGGTAGGGCACGCCCTTGGCATTCACGCTGGCGCGGTTGTAGAGCACGCGGCGATTGAGCGGCCAAGCCCAGGTCCAGTTGGGGTAGAGGCCGATCTTGGCCTGCTCCGGCGTTTGCTCCAGGGAGTGGCGAGCGGCCTTGTTGCCCGTGGCCGGATCGGGGTCGGTATAGGAGCCGCAGTAGACCCAGTCGCCGCTGACCGTGGAGCCGTCATCCTTCAGGTTGGCAAAGCTCGTAACCTGGCTTCCGGCCTTAAAGACAATATCCGCGCCGTCCGGTCCCTTGCCCTGGACGTCTTTGAGGTAATAGCCGTTTATCATCCGCGCCACCTTATGCGGCTCGAACACGTGCCCGTCGCCCCAATCCTTGATGTTGGCCCCAAGGATCGGTTCGGGGAACGCGCCCTTGCTCTTCTTGTAGGCTTCGCGCACGGCCAGGAACAGTTCGTAGATGATGTCGCCGTCGGGCTTGGACTGCCCCAGGGGCTTGGGTCCTTGGTAGCGCCACTGCATCCAGCGGCCGGAGTTGGTGATGGAGCCTTCCTTCTCCGTGGAGACGCAGGCGGGGAGCATGAAGACCTCAGTTTTGATCTTTTTGGGGTCCATGCCCGGTCCCTTCCAGAATGAACCGGTTTCGTTGTCGAACAGGTTGACGTTGACCATCCAGTCGAGCTTGGTCAGGGCGTCGCGGGTCTTGTTGGAGTTGGCTCCGCTGGCGGCCGGATTCATGCCCCAGGCAAAGAACCCCTTGAACTTGCCTTTTTGCATCTGGTCAAACAGCGTGAGCCAGGAGGCATCCTGGCCGGCGTCGAGCTTGGGCAGCCAGTTGTAGGCGGCGGCCGGTTCAACGTCCTGGTACATGGCCTTCAGAAGACTCGCCATATACTTGGGCTGATGCTGCTTCCAGTTGAGGCTCTTGGGATCGCCGGATTTGGGCGTGATGCCGGCGAGGTAGTCGGCGTAGGCCTTCTGGTTGGCCCGGGGCGTGGGCAAGTAGCCGGGCAGAATGTGGAACAGCAGGCCCTGGTCCGTGGAGCCCTGGACGTTGGATTCGCCGCGCAGGGCGTTGACCCCGCCGCCGGCCACGCCGATGTTGCCCAGAAGCAACTGGATCATGGACATGGTGCGGATGTTCTGCACGCCGACGGTGTGCTGGGTCCAGCCCATGGCATAGAGGATGGTGCCGGATTTTTCGGCGGCGGCGGTCGCGCCGTAGGTCTTATACACTTCGACCAGTTTGTCTTCCGGGGTGCCGGTAACGCTGGAGACGGTCTTGAGGTCGTAGCGGGCGTAATGGGCCTTTAACAGCGACAGTACGCAACGCGGGTCCTGCAAGGTCAAATCACGCTTGGGGACACCGTTTTCATCCAGGACGAAGGCCCATTTGTTCTTGTCGTACTTGCGGGCGGCCGGGTCGAAGCCGGAAAACAGCCCTTCGCTGAAGGAAAATTCCGGTGCGACGAGAAAGGAGGCGTTGGTGTACTCGGTGACGTACTCCTTGAAAAACATGTCGTTTTCCAAGAGGTATTTGATCATGCCGCCGAGAAAGGCGATGTCCGTGCCGGAACGCAGCCGGGCGTAGATGTCGGCTTTGGACGAGGTGCGGGTGAAACGCGGGTCCACATGGATGAGCTTGGCCCCTTTCTCCATGGCCTTGACCACCCAGCGAAAGCCCACCGGGTGGGTTTCAGCCGAGTTGCCGCCCATGATCAGGACGCAGTCGGCGTTGCCGATGTCGATCCAGTGGTTGGTCATGGCCCCGCGACCGAAGGATTCGGCCAGGGCGGGCACGGTGGAACTGTGGCAGATGCGGGCCTGGTGTTCAATGTAGGTCAATCCCAAGGCGCGCATGAAGGCCTGAAGCACCCAGCATTCCTCATTGTCCAGAGCGGCCGAGCCGACCGAGGCGATGGTTTCGCAGCGGTTGACCGTTTCGCCTTTGGCGTTTTTCTCGGCAAAACCGGCATCGCGGGTCGCCTTGATGCGCTTGGCGATTTCCGGGATGGCCCACTCCCAGGTCTTTTCTTCCCACTTATCCGAGTTAGGCGCGCGGTAGAGCACTTTTTGGGAGCGCCGATCATTTTCGGTGAGCTGCCAGATGCTCGCGCCCTTGGCGCACAAGGCCCCTTGGTTTATGGGGTGATCCGGGTTGCCTTCGACGTTGACGGCACGCCCGGCTCCGTCCTTGGCCGTGCTGACGATCAGGCCGCAGCCGACCGAGCAATAGCAACAAATGGAAGTGGATTGCTTGGTCCCTTTAAGTTTGAGGACCTCAGCGGCGGCATGAGCGGGCCGCAGATCAAAGCCCAACCCGCCAAAAGCGGCCGTCAGGCTGCCAGCGGCGGTGATCTTTAGAAAATCTCGACGATGGATTCCCATGGCATCCTCCCTTGAGGCGCATGAGCGAGCGTCATCGTCCCCGAGTCTCCCGGCCAAGGAGGACAAGCAGGGCGTAACCGTACGGAGGCGTGGGGATGTGGGGAGCAAGGGGAAGAAACGAAACAGCCATCGGCCGGACGTCGCAGCGAAGCAACGTGACCGGGGCCGCAAGAAGGCAGGTCAGGTCAAAGCCAAGCCCACTGAAAGGCAATACGGATTCCTGCTTTTCCCGCATGGGCGGGACCTCCAACCAACAGGGAAGAAGCGGAGACATACGCCAGCTTCTTTGTTTAAGTAGTCATGCCGGTCCACGGCACGGTAAGCCTCCGACAACATCATCGGTGCCACGTGTGCGGATCGGACTCAAAGACGGCAGGCCATACGCTTCCTCCTTTTGGGCATGTGGATACTGAATTATGTTATTACGAACATGTCACGAATGAGCAATCAAATCGTGATTGCTCAAGGATTGGCACAAGACACCGCCGCAACACCTTGTTTAAAAACATTAATACGGAGAATAGGCCGGCTGCGGCCTTGAGATTTGAGCCCACTGGAAGGCCGCAACAAATCGCCGGGGAGCTGGCAACTCCCCGTATTCTCGAAGGAATAAAACGCTAAATGTAGGCCCGCGAAGGCGGCGAACTGGGGAGCTTACCGGCGCGAAGCGCCTCCACCACGTCGGCGATGGCCGCAACCACGCCCTCGACGTCGCCGGCCAGATTGCAGATCGACGGCGACACGCGCAGCAAATCCTGCCCCATGACCCGCAGATAGGCGATGGCGAAACGGTGCTTGGCGTAGACATGCTGCATGACGTCGCCGGCCGCCACGCCGTCCGGGGTGCGGAACAGATAGACCGCGCTGCGAAGGGCGTCGTTGGTCGTCGGCGTGACGATGTGCCGCCAGGCCGCGTCCTCCCGGAAATCGGGGAACATCCGGGGCAGATGCCGGTAAAGCGCATTTTTGAGCCGCGTGCCCAGGGCATGGGTCCGGTCCTCGACGCGTTTTGGCGTCACGCCGGGATGGAAATGGCCGGTGTGGAACAGCGCCGTCATCCAGGCCGCCACCAGGGTGACGTCGTTTTGCTGCCCCAGATAGGAAAAGCGCCGGGCCGTGGCGTCGATGCCGCCGCTTTCGGGCGCGAAACCGTAATGGGCCGGGGTGTTGATGTGCTCGTCGTAGCCCCAGGCGCCCGGGGCGAAGCGTTCGGCCGCGCCCGTGGCCGGGTTCATGTAGATGACGCCGACCATGCGGGGGCCGCAGGGCCATTTGTGGAAGCTGCCGGCGATGCTGTCCACGCCGGTTTCCTCAAGGCGCATGTCCAGCACGCCAAAGGCCTGGGCGCTGTCGGCGTGGATGTGGATGTCCTTGTTTATGGCCCGCAGTTCCTCGACGATGCGCCGCATGGGCAGGACCAGACCGCTTTCGTTGGACTGCCAGGAGAGGCTGACGACCTTGGTGTTGCCGTCAACCAGCCGCAAAAGCGCGGCGACGATCTCGTCCTCGCCGGCCGGGTCCGAGGGCACGGCCCCGGCCCGGGCCTCGTCGTCGGTAACGGTTTGCGCAAAAAGCTTCGTGCGCATGATCCGCACCGAATCCGGCCCCCAACCCTGGGTCGCCTTGCGGTAGAGCCAGGCTTCGTGGTTGGTCGGGTGGTTGACGTCCCAGACCACGACGTTGTCCCGGGCGGGGTTGAAAAAGCCCGAGGCGACCAGGCCGTTGTTGATGCAGTTGTTGGCCTGGGTGGCGTTGGCTGTCAGCGCAAGCAAGGCATTGGCCGGCGCGTCCAGCCCGCCAAGGCCGATCCAGGTCTTGACCGCGTCGAGGCCGTGCACGAGGCCGGCCTCGGCCAGCTCGCCCCGCAGCGCGAAGGAGATGTCCACTTCCATGAGCCGGCGCACGAGTTCGCCCATGGCCGAAACCGGGGTCAACGCCGGACACATGTTGGCGGCGTTGACGGAAATGCAGCCAAAGGCGTCGCGGTCGAAATAGCGCCGCACCAAGGCTTCCCACTGGGCCTCGTCGTCCGGGGCCAGGGCGTGGCCGGCAAAGGGACGGCCCTCCCCGCGCCACAAGGCGATGGCCGCGAAAATGCGCTCCAGGGCGGAACCGGGCGGGGCTTTTTTCCAGGCCCCGTCGGTGGCAAGGGCCGCGCCGAGATCGTCGCGCCAGATAAAATCGCTCATCCAACTCTCTCCCCGCCTGGCCGCCAACGCTTTGGCCCAAGGCGACAACAATCGGGCCATGGCCCGTTTATTCTCAATATGCCCGGCCGAGCCGGCCGGGGGTCCGTCCATAGCCCCTTGGACCGCCGCCGGCAAGGGGGATGCCGCAGCAACGGCGCTTTCCGTCAAAAGCGCCCCCCTCCCCCCCTTTTCCCGTCGAGGGGGTCCGGGGGGATCATCCCCCCGGCCGCCGGAGGCCTCCTACGCCCACTGCCCGGCCGGCGAACCACGCGCCAAGGGGGGTTCCCTCGCCGGGCCGAGATGCTTATGATCGGCGTTCGTACGATCACGGAGGAACCCGCGCATCATGACCAACGACACCACCAAGGCGGAAAGCCAACCCTCTTTCGCCATTGAAACCAAAAGCTGCTGGGAGACCTACGCCTCCCCGGAAGTCCGCCAGGACATGCAGGCCCTGGCCGAGGGCTACGTGTCCTTTCTCACCGCCTGCAAAACCGAACGCGAAACCGTGCACTTCGTGCGCGAGGCCCTGGCTGGGGCCGGATTCGCCGAATGCGACGACGAGTTCAGCGGCGACGCCGTTTTTCGCGTCATGAAGGGCAAGACCGTCTTTGTGGCCCGCAAGGGCAAAAAGCCCCTGCGCGAGGGCTTCCGCCTGGTCGGAGCCCACTGCGACACGCCGCGCATCGACCTCAAGCAGCGCCCGCTCTATCAGGACTGCGGCGTGGCCCAGCTCAAGACCCACTATTACGGCGGCATCCGCAAGCACCAGTGGCTGGCCCGGCCCCTGGCCCTGCACGGCGTAGTGGCCAAAAAAGACGGCACCGTGGTGCCGGTGACCATCGGCGAGGACCCGGCCGATCCGGTCTTCGCCATCCCGGACCTCTTGCCGCACCTAGCCTACCGGCAGGTGGAAAAAAAGCTGTCCGAAGCCTTTGAGGCGGAAAAGCTCAACATCCTCATCGGCCACTCCCCGGCCGATAAGCCGGAACAGCCCGAGGGCGAGGACGCCGACAAGGCCGCCAAGAACGGCGCCGAGGCCATCAAGGCCAAGGTGCTGGAGCTCCTAAACGCCAAGTACGGCATCACCGAGCCCGACCTCTACAGCGCCGAGTTGCAGGCCGTGCCGGCCGGGCCGGCCCGCTCCGTCGGCCTGGATGGGGCGCTGGTCGGCGGCTACGGCCAGGACGACCGGGTCTGCGTCTATACGGCCCTGTCGGCACTCCTCGACGCGCCCCAGCCCGAGCACACCCAGATCGTGCTTTTCTGGGACAAGGAAGAGATCGGCTCCGAAGGCTCCACCGGGGCCAAGTCGCGCTTTTTCGAATATTGCCTGGAAGACCTGATCGAGGCCTGGGACGCCGGCGCGCGCAAGAGCCGGGTGCTGGCCGCCGGCAAGGCCGTGTCGGCCGACGTCCACGCCGCGCTCGACCCGGACTATCAGGATCTCCACGAGAAGCTCAATTCCGCGCTTCTGGGCTTTGGCCCGTGCTTTTGCAAGTTCACCGGCCACCGAGGCAAGGTCGGGGCCAACGACGCCCACCCCGAGTACGTGGCATGGCTGCGAAACCTCCTGGACGAGGCCGGCATCCCCTGGCAGATGGCGGAACTGGGCCGGGTGGACCTCGGCGGCGGCGGCACGGTGGCCAAGTTCCTGGCCGTCTACGGCATGGACATCATCGATTTCGGCCCGGCCGTGCTCAGTATGCACAGCCCCTTCGAGATCACCAGCGTGGCCGACATCTACGCCAGCAAGCTGGCCTACAAGGCCTTCCTGTCGAGCTGATCGACCTAACCCATTTCGGGGGTCCGGGGGGCTGAGCCCCCCGGCCGCCGGAGGCATCTTCCTCTTTTCTTTTACTCTTACGCTCACCCACAAGGACGCGCACATGCCAGTGATCATGGGGACGGCCGGGCATATCGACCATGGCAAGACGACGCTCATCAAGGCGCTGACCGGCATCGACTGCGACCGTCTGGCCGAGGAGAAAAAGCGCGGCATCACCATCGAGTTGGGCTTTGCCTTCATGGACCTGCCCGGCGGCGCGAGGCTCGGCGTGGTGGACGTGCCGGGCCATGAGCGGTTCGTGAAAAACATGGTGGCCGGCGCGGCCGGCATCGATTTCGTGACGCTCGTCATCGCCGCCGACGAGGGCGTCATGCCCCAGACCCGCGAGCACTTGGACATCTGCACGCTGCTTGGCGTGTCCACCGGCCTTGTGGCGCTGACCAAATGCGACATGGTGGACCCGGACTGGCTGGCCATGGTCACCGACGACGTGCGCGCCGAGCTGGCCGGCACGTTCCTGGCGCAGGCCCCCATCTTTCCGGTCTCCTCCCACACCGGCCAGGGTTTGCCGGAGCTGCGGACCGCCCTTTCCGACCTGGTGGCCGCCTTTGCCCCCAAGCGCCGCTCGGATCTGGCCCGGCTCCCCATCGACCGCGTGTTCACCCTGCGCGGCCATGGCACGGTGGTCACGGGCACGCTCATCGCCGGCTCGTTCAAGATCGGCGACGACGTGCGCCTCTTCCCCACCGACAAACGCTCCAAGGTCCGGGGGCTGCAGTCCCACGGCGAATCCGTGGAGGTTTCGCCGGCCGGGCGGCGCACCGCCGTCAATCTGGCCGGCCTGGAGGTCGAGGACATCGAACGCGGCGAAGTGCTGGCCCTGCCGGGGACGCTTTTTCCGGACACCGTCTGGGAAGCCGAGATCCACTGCCTGGCTTCGTCGCCGCGCGGCCTCAAGCACCGCACCGAAGTGCACCTGCACCACGGCACCCGGGAAATCCTGGCCCGCATCCACCTGCTCGACCGCGACAAGCTCGAACCCGGCCAGACGGCCGTGTGCCAATTGCGCCTGCCCGAACCGCTGGCCGGCGTCCACGGCGACCGGGTGGTCATCCGCTCGGGCGCGCCGCTGCGCACTGTGGCCGGCGGCCGCATCGTCACGCCCATGGCCTATCGCATCAAGCGCAACACCGAGGCGACCACCGCCCTTCTGGCCGAACTGGCCGAAGCTTCCGGGGCAGGACTGGTCGCCCTGCAACTGCGCCGGTCCGGGGCCGACGGCCTGGGGTTTGCCCGGCTCATGACCCTGTCCGACCTGGAATCCAAGGCCCTGGAAAAGGCCCTTGGGCAACTTTGCGACAAGGGCGGCGCGGCCCTGGTCGACCGCGAAGGCAAGGAGGGCCGCCACTACGTCCACGGCGACACCGTGGCCGAACTGGCGGCCACGCTCACCGACTTCGTCGCCGCCTTCCACAAGCGCGAACCCCTCAAGCTCGGCGTGTCGCGAAGCGAAGTGGCCTCCACCTGGGGCAAGAAGCTCACCCCCAAACTGTTCCATTTCATGGTCGAACGGCTGCTGCGCGCCGGCAAGCTGGCCACAGAAGGCGACGTCATCCGCCTGCCCGATCACAAGGTCTCCCTGGCCTCGGACCAGGCCAAACTGCGCGGCATCCTGCTTGACGCCTACGTCAAGGGCGGCCTGACCCCGCCCAACGTCAAGGACATTCTGGAGCCTCTGGACCTGACCTTCAAGGAGGCCCAGCCGGTCTACAAGGTGCTTCAAGACGAAGGACGCATCGTCAAGGCCCAGGAAGGCATGTACTTCTGCGCCGAGGCGATAAAGGCGCTCATCGAAAAGGTGCAGGCCTACTACGCCGCCGGAGCCGTGGACATGGGGCCGGCCGAATTCCGCGAACTGACCGGGCTTTCGCGCAAATTCCTCATCGCGTTGCTCGAATACCTGGACAAGGAAAAGGTGACGGTCCGCGTCGGCGACAAGCGGCAGCTGCGTAAGCGGTAGGAAGTAAAGAGGAAGATGCCTCCGGCGGCCAAAGGGGCTGAGCCCCTTTGGAAGCCCCACATGGGGAAACAGCATGGCGCCTGTCGNNCGACAGGCGCCATGCTGTTTCCCAGGTCAGGGGTCCGGGGGGCTGAGCCCCCCGGCCGCCGGAGGCATCGTAATTCCGTATCTAAAAGATAAAGTTCAGCTTTTTCTTGAGCGCGTCCAGATTCCGCGAAGCCCGGGCGCGGGCTTTGGCGTTGCCGGCTTCGAGCATGTCCCAGACGAGCTTGGGGTCTTTGTCGAAGGCCTTGCGCCGGTCGCGGATGGGTTCGAGGAAGGCGTTCATGGATTCGACGAGCAGCTTCTTGCAGTCGCCGCAGCCCCAGGTGGCGTGGGTGCAGCCCTCGACGATCTCGGGAAGTTTCGCCGGATCGGTGAGCAGCTCGTGGTAGGGGAAGAGGTTGCATTCCTTGGGATCGCCCGGGTCGGTGAGGCGGGCGCGCTTTTCGCAGGTGAGCATGCTCATGACTTTTTTCTTCATGGCCCCGGGCTCTTCGGACAGGCCGATGGCGTTGCCGTAGCTCTTGCTCATCTTGCGGCCGTCGAGGCCGGGCAGTTTGGAGTCCGGGGTAAGCATGGCTTGGGGTTCGGGGAAGAAGTTGCCGTAGAGGTGATTGGCCCGGCGGGCGATTTCCCGGGTGAGCTCCAGGTGGGGCAGCTGGTCAAGACCCACGGGCACGAACCCGGGCTTGTAGAGCAGGATGTCCGAGGCCATGAGCACGGGATAGCCCAAGAACCCGTAGGTGTTGAGTTCCTTGGCGGCCAGCTCTTGGAGCTGGTCCTTGTAGGTGGGGCAGCGCTCCAGCCAGGAGACCGGCGTGACCATGGACAGCAGCAGATGCAGCTCGGCGTGTTCCTTGACCTGGGACTGCTGGAACAGCACGGATTTTTCGGGATCAAGGCCGGCGGCCACCCAGTCCTTGACGAGTTCGGGAACAAAGCCCTTGATGCGCTTGGGATCGGCGTATTCGGTGGTGAGCGCGTGCCAGTCGGCGACAAAAAAGAAGCACTCGTGGCTGTCCTGGATGTTGACCCAGTTCTTGAGCACGCCGAAGTAGTGGCCGAGGTGGAGCGCGCCGGTGGGGCGCATGCCGGAGACGATGCGTTTGTTTTCCTTGGGGGCGTTGTCGCTCATGGGCTTGTGTTCCGTTTTCGTCGTGAAGGGTATCGGATGAAGGCGGCCGGGGCCGCGGCCTTTAAAGCAGAATTTGGGTGAAGTAGCGCACCGGCGGCATGATGATGCGGCCGAGGATGCCGGTGACGGCCAAAAGCAGCAGCGCGAAAAAGCCCCAGCGGCCGAGGTCCATGTAGCGCAGGGCGAGCCGGGGCGGCAGGAAGGCGGCCAGGACGTTGCTGCCGTCCAGCGGCGGCACGGGGATGAGGTTGAACACGGCCAGGGCCAGGTTGACCTGCACCCCGGCGGCGCAGATGTAGGCCAGGGGTTCGAGGATGCTGTAGGCTGTGGAGCCTTGCAGCGTGCCCATGGCGGCGTATTCGACCATGCGGATGGCCAGGGCGAAGAAGATGGCCAAAAGCACGTTCATGGCCGGTCCGGCCAGGGCCACGAGCATCATGCCCTTGGCCGGATCGCGGAAATAGCGCGGGTCCACGGGCACGGGCTTGGCCCAGCCGATCATGCGGGTGAGCAAAAAGGCCAACGCGCCGAAGAGGTCGAGGTGTTTTATAGGGTTAAACGTCAGGCGGCCGGCCAGCCGGGCGGTTGGGTCGCCAAGCCAATTGGCCACGTAGCCATGGGCCACCTCGTGGAAGGTGACGCCCATGAGGACCGGGACAAGCAGCAGCGCTATTTCTTGAATGGCGCGCGAAATATCGGGAAGCATGGGCATGGCGGCTAGCACGAACGCCGCCTCGGGGCAAGGGCAATCGGCCCGGGCGGCGGCCGGCGCGCCAAGGCCGTTTAAGGCATGGCCCGTCCAGCCGGCCCGGACCTATACGTTTACCGTTTTCAAAAACGATAACGCTCTACAGCCACAGGCACACAGGTATTGATTCGGGAGACGACATGAGGGACGTGCCCTTGGATGAGGGCATCGGGCAAGGGGCACGCGCCCCCGCCGACGGCGGCCGGCGGGGGCGCGCGGCGATCAGGACGCGCCGGCCAGGGCCTGGGCCATGGCCTGGGCGACCTTGGACTTAAGCTCGCCGAGATCCACGGACTTGACCACGTAGTAGTCGGCGGCGATGGATTTGAGGTCGTGCTGGAAGCTGTCGTAGGCGGTGCTTAAAATCACCGGGATGGTCTGGTCCTTGCCCCGGATTTCCTGGAGCAGATCCAACCCCGAGCGGTTGCCGCCGAGCTTGATGTCCAGGACCACCACATCGGGGGCGTGCTTTTCCAAAAGGGCCAGGATGTCGTCCTCGCCGTCCGAGACCGCGACCACATAGCCCTCGCCTTCCAACTCTTCCTGATAGAGCATCCGAATATGCTTTTCGTCGTCAACGACCAGTATCTTCCCGCTCATGACTAACTCCTTGCGGTGCTGGACAAATCGGCAAGTCGCCTGTCCGATGCTTCCATCTTATGCGCAAAACCCTTTCCACGGTCAACCGTTTTCCTACCGTGACCGGCTTGATTCCAGGAAGGGGCCGGGATACTAAGCCGGACCATGATCACCGTGACCATAGACGGCAAAAATCAGCCGACAACCTACCCGAAAATCAAGACCGTCCTCCAATTGCTCAACAATCTTCACCTGCGCGTCAACGACGCGCTCATCATCCGCGACGGCGAGCTGCTCACCCCGGACCGTCACCTGTGGCCCGGGGACCATGTCACCGTGCGGATGGTGGTTTCCCGGGGCTGACGGCCGGCTTTTGCCCTCTCCCCTTTTCGGCGCGGCCGGGACATGCGGCCGCCGATCCTTTTTGCCATGACAAGGACCAATCCATGAAGTGCAAGCGCTGCGGCGAGCTGGCGGCGGTCAAGCTCCCAAGCCACCATGCCGGTTTCTGCCCGAGCTGTTTCGAGGGGTTTTTCAAAAAGCAGGTGGAGACGGCCGTGCGCCGCCACGGCATGATCGGCCGTGACGAGAAGGTGCTGGTGGCCGTTTCGGGCGGCAAGGACTCGCTGGCGCTCATGCGGGTGCTGACCGATCTCGGCCACGTGGTGGAGGGGCTCCACGTCCATCTGGGCATCCCGGACTCGTCGGACCCGGTGGCCGAGCGAACCCGGGCCTTTTGCGCCGCAAACGGCCTGACCCTGCACGTGCTCCACACCGCCGAGCACGGTCTGGCCGTGCCCGACGTCAAGGACGCCGTGCGCCGGCCGGTGTGCGCCGTGTGCGGCAAGATCAAGCGGCACTACTTCAACCGCTTCGCCTACGAAAACGGCTTCGCCGCCCTGGCCACCGGCCACAATCTCGACGACGAGACGGCCCGGCTTTTCGCCAACGTCCTGCGCTGGGACCCGGCCTACCTGGGAACCCAGGGGCCGACGCTGCCCGGCGAAGGCAAGTTCGTGCGCAAAATAAAGCCCCTCTACCGCCTGACCGAATTCGAGACGGCGGCGTATTGCTTTTTAAAGGGCATCGACCACTGGAAGGCGGCCTGCCCCTACAGCGGCGGGGCCAGCTTCACCGGCCACAAAAAGCTCATCGCCGACCTGGAAGACCGCAGCCCCGGCCAGAAGACCGCCTTTTACGAGGCGTTTTTGGCCCAGGGCCGGCCGCATTTCGCCGGCGCGTCACGGGGCGAGGGCCAGGACACGCTTTACGCCTGCGCCCAGTGCGGTTTTCCGTCGTCCGGGGAGGTCTGCGGCGTGTGCCGGGTGCGCGAGCAGGTGGCGGCCCACAAGGCGCGGCGGGAAGCGGTCTAACCAGCAGGGCTTTCCGGGATCAAAGGCCCGGCGATTTCCAGAGCGCGGCTGGCCGGACGCCGCGACGGTTTGCCGCGTCCCTGGGCAGGACAGCCGGCAAGGTCTGGAAGCTGCCCCTTGGCAGCGTTTCGGGAAGGCCTAGTCCAAGGCCGTCAGCCCCTGCCCCTTACTTCTTGGGCGCGGCGGCCTTGGCGGCCGCCTTGGCCTTGGCTTTGGGGGCGGGCTTGGGCTTTTTCTTCTTCGGCTTTTTCTTGGGCAGCTTGCCCTCTTCGGCCAGCTTGAACAGCTTGCGCTTTTTTGAATCAAAAGTCAGGGCGGTGTTGATGGCGGCCAGGGCCAGGGCGGCGATGGTCAAGATCACCACCAACCCTTTTTGCAGTTGCCACTTCTGGTTCTCCATCATCTCGGCCACCCAGCCCTGGCCGTAGCGCTGGAAGAAATAGACCATAAGCGGCACGACGATGAGCGACAGCCCCAGGCTGGCCACTTCCATCCACATGAAATTGCGCCCGAAAAGCATGACGAAAAAGGTGCTGTCCCTCACGACCCGCAGCGTCACCAGCCGCGTGCGCAAGGTCTGGATGCGCTCGTCCACCTCGGGCATGGTCTCGCGGCTTTTGCGGAAATTCTCGGCCTCGTCCATTTTGGCCGTGCGCATCCAGTTAAGCCTTGTGGCGCAGTAGTTGAAATCGCGGTTGAACTCCCGCAGCATGGCTGGAAACGGGAACCAGGCCGCCTCGCGCTGGATGGCCCGCAGGTCCTCCACCTGCCGGTCCTGGCGGGCGCGCATGGCGGCCAGCTCGGCCTCGATGGCCTTTTTGACCTCCCCTTCGAAGACGTCCACTCCGGCCACGAACCGCTTGAAGGCCACGTAATTGCTGACCTTGCCGAGCTTGCCCAGTTCCTCGGCCCGCCTGGCCGCCTCGGCCAGATAGGGGTCTTCGTCGAGAAACCGGCCGCGCACCGCCTCGGACAGCTCGGTCAGGACCAATTGCCGTCCCTTGGCTTCATCCCGGGCCGCGTTCCAGATGCGCCACAAGGCCCCGAGCACCTGCAGCCGGCCGCGCTCCAGCTCGGGATCGAGCATCACCCGGTGAAAGGCCGGGGCGTCGGCGGCCACCAGGGGCAGGAGATACTGCAACCCCTGGTCGATGAAGCCCATTTTCACCAGGCACACGCCCTGGCGGTAGGTCGGTTCGATCCACTTGGGGTTTTCGCGCAGGGTTTCGCGGTACTGGGCAATGGCCCGGTGGCAGTCGCCCTGGATCTCCCAGGCCCGGCCTTCCAGGAAATGGAAATAACCGCGCTGCAGGGCGGTGTAGCACAGCCGGCCGGACTCCTGCCAATAATAGACGGTCTTGGTCCAGTCGCCGGCCTCCAGGGCCTGGAAGCCTTGGAGCGACTTGGGCTGGTAGGCCCGGGGATATTTGGACAGGGCTTCGGCCATGAGCGCGTCGTAGTTCTCGCCGTCGCCGGCCCGAAGGGCCGACAGCGCCCCCCAGATGAAATCGCCCTCGCGCTGGCCGAGTTGCCCCAGGCCATCGGGGAAGGTCTTGCCCTTGCTGCGCCACACGATCTCCAGCAGACGCAGTTGGAAGGGCATGTCGGTCTCGAAGATGGCCTGGTAATACAGCGAAGCCGCGTCGCTCCCGCCGAGCAGCCGGGCCGATTCAGCGGCGAAATCGGCGGCCAGGGCGCTTTCCAGCCCTTCGGACAAGGCTTCGAGGCTGCCCATGTCCACATCGCCAAACCGCTCCCACACGCCGGGGTCCAGGGCCATGAGCTGCTTGGATGGGCAGTTGCGCGGCTCGTGGTTGTTCAGGCCGCAGTAGAAGCACGGCTTGGCATCGCCGCCGGACAAGGCCGAAGGCAGGGGCACGGCCAGTTCGCCCTGGGTTCCCTCGTCGGCCGCGGCCTCGTCGGACGACTCGGCCCGGACCAGGCTCACGTTGCACCAGTCCTCAATATTGACGCCCCGGGAGAGCGTTCGGGCCTCGTGGATGACGAAATCGCCGCCCAATAAGAAGGCCGTGCGGTAGCTCATGTGGGGAAAATCCGGGCTCATCTGGTCCCAATCCAAGCCCAGGCGGCGCGGCAGGTCCTTGCCCAGGGTGCGGCCCTTGGACGAAGCGGCGACCATGACGCTTGGCCAGTAGTGGCCGGACTCGCCCTCTTCCTTGAGACGCATGATGCGGGCGATGGTGTCGCGCGCCCAGGCGCGCAGCTTTTTTATCCCCGAGAGCTCGAAAAGCAAAAAGCCTTCGTGGCGGGTGAACTTGACGCCCAGGCGTTCGACGATGTCGAGGAGTTCCTCGGCGATGTTGCGCCAGCCCTCGGCGGTGTTGCGGCTTAAGGGGTCGCCCAGGGGGCGCAGCACGCAATACCAGATGAGCCCCGGGTCGTAGGCCAGGGCGGTGTCGGCGTCCAGGCGCTCGAAAGCCACCCGGGCCAGGCCCATGGTCGGCTTGACGGGCTGGAGCGACAGGCCCGGAATCATGGCTACCTGGGATTTCAAATTGGGATGGAGCAGGACCTCCAGGGTTTCGCCCGGGGAGACGTGCTGGCGCGAGAGCTCCACGGACATGGTCAGCGACCGGTCGAACCTGGGGCCGACCAGCATGGCCGCCGGCACCACTTCGATAAAAAGCCGCATGGGATTGACCTTGCCCCACACGAGGATGCGCCCAAGGGCCCGCAGTCCCTCATCGCCGCAAAAAAACCACAGGGCCTGGCCGTAGGCGTCGGCCATGCGCAGGCCGCCGTAGTCTTCGAGCATGGTGGGCACGCCCGGGTCGAGCTCGCCGTCCCAGGTCATCCAGACGCAGATGGCGTTGTGCACCATGCGCGTGGTCGGAATTTGCGGCAGCTTCTCCAGCAGATTGGCGATGTAAAACGTGGACAACGGGGCTGTTCTCCCTTACTTGCCGCTTATGGACATCTCAAAAACCATCGCCTCGCTCAAAGCCGAGCCGGGCTTCCTGGAAAAGGTCGGCATGGTGCTTGTGCACAACGGCGTGGCCCGGGCCACGTCGCGAAACGGCGCTCCCGTGGGCAAGCTCGAAGTCACGGTGAACCAGGAGCTCGTCGAGGCCATCCGCCGCGAGGGCGAAGCCATGCCCGGCATGTTCCGGGTGCTGGTCACGGCCAACGCCGGCGTCTTTGTGCCCGGCGACGACCTGCTTTTTATCATCGCCGCCGGCGACATCCGCGAAAACGTCCTGGCCGCGCTGACCCACACGCTGACCCGCATCAAGGCCGAAGCCATCAGCAAGCGGGAAATCGCGCCCGAGTAACCCGGCGCGAACGGCGACAGGGGGGCAATGCCGGCCTTGGCCGGCCAACCTGCCCTGCCCCAGGCGACCCAGGGACGGCTTGGGGCCGCCGGGCTGAAGTCGTGTTGTCGCGGCGTACCGGGTGCGTTCATGCCTGTCTCGTGCATCGCCGTGGGCCGCGCCGGCTGGCTCAGCCGGCCGGACTGGCCGGCGTGTCGGCAGTTTCCTTGCCGCCTGCCCCGGCCAGTCCGGCCCGGGCGTTCTCCAAAGCCGTTTCCACCATGGCCGAAACCCGGCCGGCCTCCTCGGGCCGGTCGCGCTTGAGGCAGCCGGCGGCGTAAATGGCGGTTTTACGTCGCAACTCCTTCTCAATGCAAGCAAAGTGCCAGGCAGTTGTTTCCGGCCGGCCAAGCAAGCCCAGCATGGCCCGGATGCGAAAGAGGTCCTGGCCGATGTAGAGGGTGGAGAGCTGGTCGCCCCGGCCGCCGTGGCGCACGACCTGATATTCGTCCAAAAGGCCGATGGGGCGCGTGAGCATGATGCGCAGCCACAGGTCGTAGTCCTCGCAGGCCGGCAGGCTCTCGTCGAAAAACCCCGCCGCCTCGATGACGCCGCGCCTGAAAATGGTGGTGGACGGACTGACCAGGCACATGCCCAGCGACGCCTCGAAAAACCAGCCGTCGGGCTTTTTGTGGATATGGGTGGGGTTGACCCGTTTGCCGTCGCGCATCCAGATTTCCTGGGTCTGGCTGACGGCGTGGCCGGTGGCGGCCATGTAGGCCAGCTGGCGTTCGGTCTTTTTGGGCAGCCATTCGTCGTCGGAATCCAGCAGCGCCACAAACTCCCCGCGCGCCGCCCGCACGGCCTCGTTGCGGGCCGCCGACACGCCGCCGGGCGTGTCGTGGCGCAGCACCCGGATTCGCGGATCGTCAAAGCCGGCCAACACCCCGGCCGTGTCGTCCACCGAGCCGTCGTCCACGATGAGGATCTCCAGGGCCTTCCAGGTTTGCCCCAGAGCCGAGGCCACGGCCCGGGGCAGCAGCTCGGCCCGGTCGCGGGTGGGAATGATGACCGTGACAAGGGGACCGGCCGACGATAGGAAATCTGCAGGCGTCATGGCCCGGACACTACATGCCGGGGGCCGCCCTGCCAAGGCCGCCCTGCCAAGGCCGCCGGCCTTGCCGGGCCGGCCAAGCCTGCCTGACGCTTTCCCCCAACCGGAGCCGCCATGATGGACCAGCCGCATCTCGACCCCGTTCGCGACTACCGCCGCCGGACTGCCCGCCGTCCGGGCGAACAGAGCTTTCAGGTGGTGGTGGCCCAGACCGACCTGTACGTCACGGCCCAGCGCGATCTGGCCCGGGACATGGCCGACTACGTGTCCGAACTTCGGGCCGGCCTGTCCACCTACCTGCTCCTGCATCCCGATTTCCAGCGCAGCCTGACGCCGGTTGCGGCCGATCCGGACGCGCCGGCCATCGCCCGGGACATGGCCGAGGCGGCGGCCCGGTTTGGCGTCGGTCCCATGGCCGCCGTGGCCGGGGCTTTCGCCCAGGCCGTGGCCGACCGGTTCGTGGGCCAGTCCCCGGAACTGCTGGTGGAAAACGGCGGCGACGTTTACCTGCACGGGAAGCAGGAACGGCTGGTGGCCTTGCTGGCCAAGCCCGTGGAAGGGGCGCGGCTGGCCTTGCGCTTTGCCGCGGCCAGCCTGCCGGCGGCGGTGTGCGCCTCCTCGGCCACGGTGGGGCCGTCCTTAAGCTTGGGCCGAGCCGACATGGTGACGGTTGTGGCCGATCAGGGGGCGGTGGCCGACGCGGCGGCCACCGCCCTGGCCAACCTGCTCGTCACGGCCGAGGACCTGGAGGGCGTGTTGGCCGCCGCCAAGGGCATGGCCCGGCGCGGCGTGCGGGGGGTTTTTGTCCAACTCGGCGACCTCGTCGGCCTGGTCGGCGACCTCGACCTGGTGGCCCTGGAGTAAGTGCCGGCAGCGGCCTTTTCCCGGACAAGCCCCGGCCCAGACGCCACACGGCCGCCGGCTTCTGCCCTGCCCCCGCCGGACGCCCTGCCGGGGCGCGGACGCGGGCCCTTCGCGCACCGCTGCCCCTCCAATCGAAACCAGAACAACCGCGCCTGCCAAGACCTGCCCAGGCAACAAAACGGGCCGCCTCCCCGACCAGGGAAGCGGCCCGTGATTGTGTCTTTGAACGTGTGGCCTAAACGAAGACCAGCGCCCCGTCCTGCATATCCACCGTGACGGTCTGGCCGTCCGACACCTGTCCGCCGATGAGCGCCTTGGCCAGGGGCGTTTCGATGTGGGCTTGCAGGTAGCGCCGCAGCGGCCTCGCCCCGAAGACCGGATCATAGGCCGTCTCGGCAATAAACGCCTTGGCCGCGTCGGACAGCGTCAGGCTGATCTTGCGGTCGGCCAGCCGAGCGCGCAGCCCGCCGAGCATGAGCTCGACAATGGCGGCGATCTGTTCGCGCAACAGCGGCTTGAAGAGCACGACCTCGTCCACGCGATTGAGGAACTCCGGCCGGAAGTGCCCGCGCAAGGTGTTCATGACCGACTCGGACACGCCCTCCTTGAACTCGCCCGAGGGCAGGATGCCGTCGAGCATGTACTGGGCCCCCAGGTTGGAGGTCATGATGATGATCGTGTTCTTGAAATCCACGGTGCGGCCGTGGCTGTCGGTCAGCCGGCCGTCGTCGAGGATTTGCAGCAGCGCGTTGAACACGTCGCTGTGGGCCTTTTCGATCTCGTCGAACAGCACCACGCTGTAGGGCTTGCGGCGCACGGCTTCGGTGAGCTGGCCGCCCTCGTCATAGCCGATATAGCCCGGAGGCGCGCCGATGAGGCGAGCCACGGTGTGGCGCTCCATGTACTCCGACATGTCCAGGCGCACGATGTTGTCCTCGGTGTCGAAAAGCGCCGCGGCCAGGGTCTTGCACAGCTCGGTCTTGCCCACGCCCGTGGGGCCAAGGAAGATAAAAGACCCGATGGGCCGGCCGGGGTCCTTAAGCCCCGCCCGGGCGCGCAGCACGGCGTCGGCCACGGCCGTGACCGCCTCGTCCTGGCCCACCACCCGGTCATGGAGCACCTCGCCCAGGCGCAACAGCTTTTCGCGCTCGCTTTCCAGCAGCCGGGTCACCGGGATGCCGGTCCAGCGCGAGATGACCATGGCGATGTCGTCCGGGGTCACTTCCTCGCGAATGAGCCGCGTGCCGCCGGCCGCCTTGGCGATGGCCGCTTCCTGGCCGGCCAGATCGCGCTCCAGACCGGCCAGACGGCCATAGCGCAGCTCGGCCGCCTTGTTGAGGTCATAGGCGCGCTCGGCGTCCTCGATGGCCAACTTGGTCTTTTCGATGTCTTCCTTGATGCGCCGCAGGACCTCGACGGCCCCCTTCTCCTTTTCCCACTGGGTCATGAAGCCGGCCTGACTTTCCTTCAAATTGGCCAGCTCTTCCTCAAGCTTTTCCAGGCGCTCGCGGGAGGCCTTGTCGGTTTCGCGCTTAAGCGCCTCGCGCTCGATTTCGAGCTGCATGACCTTGCGGTTGATCTGGTCGAGCTCGGCCGGCAGCGAATCGATCTCGGTGCGGATCATGGCCGCGGCCTCGTCGATGAGGTCGATGGCCTTGTCCGGCAGCTGCCGGTCGGGCAGGTAGCGCTGGGACAAGACGGCCGCCTCGACCAGGGATGAGTCGTTTATGCGCACGCCGTGGTGGACCTCGAAACGCTCGCGAAGGCCCCGCAGGATGGAGATGGTGTCCTCCACCGTCGGCTCGTCCACAAAGACCGGCTGGAAGCGCCGCTCCAGGGCCGGGTCCTTTTCGATGTACTTGCGGTACTCGTCCAGGGTCGTGGCGCCGATGCAATGCAGCTCGCCCCGGGCCAGCATGGGCTTGAGCAGGTTGCCCGCGTCCATGGAGCCTTCGGTCTTGCCAGCGCCGACGATGGTGTGCAGTTCGTCGATGAACAGGATGACCCGGCCCTCCGAGCTCTGCACTTCCTTGAGCACGGCCTTTAAGCGCTCCTCGAACTCGCCCCGGTACTTGGCCCCGGCAATGAGCGCGCCCATGTCGAGAGCGAAGATGGTCTTTTCCTTGAGGCCCTCGGGCACGTCCTTGTTGACGATGCGCATGGCCAGGCCTTCGACGATGGCCGTCTTGCCCACGCCCGCCTCGCCGATGACCACGGGGTTGTTTTTGGTGCGGCGCGACAGGATGCGAATGACCCGGCGGATCTCCTCGTCGCGGCCGATGACCGGATCGATCTTGCCCTTCTTGGCGGCGTCCACCAGATCGCGGCCGTACTTGGTCAGGGCCTCATAGGTGGCTTCGGGGTCGGCCGAGGTGACGCGCTGGCCGCCGCGTATCTCGGTCAGGGCGGCCAGGACGCGGTTCTTGTCGATATTAAGCGCCTTGTTCACCTGGCCGGCCAGGGTGGACGGCGGCTCATCGCAAAAGGCGAGGAACAGGTGTTCCACGCTGACGTATTCATCCTTGAGATGGCGGGCCAGATCCTGGCCCTTGACCAGGATTTCGTTGAGGCGCGGGGTCACGTAGACCTGCCCCGGCTGGACGCCCGGGCCGCTGACCTTGGGCAGGCGGGACAGCCCGCGCTCCAGCTCGGCCAGATAGGCCTGGCTGTTGTAGCCGGCCTTGTCCAGGATGCGGGGCACCAGCCCCTGGTCCTGGGTCAACAGGGCATAGAGCAGGTGTTCGGCGTCAACCTGCTGTTGGCCCATGCGAACGGCGACGGCCTGGGCCTCGCCGATGGCTTGCTGCGACTTTTGCGTAAACTTGTTGAGATCCATGCGTATCCTCCTCCGTGGCTGTCCAACAGATAAGATCGCGTCGGAACTTGGCAATAACTGGGGAAAAAATTCTTTTTTCCACCTCAACCATAGTCTTGCAGCGTGAAAAACACGCTACAACAATCGATGCAGCTCGTTGACCTTGCCTTCCAGATACTCGATGCGCTCCAGCAGATCGACCACGATGCTGGCTCCGAGCAGCGGCAGTTCGAAATCGCGCTGGATGCGGTCGAGCTTTCGCAGCCGGTAGACGTCGCGGCTGCGGAACAGATAGGCCTCGGCCGTGGTGCGCTCGGGGGTGATCCAGCCCAGTTCGATGAGTTCGCCGACAACGGTCGGGTGCAGTCCGGTGAGTTCCTGAAGCTGGGCAAAGCTCAGCTTTTCGGACCGGGCGGGGACGCTGCCGGCGATGACGACGTGCTTGATTTCCATGGCGGCCTCCCTCGCTCCCTAAAAGTTCCTGGGGCTGAAATCGGGCGTGGCGGCGGCGAGCTGTTCCCAGAGCGCCTTTTGCTCGTCGCTCACACTGGCCGGCACCTGCACCATGAGCCGCACGAGCTGGTCGCCGCGCTGTCCCTTGCCGGAAAGGCCCTTGCCGGGCAGACGCAGCTTGCGTCCGGAGGACGAGCCGGCCGGGATGTTCATCTCCACCGCGCCGTCCAGGGTCGGCACCCGCACCTTGGCTCCCAGCGCCGCTTCCCAGGGCGTCAGCGGCAGGTCGAGGATGACGTTGCTTTCCTCGAGCTTAAAAAGCGCATGGGGCAGGATTTTCACCTTCAGATACAGGTCGCCGGCCTGGCCGCCGGCCCGGCCGGGATTGCCCTGGCCGGCCAGCCGGATCTTGGCCCCGTCGCGCACCCCGGCCGGGATGGAGACGTTGAGCCGCTTGGTGCCCAGGCGCGGGGAACCATCCGGACCGATGGCCTGCTCCTGAAAGGCCACTTCCTTGCCGCCGCCCTTGTAGGCTTCCTCCAGGGTCAGCTCCAGGGTGGCGTTGGCGTCGGCTCCCCGGGTGGGGCCGCGCGAATAGCCGCCGGCCCCGCCAAAGCCGCCCGCGCCGCCAAAGCCGCCGAAATCGGTGAACCCGCCGGCCCGGCCGCCCCGGCCGG
>DLGG01000010.1 GCA_002482565.1 Solidesulfovibrio magneticus
CCGCGTGACGGCTTCGGCCGCCGCCAGGGCCGCCTCGGCCCGGCCCAGGGCCAGGAGCAGATCGGCCCGCAGCAATCGGCCAAGGGGCGTCTCCCGCACGGCCGGCCCGGCCAGCACGTCCAGGGCCAGGGCATGGTCCCCGGCCCGGGTCAGCTCCCGGGCCTGCTTCAGGGCCGCGTGGGCGGCCGGCGTGTCCGGGGCCAGCCGGACCCAGTCGGCGCTCATGGACGGCCTGCTTCCTGGCGGCCCAGAAAATCCCTGGCCCGCTGGGCCAGCCGGCAGGACTCGGCCAGGAGATTGGCGTAACGCGAGGGCGTGTGCTGGCCCGTGGGCCGCACCGGCCCATGGCGGCGCACGCCGTAGAGCACTCGCGGCACATGAACGAACCGCGCCCCGGCCATGGCGAAGCGCAGATAGTGGTCGTAATCGTTGGCGCTGCCAAACGCCTCGTCCATGAGCCCGACGGTTTCGTGGAGACGGGTGCGGTAGAGCCTGCACACGCCCAGGTGGTACCAGTCGGCCAAGCAAGCCTTGAAGTCGAATTCCGGGAAGGTCATGCGGCGGTACACCCGGCCGTCGTCCTCCACCACGTCCTGATCGGCGTAGGCGAAATCCGCGCCCGTGCGCTCAAGGGCCCCGGCCAGTTCCTCGATCATGTGCGGATAGGGCAGGTCATCGCCCGGCACGTAGGTGCAGTATTCCCCTCGCGCCCGGGCCAAGCCCTCGTTGTAGGTGCGCGTCGGGCCGATGTCGTGCTCGAAACGCACGATCTCCACCCGCCGGTTTTGGGGATAGGTCAGCACCCGCTCACGCACGACGTGGCCAAGAGCGTCCATGCGGACCACCGGCTCGGCGTACGCGCCGCCGATGCGGCCGGGCAGGGCGTCGAGGAAATCCTTGGTGCCGTCGCCCGAACCGCCGTCCACGATGATAATCTCCAGTTCCTCGTGGGTCTGGAACAGACAACGGTCCACGCAGGCCGGCAGATAGGCGGCCTGATTGAAAGTCGGAATGACGATGGTTGCCAGGGCCATGGTGACCTACGCTGTGGGAGGAAGAGGAAGATGCCTCCGGCGGCCGGGGGCCTGAGGCCCCCGGACCCCCCAACTAAAAAAAACGAAGTATTTTTTTAGGACAATTAGTGGTTTTCGTCTGCTGTCAGCGAAAACAGCGCCTGCTTCTTCTGGTCGAGGGTGCGACTAGAGTCGCGTCCCTTAAAAAATACGATAGTATTTTTTAAGAAAAATAAATGGTTTTAGGGCTTTGGCTACAAAAAACCATATGCGTTTTCGCGGACGCGACACTAGAAACCGGAAATGGCTTTGGCCGTTTGGGCGTCGTCTTCGGGCTTGCGCTGTTCCGGCAGGGCCAGCACATCGAACCGCACGGCCTCGTCCTGACGGACCTTGGCGAGAAGCCGCCCGCCAACCACCAGATCGTAGGCCACCGGCGACAGCCCGTCCCCCGGACACTTGCAGGCCACGTCTTCGGGGCCAAGCACATGGCCGGCCGGCAGATCCCGGGCGTAGACCAGGGACTTGCGCAGCTTGGCCGCCGCCGCCGCCTCGCCGGGAAACACCTGCTTGCGCGTCACCCGCATGGCCGCCTCGGCCTGGCGCACCATGGCGGCCATGACGGCAAAGGCGTCCGGGGCAAGCGACGCTTTGTGGTCCGTGCCGGGCAGCGTCCGATCCAGGGTGAAATGGCGTTCGATGATGACCGGGGCAAAGGCCACCGAGGCGACGGTGGGGCCAAGGCCCTGCTCGTGGCCGGAATAGCCCACCGGCAGGCCGTAGCGCCGGCGCAGCAGATCCATCACCGGCAGCCCCACCTGCTCGTCCGGGCAGGGGTAGGAGCTGTTGCAGTGCAGGATGATGATGCGGTCGGTGGTTTGCTTGAGCGTCGCCACGGCGGCGTCGATGTCGGCAAGCCGGCTCATGCCGGTGGAGATGACCACCGGCAGGCCGGTTGCGCCGGCTAGGCGCAGAAGCGGCAGGTTGACTAGATCGGCCGAGGGGATTTTCAGCAGTTCCACGCCAAGGTCGGTCAAAAGGCGCAGGCTCGGGGCGTCCCAGGCCGAGGCGAAAAAGGTCAGGCCCAGGGATTCGGCCAGGGCCTTGAGTTCGGCCAGGGCCTGGCCGGGCAGCTCCAGGGCGGCCCGGTGGCGGCCGTAGGTGTCGCCGAAGCTGTTGGGGCCGCCGTAGGGCGCGTCCAGGCCGGCCCGGGTGAAAAGCGCCCCCATGTCGCGCTTTTGAAATTTGACGGCGTCGGCGCCGCTGGCGGCGGCGGCGCGCACCATGCGCCGGGCGGTCTCCAGGCTGCCTTGGTGGTTGTTGCCGATTTCGGCCACGAGAAGGGCCGGGCAACCCGGACCGACGGCGTGGCCGCTTCGCAGGCGGATGATCGGGGCGGTGGGCATGGGGTGGTGTTCTCCGAAAGGCCGTCGTGTGGCCGACCGTTTCATTTTAGCCCTGATCGTGGGCGGATACAAGGCCGTCCCTAGGGGCGGGCGGATTTTGCCGGCTTCCGGGAGATTTGCAAACCATGTGCCGCTTCCCCAGGCCGGCAGCACACGAGCAGCCTGTGCCGTGGTGAAAAATGTATCCATTAAAGGATATTGGCGACCATGCCCAAGAGCGGGCCGGACGGGGGGCCGTCGCCGGTTCGGGCGGCCAGCCTTGCCATCGGGGCCGAATGCGGTCAAAGTGACCCGGCTCAATTCCTTACCGGACGAGGCGTCATGACCCAGCCCATGATCGAGATTCGCGGCCTGACCAAGGCCTTCCAGGGACAGCCGGTGTTGCGCGGCGTGGACATGGTCGTGCCCGAGGGCATGGTCACGGCTGTTATCGGCAAGTCCGGCGAGGGCAAGAGCGTTTTGCTCAAGCACATCATCGGACTTATGGCCCAGGACTCCGGCGACATCCTGTTTCAGGGCCAGCCGCTGTCGGCCATGAGCCGTGACGAGCGCCGGGCCTTTCGCCGCCGGTGCAGCTACATGTTTCAAAACATGGCGCTTTTCGACTCCATGACGGTGTCGCAAAATATCGCCCTGCCCTTGCGCGAGACCTTGCGCCTGAGCGAGGCCGAGGCGGACTCACGGGTGGGGGCCATGGCCGAGCGCCTGGAACTGACGGGCATTTTGCACAAGTACCCGTCCCAGATTTCCGGCGGCATGCAAAAGCGCGTCGCCCTGGCCCGGGCCCTGGTTACGGAGCCGGGGGTGGTCCTTTTCGACGAGCCGACCACCGGGCTTGATCCCATCCGCAAGGCCTCGGTGCTGGCGCTTATCGACCAGTCGCGCCGCCAGTTCGGTTTCACGGCGGTCCTGGTCAGCCACGACATCCCCGACGTGTTCGGTATCGCCGGCCATGTGGCCATGCTCGACGCCGGCCGCATCCTCTGGCAAGGGCTGCCCCAGGACATCAGCGACTGCGACGATCCGGCCGTGCAGCGGTTTTTGGCCGGCGAACCCGAGCCGGACCTCGACGACCGGGATTAGAGTAGCATTCGCAAAAAAACATTGATGTTTTTTTGTGAATAAAAATAATGATTACGGGTTGCTGTCGCACTCGGCGGGGCATGGCATTTCCCGAACGCGACACGAGCGTCGCGCCCAGGGCGTCGGTCTGGTCAGGTCGTGCTGGCGACGGGCCGGCAACGTGCCGTCCTTTTCGTGGTCGGGCTGACGTGGTTTTATGGGGACGCAATCCGGACGCCGCGTCCGTGAAAAAGGACCGGCCTTAGGCCGTGTCCTTGCCGCTGGGATGAACACATTTCCAGAGCGCGCCGCCCGGCGCGCGACGGGGAGGGCAACCATGCCGCAATGGTTTTCGGGACGGGTTCTCGCCTGGGTCCTGTGTCTCGTTTTTGGCCTTGCCGGTCGCCTCCCGGCCGCCACGCTGCACCAGACCGGAACCATCGAGGCGCTCTCGGCCGGGGACTATGCCGGCCAGATCGCCATGCCGGCCCTGGCTGGCCAGGGCGATTTCGGCCTGGGCACCTTCGACGCCCTAAACGGCGAAATGGTGGTCCTGGACGGCGTGGTGCATCAAGTCACCGTTGATGGCGTGGTGCACACGGCCAAGCCGGGCCAGACCGCGCCCTTTGCCCAGGTGGTGCGCTTTGCCGGGACCATCGACCTCGGCCGGGTGGACGGCCTGGACCTGCCGGGCCTGACCGCCGCCCTGGCCGCCCG
>DLGG01000046.1 GCA_002482565.1 Solidesulfovibrio magneticus
CCAGGCCCCGGCCGATTGGCGCGCCGCCATGACCCGCCGGCCGCGCCTGACCGCGCCGGCCGAGGAAGCCTTCGCCCCCATGGACGACCTGTGGGCGGACAAGGCGTGAAGCGCTACCTCCTGGACACCCACGCCTTGGTCTTCTGGAGCCTGGGCGAAGGCCTATCGACGCGTTTTGCCGCCCGCCTCGACCGGTTGTGCCGGGCCGGACGGCTGGCCGTGTCGGCGGTGTCCTTCTGGGAAACGGCGCTTCTGGCCCAGAAGGGGCGCATCGAACTGCCCGACGTGGCCGGCTGGAAAGACGAACTGGTACGCGCCTCGGGCCTCGTCGTGCTGACCCCGGACGCCGACGTGATGATCGCCTCGGCCCTGCTCCCGCCCCTGCACAAGGACCCCATGGACCGCCTCATCGTGGCCCACGCCCTGGCCGAGGGCGCGGTGCTGGTCAGCCGCGACGCCATGGTGCGCCGCTACCCCGTCCCCACCCTCTGGCTGGACTGAGTCTCGCCCCCGCCCGCCGCGCCATTGCCTCGCGCCGCCGCCCGGGATAGGTTCGTGATGCCCGCCCATCCGGGCAATCCCTCCCCGTGGAGTCCCCATGTCTTCCGTCGCCTTCGAACTCGCGGCCGTTTTGGCCCTTATCCTGGCCAACGGCTTTTTCGCCATGGCCGAGATGGCTTTGGTCGCCTCACGCAAGGCTCGGCTGACCGCCCTGGCCGAGGCCGGCAGCCGCCGGGCCAAGGCCTGCCTGGTCCTTCTGGCCCAGCCCGAGGCCTTTTTGTCCACCGTGCAGATCGGCATCACCCTGGCCGGGGTGCTCGGCAGCGCCTACGGCGGCGCGACCCTGGCCCCGGCCCTGGCTGCGGCCCTGGCCGATGTGCCGCTGCTTGCCCCCTACGCCGAAACCCTGTCCCTGGCCTGCGTGGTGGTCCCCATCGCCTTTTTGACGCTCATTCTCGGCGAACTCGTGCCCAAGCGCCTGGCCCTGGCCCGGCCCGAGACCCTGGCCCTGGCCGCCGCGCCGATCATGAACGGGTTGCTCGTCCTGTGCCGCCCGGCAGTCTGGCTGCTCGGAGTCGCCACCCGGGTCGTGCTGCGCCTGCTTGGCCTTGTCGGCGAGGCCGGGCCATCGGTGACCGAAGAGGACATCCGGGGGCTGCTCCTGGAAGGCCGCCGCCACGGCGTCATCGAGGATGCCGAACACGACATCATGGAGCGCCTGCTGCGCCTGGCCGACCGGCCGCTGGGCGTCATCATGACCCACCGCTCCCGGGCCGACTGGCTGGACGTCGCCCAGGACGAGGAAACCCTGCTGGAAAAGCTCCTGGCCAGCCCCCACACCCGTTTCCCGGTCTGTCGGGGCGATTTTTCCGACGTGCTCGGGGTGGTGCGGGCCAAGGACGTGCTGGCCGGGCGCATCCGCGACGGCCGGCTCGACGTGGCCGGCCACACGGCCCCGGCCCATTTCCTGCCCGAAACCATGCGGGGCCTGGATCTGCTGGCCGCTTTTCGCGACACCCCGGGGCTCAAGCTGGCCCTGGTGGTGGACGAATACGGCGACGTGGTGGGTGTGGTGACGGCGGCGGACGTGTTCGCCGACATGGTGGGGGAGTTGGCCGGCGTGGGCGGTCCGGCCGAGGCGGCCATCGCCCGGCGCGCCGACGGTTCGCTTTTGGTGGACGCGGCCACGCCCATGGACGAGGTGGCGGCGGCGCTGGGCTTGCCGCGCCCCTGGCCCGAGGAATTTTCCTCAGGCACCCTGGCCGGCTTCGTGCTGGAGCAGCTGGGCCACATCCCGGCCATGGGCGAAAGTTTTAGCGCCCACGAGGCCGTCTTCGAGGTGGTGGACATGGACGGCCGGCGCATCGACCGGGTGCTGGTCGTGCCGCCGTCCGAAGAAGAAGAAGGGGCCTAGAACAAGTACGCGGAACGCCTCCGGCGGCTGGGGGCCTGAGGCCCCCAGACCCCCCGGCTGAAGAAAAGGGTAAAGGGGGGAACGGCTCCCGGGCGGGCGGCTACTTGCGGCGGATGTTGTAGACGCCCCGGCCCTCGGCCACGTGCTCGTCCGGGCTGCCCCGGCCACCGGACAACGGGCAGGATGCGCCCACGAAAAAAGGGCGATCCGACCGGCGGACCGCCCTTGAAACAAGGCTGGGGTCGGCGAAGCCCTAGGCGTGTTTGGCCACGGGCTTGACCACCGCGCCGGAACGCAGGCAGCGGGTGCACACGGTGACGGTCTTGACCTCGCCCGAGGGCAGCTGGGCGCGCACGCTGACGAGATTGGGCTCGAAGCGACGCTTGGACTTGTTGTTGGCGTGGCTGACGTTGTTGCCGGACTGGGGCTTTTTGCCGCAATGATCGCAAATCTTGGCCATGATGGGTTCCTCCGGAAATCGATTCGCGCGGCGGCGCGACCCCTTCCGGGGCCTAGGCCAAGGCGCGTTTTTTCACAGTGACGCAAAGAATTTTGTGAGGTACATGGGAAGGAAGGCCTTGGCAAGCTTTTTCTTGACAAGACGACGGCCAGGGACTAGCACACTCTTCTTCGCGAGGGAAACTCATGTCCGAATTATGGCTCGACATCACTGACATCCCGGCAAGTGGCCGGGAATTTTCATTTTCCGACCAGAGCCTGTGGACCGGCCCGATCGCGGAATTTGCCCTGCCCTACCATTTGGACCTCCCGGGAACCGGCCTTGCCGCCGAGTTCACCGTGACGCCCCAGGGCCGGGGCGTGCTCGTGGCCGGGACCTTGTCCGGCAAGACGGTCACGCCGTGCGACCGCTGCGCCGAGGATGTGACCCTGGACGTCGCCACCCGCTTCGACCTGTTCGAGGACGCGCCCCTGGAGGGTGAGAAATCCCTCGAACCGGGGCTGTTGCGCCGCCGGGGCAAGGTGCTGGAGCTCGACGCCGGCAGCTTGTTGTGGGAACAGTTCCTGCTGTCCCTGCCGGTCAAGCCCCTTTGCGACGAAAACTGCCAGGGGCTTTGCCCCAACTGCGGCAAACGCCTGGCCGAGGGTCCCTGCGGCTGCCAGGCCGAAACCGGCGACCCCAGGCTCGCCGTGCTGCGCAATTTGAAGGTTCCGCGCGGCTCCAACTAGGCAATGTCGCCTGGTTGTCGCGCGTTTTTGACCTGATATGACCAAAATAAAGGATGCGAGGTAATCGCCATGGCCGTCCCCAATAGAAAAATCTCCAAGTCCCGCAAAGGTATGCGCCGCGCCCACGACCACGTCCCGGTTCCGTCCGTGGTGCTGTGCTCCTGCGGCGAGCCGACCCTGCCCCACCGCATCTGCCCGAGCTGCGGCACCTACCGCGGCCGCCAGATGCTGCGGAAGGACGATGCCGAATAACAAGCCGCGTATCGCCGTGGACGCCATGGGCGGGGACTTCGGTCCCCGCATGGTCGTCCCCGGCGCGCTGCACGCCGCCAAGGCCGGCCAGGCGGAAGTCATTCTCGTCGGCGACCAGGACGCCATCGCGGCGGAACTGGCGCGTCGCGACGTGAAAGGGCTTCCGATTTCCGTGGTGCACGCCTCCCAGGTGGTGGAGATGGACGAGAAACCTTCCGAGGCCATGCGCCGCAAGAAGGACTCCTCCATCCAGGTGGCCTGCAACCTCGTGCGCGACGGCGCGGCCGACGGACTCATCTCCGCCGGCCATTCCGGCGCGACCCTGGCTTGCGCCATGTTCACCATCGGCCGGGTGCCCGGCGTGGAACGGCCGGCCATCGCCACCTTCCTGCCCTCCGAACGCTCCCACACCGTCATCGCCGACGTGGGGGCCAACGTGGACTGCAAGCCCTTCCACCTGCTCCAGTTCGGCGTCATGGCCTCGGTTCTGGCCAAGACCATGCTCGGTCGGGAAAACCCGGTGGTGGCGCTTTTGTCCAACGGCGAGGAAAAGGGCAAAGGCAACCAGCTGGCCAAGGAGACCTTCGATCTCCTGCGGGCCAGTTCGCTCAATTTCGTCGGCAACATCGAAGGCCGCGACCTGTTCGCCGGCAACGTGGACGTCGTCGTGTGCGACGGGTTCGTCGGCAACGTGGTCATCAAGGAAGCCGAAGGGCTGGCCTCGTCCATGGGACGGGTGCTCAAGGGCGAGCTGCGCCGGGGCTTTTTCGGCCAGATCGGCACCATGCTGGCCCTAAACGCCCTCAAACGCTTCGCCAGGCTCATGGACTACACCGAATACGGCGGCGCGCCGCTCATGGGCCTGCGCGGCAGCTGCCTCATCTGCCATGGCGCGTCCAACGCCAAGGCCATGGCCAGCGCCGTGCGCATGGCCGCCCGGTTCGTGGCCATGGAAGCCAATTCCCACCTTTCCGAGGCCGTGGCCGCCAACATCGACCTGACCGGTCCCCGCCGCCAGGCCGCCAACGAACAACGCTAGACGGTTTCCCCCACCATGACGCACACCGCCCGCATCCGAGGCATGGGTTACTACGCGCCCGAAAAGGTGCTCACCAACGCCGACCTCGAAAAAATCGTCGAGACTTCCGACGAGTGGATCACCACCCGCACCGGCATCAAGGAGCGCCACATCGCCGCCCCCGGCGAAACGGTCAGCGACATGGCCGCCCAGGCCGCCAAGGCCGCCCTGGCCGACGCCGGAATGGACGCCGATGAGCTCACCCACATCTTTCTCTACACCGTCACCCCGGACTTCTACACCCCCTCCGCCGCCTGCCTGATGCAGGAAAAGCTCGGCATAAGGGGCAAGGTGGCCCAGGACGTCAACGCCGCCTGCTGCGGCTACATCTACGGCCTGGAGATGGCCCGGGCGGTCATCGCCCTGCGCCCCGAGTCCAAGGTGCTGGTGGCCGCCGCCGAGGTGCTGACCTCGCGCACCAACTGGGCCGACCGGCGCACCTGCGTGCTTTTCGGCGACGCCGCCGCCGCCTGCGTGGTCACGGCCGACCAGCCGCCCCTGGGCAAGGCCGCCGTGGTCGACGCCCTGCTGTCCAGCGACGGGTCGCTGGGCCATCTGCTCACCATCAAGGGCGGCGGCTCGGGCCATCCCTACAAGCTCGGCGACGTCATCGACGAAGATTTCTTCTTGCAAATGAACGGCCCCGAGGTCTTCAAGCACGCCGTGCGCTCCATGGCGAACGTCGGGCGCGACCTCATGGCCGCCAACGGCCTTACCCGCGACGACATTGATCTCTTTATCCCGCACCAGGCCAACCTGCGCATCATGGAAGCCGTGGCGAAAAAGCTCGAATTCGGGCCGGAAAAAATCATGTCCACCGTGGCCCGCTTCGGCAACACCTCGGCCTCCACCATCGGCATCGCCCTGGTCGAGGCCCGCAATGCCGGCCGCATCCCGGCCGGCGGCAAGGTGCTGCTCGGCGCGTTCGGCGGCGGCTTCACCTGGGGAGCGGCCCTGCTCCAGTTCTAACCAGGCGGCCCGACACGACGTTTTGGCGTCGCGCGGGAACAGCCATGCCCGGAACGGCCGGCCGCCGAGGCCGGCAAGCGCCTGACGCGCCACTCCCGGGCAACGGCGCGCAAAGACATTTGCCCAGGCCGGGCGTTTCGGCTACGTTGCGCCCTGTCTGATCCGGCCCGAGTCGGGCCGGCCGGGGCGACACGTACCCCGGAACTCTCGCAACCATCGCGTCGCGCGCCCGCTGGCTTTTGGCGCGCCAAGGAGCACCGTCCATGTCCACGGCTCTCGTCACCGGAGGTTCCCGAGGCATCGGCGCGGCCGTGGCCAAGCGCCTGGCCGCCGACGGCTTCGACGTCGTCATCACCTACGTAAGCAAGCCCGAGGCCGCCGCCGCCGTGGTCGCGGACATCGCCGCCGCCGGAGGCAAGGCTTCGGCCCTGGCCCTGGACACCGGCGACGCCGCCGCCGTGACCGCGTTTTTCGCCGAACATTTCAAAGGCGTCGATCTGCATGTGCTGGTCAACAACGCCGGCATCACCCGCGACGGGCTTATCATGCGCATGAAGGACGAGGATTTCGCCGACGTCATCCGCGTCAACCTCGTGGGCGCGTTCACCTGCCTGCGCGAGGCGGCCAAGATCATGATCAAGCGCCGGGCCGGACGCATCGTCAACATCACTTCCGTGGTGGGCCAGTCCGGCAACGCCGGCCAGGCCAACTACGCCGCGGCCAAGGCCGGGCTCATCGGCCTGACCAAGTCCGCCGCCCTGGAGCTTGCCGCCAGGGGCATCACGGTCAACGCCGTGGCCCCGGGCTTTGTGGAAACCGACATGACCGCTGTTTTGTCCGATGCCGTCAAGGCGTCCTTTGCCGAACGCATCCCCTTAAAGCGCGCCTGCGCCCCCGGGGAAATCGCCGCTGCCGTCAGCTACCTGGCCAGCGACGACGCCGGGTACGTCACCGGCCAGGTGCTCGGCTTAAACGGCGGCATGTACATGTAACAAAAAATACGGCCTTGCTTGGAGGAAACCATGTCTGTCGCTGAAAAAGTCAAAGAGATCATCGTGGATCAGCTCGGCGTCGATGCCGCTGAAGTCAACCCGGACGCCAAGTTCGTGGACGACCTGGGCGCCGACTCCCTGGATCTGACCGAGCTTATCATGGCCATGGAAGAGGAGTTCGGCGTCGAGATCTCCGACGAGGACGCCCAGCAGATCCAGAAAGTCCAGGACGCCATCTCCTTTATCGAAAAGAAAAAGGGCGAGTAAGCCCCAAACGCCCAGTCGGGCCGGGGCGGGACACGCGTTGTCCGCCCGCCCCGGTTCGCGGACGGATGCGCCATGACCTTAAATCGGGTAGTCGTCACCGGCCTTTCGGCCATCACCCCCATCGGCAATGACCTGGCCACGAGCTGGGCCAATCTGGTCGCCGGCGTCTCGGGCGCGGCCCCCATTACGCGCTTTGACGCCTCGGCCTTTGACACGCGCTTTGGCTGCGAAGTCAAAAACTTCGACGAGAAGCCGTATATCGCGGCCAAGTTGGCCAAGCGCCTGGACCGTTTCACCATTTACGCCCTGTCCGCCGCCATGATGCTCATGGAGGACGCGGGCTGGAAGATCCCCGCCGATGAAGCGGAGCTCGTCTCCGTCATCGTCGGCTGCGGCATGGGCGGCATCGAGACCCTCGAAGCCACCCACTCCAAGCTCCTGGAACAGGGGCCGTCGCGCATTTCGCCCTTTTTCATCCCGACCATGATCGCCAACATGGCCGCCGGCCAGATCTCCATCGCCACCGGCGCGCGCGGCTCCAACGTCTGCACCACCTCGGCCTGCGCCTCGGGACTGCACGGCATCGGCTACGCCTACTCCGACATCAAGCTCGGACGGGCCGTGGCCGCCATCTGCGGCGGCGTCGAATCCACCATCACGCCCCTGGCCGTGGGCGGATTCAATGCCCTCAAGGCCCTGTCCACCCGCAACGACGACCCGACCAAGGCCTCCCGTCCCTTCGACGCCGGCCGTGACGGATTCGTCATCGGCGAGGGCTGCGGCCTGCTGCTGCTGGAGTCCCTGGAACACGCCCAGGCTCGCGGGGCGCGCATCCTGGCCGAAGTGGCCGGGTTTGGCGCGTCGGGCGACGCCTACCACATGACCGCCCCGCCCGAGGACGGCTCCGGCATGGCCCTGGCCATGAAGGGCGCCCTGCGCGAGGCCGGCATGGCCCCGACCGAAATCGCCCACGTAAACGCCCATGGCACCTCCACGTCGCTCAACGACGCCTGCGAGACCACGGCCATCAAGTCGTTGCTGGGAGACCACGCCTACAAGGTGCCCATCACCTCCAACAAGTCGATGATCGGGCATTGCCTGGGCGCGGCCGGCGGCATCGAGTCGGTCATGAGCGTCAAGACCATCGTGGAGGGCGTCATCCCGCCCACCATCAATTACGAGACGGCCGATCCGGCCTGCGACCTGGACTGCACGCCCAACGTCGCCCGCAAGCAGGCCGTGGCCAACGTGTTGTGCAATTCCTTCGGGTTTGGCGGCACCAACGCCAGCCTGCTCTTCAAGGCCTTCGCCCAATAGCCCCGGACCGGGCCGGCCCGGTCCCAGTAGCCGCCGACGGGGGGACGCTCGCACGCCGGGCCTCCCCCCGAACGCGTTCAAAGGAGGACGCTCCATGGAAGAACTGCTCATCGCCGACCCCGAAGTCGGCCGGGCCGTGTGCCTGGAAATCGACCGCCAGACCGGCAAGCTCGAAATGATCGCCTCGGAGAACTTCGTCTCCGTGGCCGTGCGCCAGGCCCAGGGCAGCGTGCTCACCCACAAGTACGCCGAAGGCTATCCGGGCAAGCGCTACTACGGCGGCTGCGAATACGTGGACATCGCCGAGGATCTGGCCCGGGACCGGGCCAAGACGCTGTTCGGCGCCGAGTACGCCAACGTCCAGCCCCATTCCGGCTCCCAGGCCAACATGGCCGTCTATTTCGCGGCCATGCAGCCCGGCGACACCCTGCTTGGCATGGACCTGTCCCACGGCGGCCATCTCACCCACGGCTCGCCCGTGAACTTTTCCGGCAAGCTCTTCAACATCGTGTTCTACCACGTGAAGAAAGAGACCGGCACCATCGACTACGACGAGGTCGAGCGTCTGGCCAAGGAGCACAAGCCCAAGGTCATCGTGGCCGGGGCCAGCGCCTATCCGCGCATTATCGACTTCGCCCGCTTCCGGGCCATCGCCGACGAGGTCGGGGCCAAGCTCGTGGTGGACATGGCCCACATCGCCGGCCTGGTCGCCGCCGGCTGCCATCCCTCGCCCATCCCCCACGCCCACTACACCACCTCGACCACCCACAAGACCCTGCGCGGCCCGCGCGGCGGGCTTATCCTGTCCAGCGAGGACAACGGGAAGACGCTTAATTCCCAGATCTTCCCCGGCATCCAGGGCGGCCCGCTCATGCACGTCATCGCGGCCAAGGCCGTGGCCTTTGGCGAGGCCTTAAAGCCCTCGTTCAAGCTCTATCAGCAGCAGGTGGTGAAAAACTGCCAGACCCTGGCCAAGGGCCTTATCGCCCACGGCTTCGATCTGGTGTCCGGCGGCACGGACAACCACCTCGTGTTGGTCGACCTGACCAACAAGGACGTCACGGGCAAGGACGCCGAACACGCCCTGGATCTGGCCGGCATCACGGTCAACAAGAACACCGTGCCCTTCGAGACCCGCTCGCCCTTTGTCACCTCGGGCGTGCGCATCGGCACGGCGGCCCTGACCACGCGCGGCTTCACCGAAGCCGACATGGAAAAGGTCGTGACCTGGATCGACGCGGCCATCAAGGCCGTGGGCAACGACACCAAGCTCGACGAAATCCGCAAGGAAGTCGAGCCGTTCGCCAAGAGCTTCCCGCTTTTCGCCTATTAGCGTTAGGCGATTCGGGCGGCCTTGGGCCGCAAAAAACGCCGGGAGGGGCCACCTTCCCGGCGTTTTGTTTTTTTTGGGAGGGGAGGAGGCCTCCGGCGGCCGGGGGGATGATCCCCCCGGCCCCCTGCAACGGGAAAGGAAAAGGGGTTGGCCGGCGTTTCGCGTAGAACGCGACCCTAGATCGCCACGTCGCCGTCCAGGCAGCGGCGCAGCAGCTCGGGATAGCTCCACACCGGCAACACGCCCTCGCCGGCCGGGCGCAACGCCGGATTGCAGCCCGAGCAGGCGCACACCAGCGCCGTCGCGCCGGTTTCTTGGGCCGCGCTGATGATGCCGCCCGCCTGGGTCTTGCAGCATTTGTTGGCCGGCAGGTCGACCACGGTCAGCCCCTCCACGCTGTCCAGAAAACGGCGGTAGCGGCCCCAGTCGAAACGCGTCGTGGGGTACTGGCTGCGGGTGGAGGTGTGGCAGCCCTCGAAATAGGCCACGGTCACGGGCGGCATGGTCAGCCTGCGGCCGGCGGCCTCAAGGGCGTCGAGCAGGGCGTCGTTGACATAGATGCCGGGCAAGCCCTCGCCTTGTTGGTCGTTGGCCAGGGCCACGTGGGCGCAGCCGGAGCAGCAAAAGACCTGCCGTTTGCCGCCCTTGGCCGCTGCCTTGGCGGCGTTGGCAGCCAGCCAGCCGCGAATCTTCGTCTCGACCTCGGCCCGGCGCTGCCCGGCCTGGTGCAGCAGGGGCAGACCGCAGCAGTCCTCGGCCGTAAGCCAAGTGTGGGCCACGCCCAGACGCTTGAAGAGCGCCACGACGTCCTTGACGATGTAGGGCGTGCTGAAGGGGCGGTAGCAGCCGAAGAAGAGCACCTCGTCGCCGGTGGGCGCAGGCTGGCCCAGGCCCAGGGCGGCCAAGACCTGATTTCGCGCGACGCGCGCCGTGGCGTGGCTGCCCCAGGCGTCCACGGCGGCAAGCTGCTGGTCGAGGTCGCGGCCGTCGGCCCCGGTCAGCACCCAGGCGGCGACTTTTTTCGGACGGATTTCCTGCGTCATGGCGTACGTCTCCTGCGGGAAATGGGCGGCGCGTCGAAAGGGCACGCCGGTTGGTTGGATGCTGCTGCGGTTGCTGGCGGGAATGATCTCCCGGCCGGCAAGGGCGTAGCTGTCAGGCGATCCCCAAAAAGACCGAAAGCGCGCGGGTGATTTCCAGCATCGTGTTGTCGTCAAGCCGGCCAAAGGGCGCGCCGACCTTGTCGCGTGGTACGGTATGGGTCTTGTCGATCATGACTTGGGAGGGTTTGCGCAGCCCGTTGTCCACGTTCGCGGCGACATCGAAACGCAGCAAGGGCGCGCCCTCCACGAGGTGCCCGGTAATGGGCAGCAGCGTCACCGAAGCGTGCTCGGCAAACAGATCGGACTGGATGACCAGGGCCGGGCGCGGCTTGCCGTAGTCGCCGGCCAGGGAAACGGTCACCACGTCGCCGCGCTTCATTCCCAACCGTCGATGGTCGCGGCGGCCTGGGCGGCAAAATCCAGATGCTCTGTTTCGTGGGGATCGCTGCTCGCCAACTGGGATTGCCGCCGGCACTCGGCGGCGAAACCGGGCCGGCGCGTGTCGGGAACCCATATCTGCAGCGGCCGCAGTCCCTGCTCGCGCAATCTGGCCCGGTACCGTTCCTGCTTGGTGCGAGGGGCTTGCATGGGGAACTCCTTTTTGGAGAAGGTAACATGCGACCCGGCAAAGTCAACACAGCGTCGGAAGCGCCTGGGCCAACGCGGCGATGCGCCGTGAAATTCAGCCCGCGACTGCCTCTTCATGCTGCCTGCGGTTGTCCAGAACACGGTCCAGATTGGTTTCGATCCAGTCTTTGAGAGCGGCCACATGCCGCGCGACCTCATGGCCCATGGGGGTGAGGCTGTACTCCACGAACGGGGGCACCACGGGATAGGACACGCGACGTACGAAACCGTCCTCCACCAGGGCCTTGAGGCTTTGGGCCAACATCTTCTCGCTGACCCCGCCCATTCTGCGCCGCAGTTCGCTGAACCGATGCGTCCCGTCGAGCAACGAGACCAGGATGAGCACGCCCCACCGACTGCTCACATGGGTGAGAATTTCCCTGGAAGGGCATGGAATCGCAAAGACATCCCCCCTGACGAGCCGTGCGCTCGGGGCATCCGTCTCGGCTGAAGGCGGCGGCGTTTTCATGGTTTTCCTTACTTACTTTTTTGTGTGTACTTCCTCATCGAAAGCAAGGTGCATATAGGGTTTGCATCTCGATTCGCAACCCCTCAGCCTGGAGCAATACCATGATCGCCATCACTGGAGCCACCGGCCAACTCGGCCGCCTCGTCATCGCGAAATTGTTGGAGTCCGTACCCGCAAACGAACTGGTTGCCGTGGCGCGCACTCCGGACAAGGCTGCCGATCTGGCCGCCCTTGGCCTGCAGGTGCGCAGAGGCGACTACACCCAGCCCGAGACGCTCGCCGACGCCTTGGCCGGAGTGGACAAGCTGTTGCTTATTTCCTCAAGCGAGGTCGGCCAGCGTGTCGCCCAGCACGCCAACGCCATCGCGGCAGCCAAGTCCGCGGGAGTGAAACTGCTGGCCTATACCAGCATCCTTCATGCGGACTCCACGCCTCTGGGGCTTGGTGACGAACATCGCCAGACCGAAGCCATCCTTGCCCAGTCCGGCCTGCCGTTCGTGCTGCTGCGCAATGGTTGGTACACGGAGAATTATGCCGCGAGCATTCCGGCCGCCTTGACGTACGGGGTGCTCTTGGGCAGCGCCGGCGAGGGCCGCATCGCGTCCGCGGCAAGAGCGGATTACGCCGCTGCGGCGGCAGCCGTGCTGCTCAAGGACGATCAGGCTGGGAAGATCTACGAACTGGCCGGAGACGCCTCGTACACCCTCAGCGAATTCGCTGCGGAAATCGCCAGACAGTCCGGCAAGCCCGTGGCCTATCAGGACATGGGGCCTGCTGATTTCGCTGCCGCCCTTAAACAGGCCGGTCTGCCCGAAGGGTTGGCCGATCTGCTGGCCGATTCCGACGCGGGCGCGTCCCAGGGAGGCCTTTTTGACGACAGCCGCACCCTGTCCTCGCTCATCGGCCGTCCAACCACGCCCATGTCCGAGGTGGTCAGGAAGGCCCTGGCGGCCTGACCGGCTTGCATCCGACAGACCGCCGGACGTTGTCACCGGCGGTTTAGAAATTGCGGAGCGGTCCCATAATACAAAACGCCGCCGCGCCGTGGGAGAACCCGCCACGGCGCGGCGGCGCAAGCATCAGCCGGCGGTAAACTACTTCGTCCAGGGGCTGCCGAAACCCGTGCCGTTCTGGGGCATGGGCAGGCTGCCGTCGCCGTAGCCAAGGCCCAGGCCAAGCCCCAGGCCCGTAGCGCCCTGCCCCGGGCCGCCCGCGCCGCCCAGGCACGTGCCGCAGGCCAGGCCGCCGAGACCGGGCGCGTCGGCCTCGCCGTCCATCCACCAGGAACCGGTCCCGTCGCCAAAGGCCGCCATGGCCTGCCCGCCACAGAGCAACGCCGCCGCCAGAAACAATCCTGCCGCAATCGTTTTCATCGTGTCCTCCAGAAAGTCAGAATGACAACCCTGAAGCATAGGCCGAGCCAATGCCATATCTCCTTAGATGACAGGAGGATGCATTTTCAGGCGGTTGCGGCCTGGATAAAAACCATACAGATTTGCCCGGCTGGCCGGCAGTTTTGTTTACACTGTATACCGAAAAGCCAGATAGCCTAGCGCAACACTCGGAATTGAAACGGAAAAAAGCGAGAAAAGCGAGATAACAACGGCCAGGCCGACACCTCGCACCGCCGCTGGCGGGTCAGGCCAGGGGAAACCGGGCGATGAAGCGGCAACCGCCCTGGGCGGGGTGTTCGTAGGCGATGTCGCCGCCCAGGCTGCGGGCCACGCCGCGCGCGGCGGCCAGCCCCAGGCCGCTGTGGGCCTTGGAATCGCGGGTGGAGAAAAACGGCTCGAAAATACGCGGGGCGATGGCTTCGTCAATGCCCGGACCGTCGTCGCTGACCGTGAGCACGAACTCCCCGGCGTCGACCACGGCTTCCACCCGCACCGTGCCCGGACCGCCGGCCATGGCGTCCAGGGCGTTGTCCACGAGCGCCGAGCAGACGAGGTCAAAGGCGGCCGGAGCAAAGCGCACCAGCAGATCGGCCGGCACGGCGTTGTCCCCGCCAAGGCCCAGGGAGGCCATGCGGCCGGTTCGGTCGTCGAACACGGCCTGGGCCGCGCTTTTGACCGGCAATTCGATGGGACGCGGGTCGAAGCGGCCGCCGCACTTGAGCAGATCGAGCATCACGGCTTTGATGCGCGCGCCCTGGGCCGTGATCTGGCGGGCCGACTGGCGGATCTCGGCCGCCGTGCCGGCCGCCTCGGGCGGCAGGTCGTCGCACAGGTCGTCGATCCAGCCGGCCAGGGTGGTCATGACGTTGACCGGGTTGTTGATCTCGTGGGCCGCGCCCTCGGCCACCCGCCCCAGGCCGGCCAGACGCTCCACCTCAATCACGCGCGCCGCCTCGGCCCGGTCGAGCTTGCGGCCGTAGGCCCGGTGCAGGGCGGCCACAAGCTCGTCAAAGGCGATGCTCTTGGACAGGTAGTCGGCCGCGCCAAGCTTCATGCCGGCCACAGCCGACTCCACACCGGCCTGGCCGGTAAGCATCAGCGCCTCGCCGGCAAAGCCGGCCCGCTTGAGATCGGCCAGGACCTCGACGCCGCTTTTGCCGGGCAGGTTGACGTCCAGGAGCACCAGGTCCGGCGGGGTTTCGGCGGCCGAGGCCAGGGCCTCGTCCCCGTCGGCGGCGACGGCGACGATGAAGTCGCGGCCCGAGAGCCGCTGCGCCAAAAGCGAGGCGTACAGCGGCTCGTCGTCAACGAGCAGGACGGATATCGGCATGCGCCCCTCCCGGGCCAAGGCCCGCTCCCGCCCGGCCCGACCGCGCCGGACGGCGGTCGGGCGGCAGGCGTCCCGGCCCGGTTATTTCTTGTCCTCGTCCATGATCTGCTGGGCTTCCTCGAACGCGCCGGCCTGGGCGAAGGTGGCCGCCACCATGGCGTCTTCCATCTTCTCGCGGTAGGCCTTTTTGACGGTGCCGAGCAGTTCGTCGATCTCCACCGGCTTTTTGTGGTAGTGGAAGGCGCCGAGCTTCTTGGCTTCCTCTTCGGTGGCGTCGGTGCCGTGGCCGGTGAGGATGATGATGCGCACGTCGGGTTTGGCCGCCCGGACCTTGCGCAGCACTTCCATGCCGTCGATGCCGGGCATGCGCAGGTCGAGCACCACGACGTCGGGTTCGTCCGAGGCCACGGCCTCCAGGGCTTCCTCGCCGGAGTAGACCACCCGGGACGGCACGTCGCGCATTTTCAGGCGCTCGGACAGGGTGTTGACGAAGTTTTCCTCGTCGTCAACCAGCAGCAGCTTGATCTTTTTCATGGCAGTCTCCTGTTATGAGGCCCCGTCCGCTTGGGGCGGGCACGAAGCCGGTTGTGTCGTGGGCGATTCCCGAAAAACCAGGGTCAATGTCTTGCCGGGCGCGACATCGGCCCCGGCGGCCCGGGCGGCGTAGAGGCCGGCGGCCAGGGCTTCGTCGGGGAGCTCCCCTTCCCCGGGGGCCAGGGTCACGGCCAGGGCGTCCCCGTCCGGCCGGCAGGACAGACAAATTTTCCCGCCCATGGGCAAATGGGGCAGGCAGGCCAGGATCGTCTCCAGGACCGGCCCCAGATAGTCGGCCCGGCGAAGGGTCGGCCAGCACGGGTCGGCCTCGGCGCTGGGGGCGACCACGGCCGTGATCTTGCGGCGCTTGAGCAGCCGCTCGGCCAGGGCGACAAGGGCGGCCAGGGCCTCGGGCGGCGCCACCGCGCGCCCCTGCCCGTCCACGCTGTGGGCGGCCAGGGCCAGGGCTTCGGTCAGCCCCACGGCCCGGGCCAGCTGGCCGCGCAACATGGTGGTGAGTTCCACGAAGCGCTCGCGGTAGGCGAACCCGCCCTTGATGCCGAAGGTGCGGCGCGTGGTTTTGGCGTCGGCGGCCAGGCAGTCGTCCATGAGGCCAAGGGCCTGGTTGAACGTGGCAAAGACGTTCATGAGGTCATGGCAGGCGGCGGCTGTCAGCGTGCCGAGCAGCCGGCCGTCGGCGCTTGGGGCCTTGGACGCGTCCATTACGCCTTGCCTCCGATAGCGGCGGCCTCGGCGATCTTGCCTAAAAGCGCGTCGAGCTCCAGGGGCTTGAGCAGGTAATCGAAGGCTCCGAGCTTCATGCCTTCCATGCCGTCGCGGGTGCCGGCCTGGCCGGTCAAGAGGATCACCTGGATCTCCGGGTTGGTGGCCTTGATGTGGCGCAGGATGTCCAGGCCCTTGAGTCCCGGCATCATGACGTCCATGACCACCACGTCGGGTTTGTCGGCGGCGATTTCCTTGAGCGCTTCCTCGCCGGAATAGACGCAGCGCACGGTGAGTCCGCGCAGTTCCATGCGTTCGGCCAGGGTGGCGGTAAATTCCCGTTCATCGTCCACAAGCAGTATATTGACGTCTTCCATGCGCATGATGGCTAGGCCTCGTGTTTGGGATGTTTGGGAAAACGCAGGGTGAACGCGGTCCCTTTGTCCAGCTCGCTCTCCACGCCGATCTCGCCGCCCAGGCGCTTGACGATGCCGTAGGTGATGGACAGGCCCAGACCGGTGCCCTTGGTCTTTTTGGTGGTGAAAAACGGCTCGAAGATGCAGGCCATGGTGTCCTTGCTCATGCCGCAACCGTCGTCGCGGACAATGACGCTGACCCCTTCGGCGTCGCCCACGGTGCGAATCGCGATGTGCCCGCCGTCGGGCACGGCGGCCAGGGCGTTGTTTAAGATGTTGAGGAACACCTGCTGGAGCTGGCCCCGGTCGGACACGATGCCCGTCACGTCGGCGTCGAGGTCAAGGGTCAGGTCGATCTTGCGGTGCAGGGCCTCCTGGTTGAGGAAACCGCTGGTCTCGGTGATGACGTCGTTGATGTTGATCTCTTCCAGGGTGACGTCCAGGCGGCGGGCGAAGCCGAGCATCCGCCGGGTGATGTCGCGGCAGCGCATGACGGTCTTGAGCACGGAATCAATGAGCAGCAGGAAGCGCTCCTTGTCCGGAAAATCGTCGCGAAGCCCGATGAGGTCGCGCATGAGCCCGGTCTTTTCGTTGATGACGGCCAAGGGGTTGTTGATCTCGTGGGCCACGCCGGCGGCCAGCCGGCCGATGCTGGAGAGCTTTTGGCTGTGCTCCACCTGGCGAAGCGCCAGTTCCCGGGCCTCCTCGGCCTCGCGCATCCGGCGCAGGAGCTGGTCGGTGATCTTGTAGGAAGCCAAAAACACGGCCAGCACCCCAGCCCCGAAAATAAAGACCAGATCGCCGCGCACGGTGTACCAGGTGCGCAGCATCTGGGCCTTGGGCTTGATGGCGGCCAGGACGAAGTCGCTGTCCGGGAAGTAGGCGTAGGCGAAAAAGACGTCGTTGCCCTCGCCGTCCTGCTGCTGGAGCACGGCGGCTTCCGAGGCCGGCGGCGGCATGGGCAGGGAGAACTGGTCCAGGACCTTGCCGAAGCGCTGGGAATCGGTCTGGAGGATGCCGGCGCGGTTTAAGAGAAACGCATCGGACCCCGGCTCCAGGCCCATGGAGCTGATGATCTTGTCGAACTGGTGGGTGTCCAGCGTGGCCCGCACGATAAACGACTCGCCCGAGTCCAGGCTGTGGCGCACGGCCACGATGACGTGGGGGAACTTGCGGAAGCCCATGAAGACGTCCGAAATGTAGCGTCCCTTGATGCGCACCTGATTGAACCAGGTCTGCTCGGCGTAGTTGTGGCCCTTGAGGTTGTAGGGGCCGACGTAGTTGACCAGCTCGCCCTTGTCGTTGATCAGCCCAATGTCCACGAAGCCGACATACTCGGTCTGGAGAATCTTGAGGATGCGGGCCAGGTCCTTCTCGTCGGCCAGCTCCTTGAAGGAATAGGCCTGGGCAATGAATCCCACGGCCGAGGTGCGCTCGGCCAGGAAGAGTTCGAAGGAGTTCTTGGACTTGTTGACGATGACCCGCAGGGGATTCTGGATCTCCCGGGACAGGGCCTTTTGGTACTCGTGGTAGTTGAGCCAGGCCATGATGGCCAGGGGGATGGCGGCGGTCAGGAGCATCAGCGCCGTGATCTTGCGGCGCAGGGTGCGGTACATGCCCGGGGGCACGACGGCGTCGGAGCCGCCCAGGCCCGAGAGCTGGCGTTTGATGGCGTCGCCGAACATGGCCTAGCCCTCCTTCCCGGGGAAAAGGATGTCGCCCGAGGCCAGCCGTCCCGAAGCCAGGCGGGCCAGGGCCGGCTCGATCTCGCCGGCCACGTTGTCGATGACGTCGACGCGCTTGTAGCGCAGATAGTGGTAGTATTCCTCTTCCACGGCCCCGGCCACCACGGTGTCGATGCCGTGGGCCAGGACGTAGTCGCACAGGTCCTCGGGGGACTGGCGGGCGAAAATGATTTCCGAGCGCGACCGCACGGTCCCGTCCTCGGCGATGTCGCAGACCAGGGCCTCGGCCGTGCGGTCGAACCGCCAGGCCACCTCATTGCCGCGAATGGCGATAAGCGCGCGATGTCCGGTCATGATCCGCTCCCTTTGCCGGCCGGGTCTTTTTTGCCTCGGGCCGGTTTTTTCGGCGCATCCGGGGCCGGTCCCCGACCAGGGGGAACGGCTGCCGCGGCGGCGGGCGCGACAGGCACGTAGACCGGCAGGTTGGCCGGCACGATCAGCGGCGATTTGGCGGTCATGACCGCGTATTCGACGATGTTGCGCAGTTCGCGGACATTTCCGGGATAGGGATATTCGGCCAGAACGCTCATGGCTTCCGGGGAAAAGCCCCGGACGTTTTTCTTGAAGCGTTCGGCGAAGCGCTCGGCGAAATAGGCCAAAAGGAAGGGCAGGTCCTCGCCGCGCTCCCGAAGGGGCGGCAGGTCCAGGCGCATGGCGCTTAAATGGTTGTAAAAGCCCGGGTCGAGCAGGCCCTTGTCGGCCAGCTCGTCGGGGTTGCGCTGGGTGGCGAAGAGCAGGCGCACGTCGATGGGTTGGGGAGTCGTGGCTCCAAGAGGCACGACGGCCCCGGTCTCCAGAAAGGCGGCCAGCTTTTTTTGCAAGGACAAGGGCGCGTCGGACAGCTCGGGAAAAAAGATGCTGCCCCCGGCCGCCTCGGCGAACCGGCCGCGAATCTCCTCCAGCCCCGCCCCTTCCTGGGCGGCCCGGCCGAAGAGTTCGGCTTCCAGCAGATCGGCCGGCATGAACCCAAGGTTCATGCGCAAAAACGGCCGTTTGGCCCGCAGCGACGTTTCATGGACGCACTCGGCGATGAGGTCCTTGCCCGTGCCGGTCTCGCCGACGAGGAGCACGGGCCGGTCGGAACGGGCGAACTCCGGCAACGTGACCAGGATGTGCTCCATGGCCGCGCTCTTGCCGATCAGCGCCCCTTTTCCGGATTTCCGCGTCGCCATGCCGTCCGCTCCCTGCTCGACCAGTTCTTCCACGAAGTCCATGCGGTACAGGGTGTTGCCGTCCCGGTCGGGCACGCATCTGGTGTGCAGCCGCACCGGTATCCTTCGCCGTCCCCGGTTGACGATGTCGGTTATAAGCGACTGCTCGCAGCCGCCCTGGCGCAGGTGGGGGCAATCCCTTCCGCAGGTGGCCGTGCGCAGCACGTGCCGGCAGGGAAGCCCCCGAGCCTCGTCCAGCGTGAAACCCGTCAACCGTTGCAGCAGGAGGTTTAGGTGCACCACCTTGCCGTCCCCGTCGTACACCGCCGCCCCCATGGGCAGGGCGTCCAGGAGCCCCGGCAGGTCAACCATCCCTGCGGCAATCAGATCCGCCTTGTCCGTCGCTGTCACGCTCCCTCCTCCATGCCGCGGCGATCCGCGCCCGTGATGCCTTCACTTGTAGTCGAACCGCCGGGCGCATGGAAGGGAGTTTGCCGCCTAGTGCCCGCCGCTGGCCACGAGGCCGGAAGCGGCCACGAGCAGGACCACGATCTCCAGGATGGCGATGACGGCGAAGATCGGCTCCTTTTTCTTGAAGTAGGCCCCGACCAGGGGAATGTAGCACAGGATGGTCATGCCGGCCAAAAGCACGATGCCGGTGAAGTTGATGAAGTCGCCCTGGCCGATGAGCTTGAACCAGCCCCAACCGGTGGGCACATTGCCCTGGGTCAGGTAGGTCTTGACCGGCTGGGACCACAACTGGGTCACGGTGTCCAGCGGCACGTGGGGCGTGAGCACGCCAAGCACGTACAGCAGGTAGGTGACGGCCATGAGCGCCAGGGAACCCCAGCAGCCGTAGAAAAGCATGTTGGAGTAGACGATCTGCTCGGGAGGGGTCTGGGTCGTATCGGTGGTCATTTTTCTTCTCCGTATCTCGCGTGTGCGTGTCGGTAACGGTCGATCTGGTGGACGCGGCGGCCGATCAGCCGATGCCCAGGCCCTTGAGGAGCGCCTTGGCCCCGGAGAAGAGCAGCACGCCGATGACCATGTAGCGGATGAACTTGGGCTTGGCCTTGGCTAAAAGACGCACGCCGACAAAGGAGCCGAACATGAGGCCGACGATGGAGGGAATGGCCATGAGCGGAATGACGCAGCCCTGGTTCAGGTAGACCCAGGCGGCCGAGGTGTCGGTGATGGAGAGCAGGAACTTCGAGGTGCCCACGGCGACCTTGAGCGGCACGCCCATCATGAGGTTGAGCACCGGGACGTTGGCCCAGCCCGCGCCCAGGCCGAACATGCCGGCCATGACGCCGATGATGATGAACATGAGCAGGCCCGGCAGGGTGCGGTGGGTCTTCCAGGCGTAGTCCTTGCCCGTGGAGGCGTCGTGGTAGACGCCGTTCATGCCCAGCGCGATGCCCAGGGCATCGGGATTTTTCACTTCAGGCACGGCCACGTTCTTCGACTTGAGGATGAGGATGGCGATGAACAAAATCGTGCTGCCAAGCGCGATCTGCACGACGTTGGTCGGCAGGGCCAGGCCGATCATGGCCCCGACGATGGCGCAGGATGAGGCGATAAGCGCCACCGGCAAGGCCAGGCGCAGCGAGGCCAGGTTGCGCTTGAGCAGACCAGGTCCGGCGGCCAGCGCGCCGGCCAGGGCCACCATCAGGCCCGCGCCGCGCACGAAGTCGAGATGGAAGGGGAAAAAGCCGCTGACCAGGGGCACGTAGAGCACGCCGCCACCAACACCGGCCAGAACCGCGATGATGCCCAGGATGAAGCAGAAAAACAGCAGGATAAGCGGCCACATCCACCACGGACCGGACGCGCCGGCCTGATTGAGGGCGTCGGCCACGACCGCGTCGTTCTGGGCCGCCAGGGCGTAGACCGCGACGAGCAGGGCGGCCGCGAGGACCGGCAGGCCCGCTTTGAAGAAAATTTGCCGTTTCATGATCCTCTCGTTCTCCTTTTCCGGGTGAAGTGGTGTCGCCGCGCCGTCGGCTCCGGGACGGTCCGTGGCCAGGGTCCGCCGTTGCCTGGCGAACCGTTTGTTGCCCCCTTTCTTATCAAGGATTGTGCCTTTTCGAATTAGTAGTAAAATCAGTGTGTTAAATATTTTCCAGCGGCAACAAACGGCAAACATTCGCCGCCTGGCGGCAAATTTTTGCCGTTGTCATTTTTCGGCCATTAGCGCATTCTCCGGCCGAACCCCTGCTCCACCCTGTTGGCAACGTCCTGACGGCGGCAAGAAAACATGATCGATTCCAGCATGTTACTTGGCGGCAAATTCTTGCCGCTCGACGCCGACGATCCCGTCGCCGCCGGCCAGCCCCTGCCCGAGGCCGAATTCCTCTTTTGTTCCGCCGAAATGCAGGCCGTCTACGACCTCGCCACCCAGATCGCCCCGTCCGACGCCTGCGTGCTCATCTCCGGCGAAACCGGCACCGGCAAGGAACTGCTGGCCCAGTGCATCCACAACCTCAGCCGGCGGCGCAAAAAACCCTTTGTTCCGGTCAACTGCGGCGTGCTCAAGGGCGAACTGTTCGCCGACAAGTTCTTCGGCCACGAAGCCGGGGCGTTCACCGGCGCGGCCAAGGCCCAGCGCGGCATCTTCGAAATGGCCGGCGACGGCACGCTGTTTCTCGACGAGGTGGGGGAGATACCCGGCATCAACCAGGTGGATTTCCTGCGAGTGCTCGAAGAACGGGCCTTTCGGCGGCTCGGCGGCGAAAAACAGATCCGGTTCGCCGCCCGCATCGTGGCCGCCACCAACCGCGCCCTGCCCGAAATGGTGCGCCAGGGCACGTTTCGGGCCGATCTGTACTACCGCCTAAACGTCGTGCCCCTGGTCCTGCCGCCGCTTAGGCAACGCAGCGGCGACATCGCCTATCTGGCCGAATATTTCCTGTCCATCTACCGCCAACGCTACCACAAGCCCGGCCTGCGCTTCACCGAGGCGGCGCTCGCCGAACTGACCGCCCACGACTGGCCCGGCAACGTCCGCGAACTCAAAAACTTGATCGAGCGCCTGGCGCTTCTGTGCCGCGAAGGAGCCATCGACGCGGCCGATCTGCCCGAGGACATGCGCCTTGGCGGCGAGGTCGCCCCGCGCGGCGCCCACTCCGATGCTCCCGTCACCCTGGAAGAAGCCGTGCGCCAGGCCAAGACCCAGGCCATCCTGCGGGCCTTTGCCGCAAGCGGCGGCGACAAGGCCCGCACCGCCGAAATCCTCGACATCAGCCCCCGTACCCTGCGCCATCTGGTGCGCGAACTGGGCATTCGACGGGATTAGGGAGAGGGACGAAGAGGAAGAGCGCCTCCGGCGGCCGGGGGCCTGAGGCCCCCGGACCCCCCAAATGGGGGAAAGGGGGGGCGGCGCGGCGGGTGTGGCGAGTCTTGTGTTTCGCGGGAAATTGGTGTGAAAAATGCTCGACCGTCGCCGGGTCGTGCCTCGCGGCGCGGCCACTCCCCATATGAGGATACCCGACATGCCCCGAACCAGCACGCTCCTCCCGGCCCTGGCCGTTCTTCTTGGCTGCCTGCTCCTGACCCCGGCCCGCGCTCGGGCCGATGACGCCCCGACCCAGCAAGCGCCGGTCGCTACGGCTCCCGCCACTGCGCCGGCCAATACGCCGACAGACACGCCGGCCGCCCCGACCGCACCGGTTTCGGCCGACGCCCCGGCTTCGCCGCCCGCCGCCGACGCCGGCCCGCCCAAGGCCGGCGAACTCACCGAGGCCAAGGGCCAAATCCGGGCCAAGCGCGGGGCCGACCCCGAACGCGCCCTGGCCCAGGGCAATCCGGTCTATGCCGAGGACGACCTGGCCACCGGCCCCGAAGACAAAGGCCGCGTCACCTTCGCCGACGGCTCCACCCTGGACATCGGCCCGGACAGCCGGGTGCTCCTGGCCGACTTCGTGTACGATCCGGCCAATCTCGACGCCTCCAAACAAGCCATCCGCATGGCCAAGGGCATGTTCCGCTACGTCTCGGGCAAGGTCGTGCAAAACGATCCGGCCCGCCTGCGCCTGGAATCGCCCCTGGCCGTCATCGGCATCCGGGGCACCACCCTGGACCACAAGATCGTGACCGAAGTGAAAACCGTCAAAGGCGTGAAAACCGAGACGGTCAAGGATGAACTCCACGCCCTGCGCGCCACCAAGCAAAGCCAGGTGGTGGTGGACCAGCATGGCCTCAAAACCGTGCTGACCAAGCCCGACCAGGCCGTGTTCCTGCGGCCCAAGCTCCCCGGCTCGGTGCGGGCGCTTACCGACCAGGAAAAAGCGGAATTCGCCACCATCCCGCCCACCCCCGCGCCCTTCGACCCCCGCCCCGGCCGTGGCGGCTTCGTCGGCGGCGGGAGTTAATGGGGACGAGAATAAGAGTGCCCCGGCGGCCAGGGGGATGATCCCCCCGGACCCCTGCAATGGGGAAAGTGGGGAACGGGCATCGGCGGGCAAGCAGGCCGGCGCGGTTGCTGCGGCTTGGTCGCGGCGCGGTCTTCAGGAACGTGCGCCTCAAACCCAAGCAATACGCTGCCCCAGAGCCATTGCGACGGAGGCTTGCCGGTTTTTCTACGCCGCAATGCCGACGGCTGTGCTTTACAACTCCACGGCGCTGCAAGCTATGCCTTGCCTTTTCCAGGCCGAAACTAGCGGCTGCCGCGATTCTCCCAGGCGTTCGGCCACAAACGCCAATACGTATCAAGCACAAGTCCACGGAGTATTCTGGACGAGACCCCAAACTCCCCGTCTCCACGCCTTTTGTTGACCGCAATGGTCCGATGCTTTGCACACAGCAAGTTTCCATATACACTATCCTGACATTCTCCAAGCCAGGAGACGCGCCGGCCGGCGGCGCAGTATTGACGCCGGCCGGCGCAGACGCCATGCTGCGTCCATGATGCGGTCCGCTCCGGCCGGCCGATAACCGCGCCATGACGGGCCAAGGGGTTCGTCTGACGAGCGCTGGCCACCCACGCAACGGCTGGACAACGATTTCAGGAAATGTCGGCAGTCTTCTCTCCTGTCCGAAAACGGCATTTCCAACCGTGCCGGGCCGCGCGCCGCGCAGTGAAACGGCCCCAGGTCCGGCCAGGGCCGGCCTGAAGCGGACGCGGGGCAAGGCAGCGACAAATGCGCCGTCCCCCTGGCCTTGGCGGCATATGTTGTGCTATCCGTTTCACAGGCGGATACTTGGACCAAAGCGGATTATTTTCCGTCAAACCCCAACGCGGCCCTCCGCGCAAAGGGACTTCACCATGCGCCGACTGTTCGTTTTCGCCTTAGCGCTCCTTGTGCTCGCTCCTGCCGTCCCGGCCCGGGCCTTTTCCTTTTCCGAGGAGGAGTCCAAGGGCTCCCAGGCGGCCGCCGCCAAACGGGCCACCGTAAACGCCGCCTTGTCCGCCCCCTGCCGCCAGAGCATCAAGGGCAAGCGCATCGCCCTGCTGTTGGCCGAGCGCACCGGCGGCAAGCTGTCCCTGGGCGGTTCGGGCGTGCTTTTCGACGCCGTCAACCAGCAGCTCCAGCAGCTTGGGCTCAATACGATCACCCAAGGCCAGATCAACGCCCAGATCGCCGCCGCCGAACGCCTGGCCATCTTGAACAACGACCCCGACGCCGCCCTGGCCGCCTCGGGCCGCATCGGCGCGGATTTCTTCATCCGGGGCGTCATCAGCGGCCGGGCCGGCAAGAACCTCATGGTCAACGCCAACGAAGTGGCCGTCACCATCATGATGACCCTGACCGACGCCCGGGGCCGGGTGCTGTCCAGCCAGAAGATGTCGGCCGAATCCTGGGCCGGCCAGGACGTGGTCGGCGCGGCCCTGTCCGTCATCGAGGACGAGGGGGCCGTGGCCGTGGCCAACCTCTACCGAGATTTTTGCGCCCAGGCCGGCAAGTAGCGCCCGTCTTCCAGGCCATGCCGTCGCGACGCCAACCCCAACCCACGGGACGCCCCATGAAACGCTTTTCCCTCCTCGTGATCCTGACCCTGGCCCTGTGCCTGGCCCTGCCGGCCGCCGCCAAAACCAAGGACGCGCCGGCCGCCCCCAAGCCCGAGGCCCCGGGACCGGAAAAAACCATCATCGTCACGGCCGAGGGTCTGGCCGACCCGGCCGGCGAGGCCTACGCCCGGGACAAGGGCCTGCTCCTGGACGCCCTGCGGGCTGACGCCAAGAACCAGATTTTGGAAAAAGCCGTGGGGGCCTACGTCGAGTCCTCCACCCTGGTCGAGAACTACGCCGTGATAAAAGACCGGATATTCTCCCGCTCCCAGGGCATCATCAAAAAGATCATCAAGGAATCCGACCCCTGGGTCGGCGAGGACGGGTTCGCCCATCTACTCATGAAGGCCGAGGTGTACGTCGGCAGCGTGGAAGACGCGCTCAAGGAAATGAGCCGCGACGAGCGCATGGCGGCGCTCAAGGAACAGGGCAATCCGCGCATCTCGGCCACGGTCTTCGTGCGCGACGCGGCGCGCGGCCCGGACGTGGTGGCCGAGCGTTCGCCGGTTGCCGAGAACATCATCAAGGAACGCATCAAGAGCTTTGGCTACCGCATCTGGTCCGACGACGGCCGCCCGTCCGACGGCAAGGGGGCCAAGGCCGCCGATTTCGCCATCTCCGGCGAAGCCAAGTTCAAGACCGTCAGCGCCAAGCTGCCGGCCTCGGGGCTCACCGTCACCAAGTACGTGCTCACTTCGCTGACCATCAAGTGCGTGGACAACCACACCGGCGAGGAAATCTACTACAACAGCAAGGTGCCCCAGAAGCAGAGCTGGGCCGACGAGGACCAGGCCCTGGAGGAAGTCGGCCGCATCATCGGCGGCGAATTCTCCAAGGAGTTCTTCGCCGACCATTTGCAGGCCCCGGCCAAGACCTACCAGATCCAGATCGCCGGCCTGCCGAGCTACGACGCCGGCCAGCTGGTCAAAAAGGAATTTATCGGCCTGCGCCCGGTGCTCAACGTGGATTTCCGGGAGTTCGACAAATCGGGCACGTCGCTTTTTGAAGTGGAATTCGTCGGCACGCGCGGCAACTTCGGCGAGTTCCTGCAAAAGGCCATCCTGGCCCCGCTGAACCAGAAGATGGGCCAGGGGGCGTTTAGCCTGGAATCGGCCCACGGCGACGTGGTGAAGCTGGCCTTTGCCTCGCCGCTCGCCGCCCCGGCCGTCATGGAGCGCCTGGGCCAGGCCGTGCCGGCCGCCCTGGTCCAGGCCCCGCCCGAGCGGCTGCGCGAACTGGTCAAGTCCGAGGAAACGGCCAAAAAGGTGGCCGAGGTGGTGCCCGACGCGGCCAAGATCCTCTCCGGCGAACAGGCCCCGGCCAAGCCGCTGGATGCGGTCAAAAATTTCTAACCGGTGCGCGCTGTTCCGGCAAACCGACTGGCGTCCCCAACCCCCAACCCCACACGGAGGAGCATCATGCGGTTTTCTGTTCTCGGCGTTTTGGCCCTTTTGGCGACGGTTGGCCTCACCGGCTGCGTCACCGGCGGCTCGGCCTCGAAGCAGGCCAACGAGGCGGCCGACCAGGCCATGTACCAGCCCATCACCTACAGCGACAAACCCGGTCCCATGCTGGTGGTCATCCCCGGCGAGATCAAAAGCGCCAACGCCACCTACACCCAGAAAGTGACCAGCAACAACATCGCCGACTACGCCGAACTGGAGCTGGGGAAAGCCCATTACCAGGTCCTTGAGCGCTCCGACCTGGGACCCATGCTCAAGGAAATCGAGGTCGCGGCCAACCTCGGCGACGCCACCCAACTGAAAAAATTCAAGAAAGGCAAGTTCAAGGCCACCAACTGGCTGGTGCGCTTCGACATCCTCAAGGCCGAGCCCGTCTCGGAAGTGAAAAAGAGCTTCGACGGCCGCTGGATCGGGGCCATCGCCGGCTCGGCCATCGGCGGCGCGGGCGGCTACGCCGCCGACGCCACGGCCAGCTCCATCCACGCCAACGAGGCCGCCGCCGTGTGGATCGTGGGCCTGCGCTACAAGATCCTCGACGCCAACACCGGCGAGCAGAAAGCCACCGGCTACATCGAGGACAAGATGGAAATCAACTCCAAGGGCGGCGGCGCGCTTGGCGTGTCCCAGTCCGAAACCCGCGTCATGACCCTGGACACCATGTCCCAGCGCCTGGTCCAGAAGGCCGTGGCCGACATGGACAAGCTCAAGTAGCCAACGCCCGAACCCAAGGAGAGCCGTCATGGCCAAACATCTCATGACCGTCCTGGCCGCCGCCGTGCTGCTTATGGGCCTGGCCGCCTGCCAGCCCCAGCAGACCGTGGTGGTGGCCGCGCCCCAGGCCTCGGCCCAGGATTACTACGACGCCGGCGTGCGGGCTTTCACCATGGGCGACTACAACAACGCCGCCGCCCAGTTCGACGCCGCCGTGCGCATGGCCCCGGGCATGGCCGACGCCTACTGGTATCTTGGCCAGAGCTACGTCCGCCTGGGCCAGACCGGCCGGGCCGACGCCGCCTACCGGGCCGGACTGGCCGTGGCCCCGGGCTATGCCCGCCTGCACGAGGGACTGGGCATCCTGAGCTACGACACCGGCAACCAGCTGGTGGCCCGCCAGGAGCTGGCCCAGGCCGCCGCCCTGGGTTCCACCAACCCCCAGGCCTACTTCTACCTCGGCAACCTGGCCCTGCTTGACGGCGACTGCCCGGCCGCCAAGGCCCATTACCAGCGCGCCCTGGCCCTGGACCCCAGCTACGCCCTGGCCCGCCAAGGGCTGGCCGACGCCCAGAGCCGCTGTCGCCCCAAGGCCGCGCCCGCGCCCAGGCCCAAGGTGGAAAAGAGCTTCACCGGCGGCGGCCGGGCCATTGACCCGTCCGACTTCTAACATCGCGCCTTCCCCAAAAAAACAACCCGTCGCGTCCGGCCGCCGGCCGGACGCGACGCCAACCAGCCTTCGCCAACGGCAAGGAGTGTCCCATGCCTTCGCGCTTCGCCCCGAGCCTCGCCGGCCTGCTCATGGCCGCCATGGCCATCCTGGCGACCCTGCCGGCCCAGGCCGGCAACGACGCCCTCATGGAAGCCTGGAAGGCCCGGCGGCAGGAACTTTCCCGAAAAATCGCCGATCATCTGGCCAGTCAGCAGCGCCTGCCCCAAAACGGGACCGTGCGCTACACCGCCCGGGTCAAACCCGATCCGGCCGCGCCCGGGGGGCTGCTCCTGGCCGTGGACGAGGTCAGCGTGGTTCCGGCCGGCGCGCCGCCTGGCAAACGGGTGGAAGGCCCGGCCGCCAGCCAGGCCATGGACGCCGCCTTCGCCCCCCGCGACCCGGGGCTGTCGGTGCGGCTGCAAACCCTCGACGTGCCCATGGGCGCGGCGGTCCAGGGCACGCTGACCGTCAAGGACGGCAAGCTCGTCCCCCCGGCCGACGGCGGGCCGGCCGTTGACCCAGGCACGGCCGACAAGGCCGGAGCGCAGCCTGCCGCGCCCGCCGAGGAAGAACCATCGCTCATGGACAAAATCCTGAAGGCCCTGGGCTGGTGAGCCGGCGCGGCCCCCCTGCCGCGCCCAACGACAAACAGGCATGTCTCTTGCTTTCGTACCGGCAAGGAGACGCTCCGGCCGGCGCAAGCGCCGCCAGCCGGCAACCCGCCGGGAGGCGTCCGCGTCTCGCCGGGCAAGGACGCCCGGTCCGGGATCACCCCGGCCGCCCCGCGCACGACAAGGAGTCCGCCATGCGAAAGACCCTCTTTTTCCTTCCCGTCCTTATCCTGCTCATGGCCGGCCTGGCCCTGGCCGCCGGCAACCGGCAGCTCATGTCCGAAAAGATGGCCACCCAGGACCTCAAGCGCAAACTCATGGAGTCGGTCATCGGCTTCAAGGTCAAAAGCGAAGGGAAATTCGGCCTCACCGAAGACCCCAGCCTGCGCGAGGACACCAAGGCCGCCGCGGTGATGAAGGGCGTGATCGTGGACAAGATGATCTACGACAAAGACAAGGACATCGCCCTGGCCTTTGGCCACATCGAGCTTGGGACCATCATCAACGTCCTTGGCGAACTGCACCGCTTTAAAAACGTGCGCGTGGAAAACTTCGGCTTCGGCACCACCTCCGAGGCGGCCCGGCCGGCGCTCATGGCCCTGCGAGCCGCCCAGATCAACGCCTACGACGAGCTGGCCCAGGTCATGATCGGCGAAAAGATCTACAGCGCCAGCACCGCCGAAAACTTCGTGCTCACCAAGGACGTCAACCGCTCAAAGGTCTGCGCCGCCATTTTCGGGGCCTACATCCCCGACATCGACCTGCGCAGCCCCAACCGGGGCTGGGGCTGGGACGAAAGCGGCAACGCCTTCGTCAAGCTGGAGATCGACGCCAGAAAGGTCCACGACATCCTCGGCAACCTTCTCGTCTACAAGGGCCAGAACATCATCGAGGTCATCGGCCGGGGTTCGCCCGTGGACGATCTGGCCGACCCGCCCGCCGGCAGCATGATCCGCAACTCCGGCTCCAAGAGCAAGGCCATGTCCCTGGACGTGCCCCTGGGCCAGACCCCGGCCCAATAGGCCGAGCCCATGGCGAAACCACACGGCGGCATGGCCTTGGCATCCCTGGCCGCCAGACCCCTGGGCTTCCTGGCCGGGGTCTGGCGCGCCCTGGGTTCCCGGGCCGAGCTGCTCCTGGCCGGCCTGGCCGTGACCGCCGCCGTCATCGGCTTGTACCTGGCCCGGCCGGTCTGGCTGGAATTCCAGGACGGCAAACTTTACGACGCCATGCTCACCCGGGAGCGGCCGACGGTCCGAAGCGGCCTGCCCATCGTCGTGGACATCGACGAGGCCAGCCTGGCCGAACACGGCCAGTGGCCCTGGCCGCGCTACCGGGTGGCCCTGCTGCTCGGGCGGCTGCGAAACGCCGGCATCGCCGCCGTGGGCCTGGACATCGTCTTCGCCGAGCCCGACCGGGCCAGCCCCAGCGCCGTCATCGGCCAGTTGCGCCGCGACCTGCACCTGGACGCGGCCGTCACCGGCCTGCCCGACGCCTTAAGCGACTACGACCGGGTGCTGGCCGACATGCTGCGCTCCGGGCCGTTTGTCCTGGGCTACTACCAGGACTTCGGCCAGCCGGGTCATGTCGGCGGCCCGGCCGGACAGGCGTCCGAAGGGGCCTGCCCCTTGCCGCCGGCCCGGCTGTCCATGGCCAAGACCCCGGACGCCATGCCGCTCGACGCCTGTCTGCCGGAATCGCGGCGCATGGTCTGTCCGCTGCCCGTGCTGGCCAAGGCCGCCCCGGCCGCCGGCTTCATCAACACCCTGCCCGACCGCGACAACATCGTGCGCCGCAGCCCCCTGGTGCTGGAGCACCTGGGCCGGCTGACCCCGAGCCTGGCCCTGGCCACGGTCATGGAGGCCTACGGCGTCAAAAACGCCGTGCTGCGCGTCACTTCGGGCGGCATCGAATCCCTGACCCTGGGGAGCGAGAGCCTGGGCCGGCGGGTCATTCCCCTGGACGCCGGCGGCCGGGTGCTGGTCAACTACCGGGGGCCGGGCGGCACGTTTCCTCACTTGAGCGCCGCCGACGTCCTGGCCGGGCGCGTCGATCCCGGGGAGATCAAGGGCCGCATCGCCTTTGTCGGGGCCTCGGCCGCCGCCCTGCGCGATCTGCGGGCCACGCCCATGGACCGGGCCATGCCCGGGGTCGAGGTCCACGCCACCATCGCCGACATGATCGTTTCCGGCGACTTTCTGTCCCAGCCGGACTGGGCCGTGGCCGTGGAACTCTCGGCCACGGCGGTCATGGGCCTGCTGTCGGCCGCCCTTTTGGCCTACGCCCCGGCCGCCACGCTCCTGATCCCCTTTGCCGCCCTGGCAGCCGGCGGCTGGTACGGCGCGGCGGAGCTGCTTGGCCGCACCGGCCTGTACGTGTCGCCGCTGTTTCCCCTGTTGGTCCTTATCCTCAATTTCACCCTGCTCACCTTTCTCAAGTTCTGGCGCGAGGAGCGGCAAAAGCGCTTCCTGCACGGAGCGTTTTCGCGCTACGTGGCCCCGGCCGTGGTGGCCCGCATCGTGGCCCGGCCCGAGGACCTGCGCCTGACCGGCGTGGAGCGCGACGTCACCGTGCTGTTCTCCGACGTGCGCGGCTTCACTTCCTTGTCCGAGCGCCTGACCCCGACCCAGGTTTCGGAACTGCTCAACCGCTATTTCACGCCGCTCACCCGCATCATCATGGAACGCCTGGGCACCATGGACAAATTCATCGGCGACGCGCTCATGGCCTTTTGGAACGCGCCGGTGGACGTTCCCGACCACCCGGCCCAGGCCGTGGCCGCCGCCCTGGAAATGGGGCAACGCCTGGACGCCCTCAACGTCGCCTTTGCCCACGACTACGGCCTCGCCATCGCCGCAGGCGTGGGCCTGCACCGGGGAAAGGCCCGGGTCGGCAACTTCGGCTCCGAGGATCTTTTCGACTACACCGTCATCGGCGACGCCGTGAACCTGGCCTCGCGCCTGGAAGGGCTGACCAAATACTACGACGTGCGGGTGCTTATTTCCGGGGAACTCCACCAGGAGGCCAAGAACGCGCCGGCCTTGGCCGGTGTGGCGGCCTTCGTGGAAGTTGACCGGGTGCGGGTCAAGGGCAAGGACGAGGCCGTGGACCTTTTTGCCGTCTTTTCCGCTGCCGAGGCCGAGCGCCGCCGGGAGGAACTGGCCGCCTTCGGCGCGGCCCGGGCCCTGTACGCCGCCGGCCGGTTCGCCGAGGCGGCCGAAGGCTTCACGGCCCTGGCCGGGCGCTACGCGTGGAAGGCCTTTGGCGTCTTTGCCGAACGCTGCGCCGCCCTGGCCGAGGATCCGCCGCCGGACGGCTGGGACGGCGTTTTTGCCCACACCTCGAAGTGAGTTCCCCTCAAGGAGGCAGGAAAACGCCCCCCGACGGTCAAGCGTCGGGGGGCGTTTGTTTCCGGGCAATGTCCGGGAGCAGCTCAGCGCGTCCGGCCGGAAAGCGCCTTGCGGCCCGACGCGCCGGACGGGAGGGCCTTGGCCGCGCCGCCCTGCATGTCGTCGATGAGGCCGCGCAGCATCCTTGTCTGGTCGGCCAGCCCGGAGAGTTCGCCGTCGGAGCGCTCCAGGGCCATGGCCGTCTCGCCGGCGATGCGGCTGATGTCCGCTACGCTGCGGTTGATCTCCTCGGTGGTGGCCGACTGCTGCTCGGCGGCCGTGGCGATGGAGCGGACCTGATCGGTGGTTTCGCCGACCAGGGCCACGATGGCGGCCAGGGCCTCGCCGGACTGGCCGGCCAGGTTCGTGGCCTCGTCGATGCGCCGGCCGGCCTGCTCGACGTTGTCCACGTTCTTGCGCGTGCCCTGCTGGATGCCGGCGATGGCCTCGCCCACTTCCTTGGTGGCGTGCATGGTCTTTTCGGCCAGCTTGC
>DLGG01000173.1 GCA_002482565.1 Solidesulfovibrio magneticus
CCGGGGGGATCATCCCCCCGGCGGGGCTCGGGGCAGCGCCCCGATCTTCTCGCTTCTCTACACGCTACTCGCCATACAACTTGCCCAGGCCGCCGTAGGCGTCGATGCGGCGGTCGCGCAGAAACGGCCAGTGGCGGCGGGTGGTTTCGATGGTCTTGGGGTCGATCTCGGCCAGCAGGAGGTCTTCGGTGACGATGCCGGCCTGGGCGACGATCTGCCCCGAGGGATCGGCCACGAAGGACGAGCCCCAGAATTCCAGGGTTTCGCCGTAGCCTTCGCCCGAGCCTTCGATGCCGACCCGGTTGACGGCGGCCACGTACAGCCCGTTGGCGATGGCGTGGCTGCGCTGGATGGTGATCCAGCTGTCGCGCTGGCGCTCGCCGTATTCGGCCTTCTCCGAGGGGTGCCAGCCGATGGCCGTGGGGTAGAAGATGACCGACGCGCCTAAAAGCGCCGTGGCCCGGGCCGCCTCGGGGAACCACTGGTCCCAGCAGATGAGCGTGCCGATGGGGCCAAAGGGCGTTTGGAAGGTCTTGAAACCTAGGTCGCCGGGGGCGAAGTAGAACTTCTCCTCGAAGCCCGGATCGTGGGGGATGTGCATTTTGCGGTAGACGCCGAGATGGTGGCCGTCCGGGCCGAGCACGGCCAGGGAGTTCTGACAGCAGCCCGGGCCTCGACGTTCGAAAAGCGGGGCCACCACAACGACGTTGTGGGCCTTGGCCGCCTCGGCCATGGCGTTTGTGGTCGGGCCGGGGATGGGTTCGGCCAGATCAAAGGCGTCGTGGTCCTGGTTGCGGCAAAAATACGGCGTGGCAAACAGTTCGGGCAGGCAGATCACCTGCGCGCCGGCCTTGGCCGCCGCCTCGATGCGCTCGGCGGCTTTTTCGAGGGAAGCGGCCACGGTGGAAGCCGGGGCCATCTGGATAAGGCCGATAGTGAAGGGCGCGGCCATGGAGGCTCCTTTATGGTCGATAATGGGGAACGCGGCATGATACGGGCGATTGCCCCAAAGGACAATGTCCCGCCCGGTCGTTTAGCCGGCCAGGCCCAGCAGGGAGAGTCCCTGCCTGATAAATCCCCAGGCGAAATAGAGCAGCGAAGCCCCAAGCCCGGCCATGAGCAGCCGGTAAGCCCGGCTGGACAAGAACCGCCGGAAGCGGCCGGCCAATCCGGCGGCCAGAACCTTGGCTCCGACGATGCAGACGTAGAAGGCGGCAAGATAGGCGACCACGGCGGCTGGGCCGGTCTTTCCCGCTTCCAGGAGGTAGGGCACGCCCACGGTGGCCCAGAACAGGTAGGGGTGGGGATTGGAAAAGTTGGCGGCCACGCCGCGCAGCACCGAGCGCGGGGCCTTGGCCGGGTCGCCGGCGTCGGGCAGCGGGGCCTGGAAGCAGTCGTAGGCGTAGCGGCACAGCAGCGCCGCCCCGGCCAGGGCGACGAGGCCAAGGACCGCCGGCGTGCCTGTAAGACGCGAGAGCAGCAGCCAGGTGGCCAGGATAATGGGCGTGTCGGTGAGGATGGGAGCCAGGGCCACCTTGACGCCCTCGCGGGGGCCGTGGGCCAGGGTCTGGGACAGCACCAGGGAGAGCAGGGGCCCCGGGGCGAAGCCGGCGGAAAGCCCCATGGCCGCCCCGGCCAGGGCGGCGCTTGCGATGTCGGCCATGCTTGCGTTTCCTTGCGCGCCCCGGCTACACTGCCGTCGGCGCGGGCTTTTTCCTGCCGCAAACGCCAACCGCTTGCAAGGAGACCGACATGGCCGACGTCGCCCCTGCCGTCCGGCATCTGCTGGCTGCCGACATCGGCGGCACCTCCAGCCGTTTCGGGCATTTTCTCCTGGCCCCGGACGGCGGCCTGACCCTGTCTTCCCAGGTCCGTCTGTCCACCCAGGCGGCGGCGTCTTTTGACGAGCTGCTGGCCGCCTTGCCTGCGGCCGGGTTCGATCTTGCCCCGTCCCGGGCGGCGGCCGCCGTCTTCGCCGTGCCTGGGGCGGTGGTCGGGCGTCGGGTGCGGTTCGCCAACATCGCCTGGGAGCTGGATCTGGATGTCCTGAAGGCCGGGCACGGCGTTGAAAACAGCGCCTGCGTCAACGATTTCCTGGCCCAGGCCCACGGCTGCCGGCTGCTCGCGGACACGGCCGAGGTGGTGTTGCCCGGTGAGCCGGACCCGGCCAAGGTCCAGGCCGTGGTCGGAGCCGGCACCGGCCTTGGCCATGCCTGCCTCGCGCCGCTGCCCGGCGGCGGCGTACTGGCCCTGGCTTCCGAGGCCGGCCAGACGGCCATGCCCTTTGTCGGCCCGGAAGAGGCCGCCTATGCCGCCTATCTGCGCCAGGCCACCGGCGAATCCTACGCCCGCCGCGACACCGTGGTGACCGGGGGCGGATTGGCCCACCTGCACCGTTTCCTGACCGGCGACGACCTTTCCCCGGGCGAGGTCGGCCGGCTTCTCGCCCCGGACAGCCTGACCACGGCCTGGTTCGCCCGTTTCTACGGCCGGGCCGCGCGCGACTACGCCCTGACCGTGGTGGCCGCCGGCGGCGTCTACTTAAGCGGCGGCGTGGCCGCCAAAAACCCCCTGCTGGCGCGGCATCCCGAATTCGCCCGGGAATTTTACGCCTCGCCCACCTACGGCGATTTTTTGCGCAACGTGGCCGTGCGGCTGGTGCGCGACGAGGACGTGGGCCTCTACGGGGCCGCCGCCATGGCGCGTGGTCTGCTCCAAGCCTGACAAGAACATAAGGACGTTATCCCATGCGCGACGGTTTTTTTCGGGCCGTGTCCACGGCCGAGTTCCGCGATCTGCTCCGCTCTTTTCCCCCCCTTGGCGTCGAAACCGTGCCCCTTGGCGCGGCCTGCCGCCGGTTCCTGGCCGCCGACGTCGTCTCCGGCGAGGACCTACCCCTGGCCAGCCGGGCGGCCATGGACGGCTACGCCGTGCGGGCGGCCGAGGTCTTCGGGGCGGGCGAAACCAACCCCGGCTATCTCGATCTGGCCATGGACATCCCCATCGGCGTCATCCCGGACAGGCCCTTGCCGGCCGGGCACTGCGCCCGCATCGTCACCGGCGCGTTTTTGCCGGCCGGGGCCGACGCCGTGGTCATGGTGGAATACGCCGAGGACCTGGGGGCGGGAGCCATCGAGATTCGCCGTCCCGTGGCCCCGGGCGACAACGTCATGCTGGCCGGCGAGGATGCCCGGCGCGGCGAGGTCGCCCTTGGCGCCGGCACGCGCCTGCGGCCCCAGGAGATCGGGCTTTTGGCCGCCCTGGGCGTGGTTGATGTGCCTGTGGGAAAAATCCCCTCGGTGGCCCTGCTCTCCACCGGCGACGAGTTGGTGCCGGCCCAGGCCACGCCGCAACCGGGCCAGATCCGCGACGTCAACAGCCACGCCCTGGCCGCCATGTTGGCCCAGGCCGGGGCCGCAGCCACAACCTTTCCCCTGGTCCCCGACGACCTCGATTCCATCCGGGACGCGCTCAAAACAGCGGCCGAGAGCCACGACCTGACCCTGCTTTCGGGCGGCAGTTCGGTGGGCGCGCGCGATTTCACCCTGGAGGCCTTAAGAAGCCTTGGCGCGGAGGTCCTGGCCCACGGCGTGGCCATCAGTCCGGGCAAGCCGACTATCCTGGCGAGCCTTTACGGCAAGCCGGTCATCGGCCTGCCCGGCCAGGTGACTTCGGCCCAAGTGGTGCTGGACGTCTTCGGGCTGCCGCTGGTGGGGCATTTGGCCGGCGACAAGGCAGCCTTCGACCGCGCCCCGCGCACCTTCCCGGCGCTGCTCTCGCGCAACGTCGCTTCCAAGCAGGGCCGCGAGGACCATGTCCGGGTGCGCCTGGAACATCGCCCGGGCGAGCTGCCCTTGGCCCATCCGGTGCTCGGCAAGTCCGGGCTGCTCAAAACCCTGCTCATGGCCGACGGCCTCATCGTCATTCCGGCCGATCTCGAAGGCCTGGCCGGCCAGGCCGTGGTGGCGGTGCGGCCCATCTGAGGCGGCCTTGCGGCCGGCTCTGCCATCGACAGGCCGCCACGACGCCGTCTCCGCAAGCGACGGGCGGCCTGAGGCCGCCCGTTGTCTGTTCCAGAGCTCTGGCCGGCCGCTATCCCAACCGGCCAGAACGCCTCCCGCGCCGCCCCCCTTTACCCCTTTCTTCATGTGGGGGGGCCGGGGGCCTCAGGCCCCCGGCCGCCGGAGGCATGTCTTTATCTTCCTGCCTTACGTCGCCGAAGCCACGAGCTTTTTGACGCCTTCGAGGTGGGGCAGGAACTTCTCTTCGGGCGCGATGACGATGACGAGCAGCAGGTCGTTGCCCTTGGGCACCACGGCCATGGCCATGTTGTGGTAGTGGGGGATTGAGGTGATCTTGTACTCGTCTTTTTTGTCGCGGTCGTAATCGGGCTTTTCCTGGAGTTCCTTGCGCCGCTCCACCTTGATGTACTTAAACACCCCGATATTGCGCTGGCCGTCCTTGGCGGCCACGGCTTCGACGCCAAGGGGCTCCACGACCACGGCGTTGCGCATGTGTCCGAGAATGGCTTCGGCCAGCTTGTCGGCCGAGAATTTGCCCGCCGCCCCTTGCAGCACGAAAATGCGCCCTTCGACGCCCTCGCCGGTCAGGGCCAGGGTCTTGCCCATGCCCGACAGCGGCGACTCCGGTTCGGTCAGGGTGACCAGGGGACCGGCCGTGCGCAGGATGTCGAAGGCCACCACGGAATCGATGAAGCCCTGCTTGCCGCCGTTGCGCTTGCTGGCTTCCAGGAGCCGGCCCAGTTCCGGTTTTTGGGCCACGGCCACTTCCACGGCCCTGGGCGGCGCGCCCGTGGACCAGGCCACCGGCATCTGGCACACGAAGCCGCCCACGGACTGCTGGGCGCAGGCCACCTCGGGCGCGGCCGGGGCGGGCGCGTCCTCGACGGCGGCGCGTTTGCCGGCGCGTTCGGCCTTGGCCGGCTTGCCGCCCTTGGCCTTGGGCGCGGGCTCGGGCTCGGATGCGGCCGCGAGCTTGTACTGTTTGTCGATGTCGGCCACGGCTCTTTGCACCAGCCGCTGGGTCACTGTGCCGAGGGTGAGGCCGCCGGCCTGGGCCGCGTCCACGCCGAGAAACCCGGTCAGTTCGCGGTTGATGGTGGCCTGTTCGGTGAACTGGCCTTCGTGGAGCTGTTGCCCGGACACGCCGTCAAGGATGCGGTAGCGCAGGGTGACGTTCCAGGCGCGCTGTTCCTTGGCGTTGTTGATGGAGCCGATGACGCCTTGCCCAAGCGACGCGCTGCCCAGGAAGCTGCCCATGAGCGCGCCGGCGAACATGGCGGAATTCTTGTCGGTGTAGCTGAAATTGAGCGTCTGGGCCGAGACATCGGCGATGTCGAAGACGACGAACCACTGGGGCGGGGTGATCTTGTGCTTGCTGAAGCGTTTGGCCACGGAGCCGTCGCCGAGGTTGGCGGCGATGGAAATTTCCTGGTAAATATTGGAGAGCGAGTTTTTCTCCATGACTTTGAAGTTTGCCTTGCCAAGCTCCAGTTCGCCGTACTCCCGCAAATTGTCCGCCTTTATCTGGGACAGAAACTCGTAGGTCTTGGAAGTGAGCGTGCCGCCGACGACAATGACGCTTGGCCCAGCTTGGGCCGCATTTTCGTACGTCGCTTCCTGATACATATTGGGAGCCGCCAGATCACGAGCTTGTTGCATGGATTTTCCGCAGCCAACAAGCAGAAACAGTGACAGCAATAGACAGAGTCTTTTCGACAAGTGCATGGCGTCTCCCCGATTTTTCTGCGGTTTGAAAGCTTCTTTGGTTGTAGATGAACACGGTCTGAAACTAATCATCTGCATCGAAATGGTTCACCTGTATTTTCAAAACCAGGAAGTCCTGTCAACGGACGAACGCTGCATGGGGCAGGAAAATTGGAAGCCGCACCGATAAGACCAAGAAACTCGAGCTGCGGGCAATCGAAACCGATGATGCTTCGTCTGGGCGGGCCAGACCTGTGCAAACCCGCGTTCGGGACGTTTGGCGAAAGGGGCGTTTCGGGGGCGACCGGCGCTGTTTGACGCCGCTTGCGGCGGCGGGCATCATCGCCTTCGCCAGGCGGCCAGGCCGCCCCAAGGAGCCGTCATGTCTTTTGCCCATGCCATCATCACGCGCTTTAACGTGCACATCAACGCGATCCCCTACGATTTCCGCCTCGGCTCCACCTGGCTGGTCGAGCGTTTCGAGCTTTTCCGCCGTTTCTGCCTGCCCTCGGTGCGGGGGCAGACCTGTCAGGATTTTTTGTGGTTCGTGCTCTTTGACGAAGCCACGCCGCCGCCGTTTCGCCGGCTGATCGCCGCTTTGGAAGGCTACGCCAACTTCCGGCCGGTTTACTGCGGCGCGTTCGAAACGGTCCTGCCCCGGGCGCGCCAGGCCGTGGCCGAGGCCTTTCCGGACGCGCCGTGGCTTTTGACCACGCGCCTGGACAACGACGACGCCCTGTCACGCCATTTCGTGGCCCGGCTGCACAAGGTCGTGACGGACCTGGCGGCCGGCGGCCGCCTGCCCCAGGGCGAACTCTACATCAACTTTCCCAACGGCCTGCAATACAAGGACGGCACGGTCTACGACTTTTTTGACGCCACCAACGCCTTCGTGAGCCTGCTTGAACGCAACCGACCGCCGCATACGGTTTTCTGGGTGGACCACCCGGCCATCTACGACAAGGCTCCGGTGGCCCAGGTCGAGACCCGGCCGATGTTTTTGCAGAACGTTCATGGGCGAAACGTCTACAACTACGTCCGCGGCGAGCCCCTGGGCGATGCGTCCGTATTGACGGATTTCGACCTGGAACTGGACAAAAACTGAAGACGCCCGCAGCGGCGGACACGGCAACCAGGAAGAGGATTATGCCCAACCAGGACGAACGCCTTTCCCCCCCGCCCGCCGGGCGCCCTGCGGCCGCCGTTGCGGACCGACCGCAGCCGGCGTTGCCGGCCGACCCGGCTGATGCGGACGGCGACGAACACGGTCCGCTTCATGCCCGGTATTACCGGCCGTTTTTGCTGCTGGTTTTTCTGGCGGCGGTGGCCACGGTAGGAGGGCTTTTATGGCCGTTTCGCCATGCCGTCATCCTGGCCGCCATCCTGGCGCTGTTGCTGGCGCCGCTGCGGCGGCGCATGGAGGCCGCGCTCAAGGGGTCCCGGTATCTGACCGCGGCCCTGTTGACCGCGGCCACCCTGGTTTTCATCGTTCTGCCCGCGGCCGTCTTGGCGGCCGTCATGACCAGCAAGGCCGGGGCGCTGCTGGTCGAGGGCGTGCAGTGGTGGAGCGAGGGGGGCGTGGCCAGCCTCCTGGACCGGCTCCAGGCCGTGGCCCTGCCCGATTGGGTGCAGGGGCTGCTGGACATGATTCCCATCGATTCCCAGGGCCTCAAGGTCAGCCTGCTCGGCGCGGCCGGCGCGGCCGGGCGGCAACTGCTGGCCATGGGGCGCGGGTTGGCCGGCCAGATGGCCGGCTTTGCCGCCCAGACGGTGATGCTGGTGCTGTTTTTGTTTTATTTCCTGTCCCAGGCCGAACAGGTGGTGCGGGGCTTGCGGCGGTTGTCGCCCTTGCGGCGCAGCCAGGAACAGGAACTCACGGAACGGCTCAAGACCGTGACCCGCTCGATTCTGGTCGGCGGCGCGGCCGCCGGGTTGTCCCAGGGCCTGGCCACCATGCTCGGCTTGTGGCTGGTGGGCATCGATCCCTTGTTCTGGGGCTTCGTGGCCTTGCTGGCGTCGTTGATCCCGGTGGTGGGCACGACGCTTATTCATGTGCCGGCCATTGTCTATTTGTTGTCCCTTGGCGCGATGGGCAAGGCGGTTTTTTTGACGCTGTGGTGGCTTGTGGTGGTGAGCACGGTGGACAACGTGGTGCGTCCGTTTTTCATTCGCGATGGCGCGCAGTTGCCGCTGCTGCTGATTTTCGTGGCCATCGTCGGCGGCGTGCTGCTCTTTGGCCCCCTGGGGCTGATTTACGGCCCGGTGTCCATGAGCCTGTGTCTGGTGGTGTTCCAGCTCTTCGTGGAGGCCCAAACGCGGCCGGACCCATGAAGCCGAAGACGGCGGCGGCCTGCTCCGGCTGACGCGCCTTGCGGCAGGGGGCGACTGCGACAGGTTGAAGCTTTTCGACCCGTTTGCCCAGGCGCTGGCGCGGTATGTCGGCGCGGCCATGAAGCGGGCCGGTCCCCTCTGCCAGAGAGCCGGTTGACGGGACATTCCAGGTCGCCGGGTCTGCATCTCCAGGCGTCGCCCCTGTGGATTTCAGCGTTGTTGCGCAGGCGCGACTGGCGATGTCGAGCGGCCAGGCGTCGTTTATTGAAGAAGCGTAACAGTTCTTCTGTCTAACATTTTTAGTGCATGACAAAAAGTAACGCAGTACATTATTTATGGAGCGGCTTGCCGTGGGCCGTTCTTGTGAAGGCCTGCGCTTGCATGTCGCTGGCTTCAAAGTATATTGGAGACAGTGGCCGAGCCGGGACGGGCGGCCGGCAGGCCCTGGGCCGCGGACGCGGCGTTGTCGCCGGCCGTTTTGCAACGTGATGCCCCCTGGGGAGTTTATGGATACCGCTGACAGAGAACCAAAGTATTACGTAGGGATAGGCGCATCTGCCGGCGGGCTCGAAGCTCTGGACGCGTTTTTTTCCCAAATGCCGGTGGACAGCGACATGGCGTTTATCGTCATCCAGCACCTGTCGCCGGACTATAAAAGCCTCATGGTGGAACTGCTGTCCAAGCGAACGGCCATGAACGTGCGCCGCGCCGAGGAAGGCATGGCCGTTACGGCCAACACCGTCTACCTCATCCCGCCCAGAAAGCAGCTCACCATCTTTCACGGCAAGCTCATCTTAAGCGACCTCGACCATGCCAAAGGGATCAACCTCCCCATCGACATCTTCTTCCGTTCCCTGGCCGAGGACCAGGGGGACAAGGCCATCGGCATCATCCTCTCGGGCACCGGCAGCGACGGGGTTCGCGGCATCCGGGCCATCAAAGAAGCCGGCGGCATGATCATGGTGCAAAGCGAGGATTCGGCCAAGTTCGACGGCATGCCCCGCGCCGCCATCGCCACCGGGCTGGCCGATCTGATCCTGCCCGCCGACGCCATGCCCGGCAAGCTCGTCTCCTTTGCCAAGCACCCCTTCACTTCCGCCCCCGGCCATCCCCAGGCCCTGCTGTCCGACGAGGACGGCCTGACCCGCATCTTTGCCTTGCTGCGCGAACAGACCAAGGTGGACTTCACCTACTACAAACCCAGCACCGTGCTGCGGCGCATCGAGCGGCGCATCACCGTCTGCCAGACCGCCAACCTGCGGGAATACGTCCGCCTGCTGGAGTCGAGCCCGGGCGAGGTCACGACCCTGTACCGGGAACTGCTCATCGGCGTGACCAGCTTCTTTCGTGACCGCGATATCTTCACGGAACTCGGCAACACCTATCTGCCCGCCTTGCTCAAGGTCAGCGAGCGGCGCGAGGTCCGTTTCTGGGTGGCGGGCTGCTCCACCGGGGAGGAAGCCTACACCCTGGGCATCCTGGCCCTGGAGTGCCTGGAGCGCCTGGCCCTGCCGCTTTCGGTGAAAATCTTCGCCACCGACATCGACCGGGACGCCATCCTCCACGCGGGCAACGGCCTCTACGCCGAGTCCATCGCCGCCGACCTGCCGCCGGGCATGTTGGCCAAGCATTTCGTGCGCCGCGACGACCAGTACCAGGTGAGCCGCCATCTCCGGGAAATGGTGGTCTTTGCCCAGCACAACCTGATCAAGGACCCTCCATTCACCAACATTGATCTGCTCAGCTGCCGCAACATGCTTATTTATCTGCAGCCGGTGCTGCAGCAAAAAGTCCTGGAGTTCATGAATTTCTCCCTCAATCCCCAAGGCCTGCTGCTGCTTGGGGCCAGCGAGACGCCGGGGGAGATGGGCGAGTACTTCGAACCCTTGCATCACCGGTTCAAAATCTTCCGTTCGCGCGGCAAACGCCGCCCAACCGTTGAAAAGCCGCTGTTCCAGGGAGCTGGGGACCGGCTTTCCCGCCAGTACGCCTCGCGGTTTTTCCGCAACGAGTACGCCCTGGGCCAACGCGAGGAGGAGCGCATCCAAGACAGGCTCCTCCAGTCCCTGGCCGGGGACTACGTACCCCTGGTGGCCGTGGTCAACGAACACCACGAGCTGTTGCATCTCGTGGGCGAATCCGAGGGGCTTTTGCGCCTGCCGTCGGGCAAACAGAGCAACGACATCACCCGCATGGCCGTCAAGGAACTGGCCATCCCCCTGGCCACGGGCCTGCAAAAGGTTTTCCATTCGGGCCAGGAAATCAGCTACGCCAACATCCGCCTGCCCGCCCGCGACGGGGTCAGGACCATCGTCATGCGCATCCGGCCGCTGCCCGAGAAAAAGGGGCAGTTGCCGCTGGCCGCGGTCATTCTCCAAGAGTCCGCGACCAGCAAGACGGAAGCCCAGCCCGGCGCGGCCCAGGAACTCGACATCAGCCGCGAGGCCGAACAGCGCATCCTCGACCTGGAACAGGACCTGCAATTCACCAAGGAAAACTTGCAAGCCACCATCGAGGAGCTGGAAACTTCCAACGAGGAACTCCAAGCCACCAACGAAGAGCTTCTGGCCAGCAACGAGGAACTCCAAAGCACCAACGAGGAGCTCCAGTCGGTCAACGAGGAACTGCACACAGTCAACGCGGAGTACCAAAACAAGATTTTGGAACTCACCGAGATGACCAACGATCTGGACAACCTCATCACCGCCACCCAGATCGCCACGGTGTTCTTGGACGAAAATCTGGAAATCCGGAAATTCACGCCGGCCGCGGCCAACATCTTCCGCATCCTGCAAAGCGACATCGGCCGTCCCATCTCCCATCTGACCCACCGCCTCGACGGGGTGGACGTCATGGAGGCGCTGCGCCGGGTGGAGCGCCAAGGCCAGCCCGTTTCCATGGAAGTCTGCGCTCTTGAAGGCGAATGCTATCTCATGCGCGTGCTGCCCTATGCCATCGGTTCCTCGGCCTCGTCCGGCATGCTCATCACCTTCACGGACACCGGGCCGCTCAAGAAAAGCCGGGACGCCCTGGCCCAGCACCAGACCTATCTGCGCCACGTCATCGACGCCTTGCCGGCCCATGTGGCCATCCTGGATCAGGACGGCGTGATCGAATACGTCAACGCGGCCTGGCGGACGTTTGGCCAGGAGAACGGCCTGCGCCTGCCGGCCGACGCCGTGGGAGCCAATTATCTGCGCATCTGCGAGGCGGCCACTCCCCCGTGCCACGAGGAGGCGCTGCGAGTGGCCGCCGCCGTTCGGGCGGCCCTGGACGGACGCGACGAGCCTGCGGCGATCGAGTACCCCTGCCATGACCAAGGCCGGCAACGCTGGTTTCTGGTCCGCATCCAGCCCTTTGACACGCCCAAGGGCCGCAGGGTGTTGCTGGTGCACGAAAACATCACCGTGCTGAAAGCCGCCGAGGAACGCCTGGGCAGGGGGGGGGCGCTCCCTGGCGACGCGGCGGCCGCCGTCGAAACGCCCCAGGAGTCGGCCCCGGCCAGTCCGGACAGCCAGGACAAGCAGCCCTGAAACGGCTCGCGCGCCGGCTTAGCGCCCAAACCGCCCGGAAACCGCCTATACCGCACAGGGGTATCGTCAGATGACTTCCGAAAAACTTCCCGCCGCCCAGGGACTCCGGGAACGCGCCGAACAGTTGTTGCAAGCCCACGGCGTCGCCGGCCGGACCCTTTCCCCGGAAGAGAATCAGGCCGTCATCCACGAGCTCCAGGTCCACCAGATCGAACTGGAACTGCAAAACGAGGAGCTCCAGCGTTCCCAGGTCGAACTGGCCTTGGCCCTGGAGCGTTTCTCCATCCTCTTCCACAAAGCCCCGGTCGGTTACGTGGTCCTGGACAAGGACGCGATGATCCAGGAGGTCAACCACACGTTTCTGGACATGATCGGCTGGAAGGGCCGCAAACCCGTTGGACGGCCGTTTTTCGAGTGCCTCGCCCCGCAGGCGCTGCCCGTTTTCGTAGCCCGCTACCGGGCGCTTTTCAAAAGCCCCGAGGGCAAGAAGGTGGAGACGGTCCTGCATGTCCACGGGGGCATCGACAAACCCGTGCTTCTGGAGGCCTGCGTCCATGAACAGCCGGCCGGTCGGGAAAAACCGGAGCCGGCGCCCCAGCTTTTTCTCGCCGTCAGCGACATCTCGGCCCGCCGCAAGGCCGAGGAAGCCCTGATGGAGTCCGAGCGCTTCGCCCGGGGCACCCTCGACGGGCTTTCCGCCCATATCGCCATCGTGGACGAGGCCGGGGACATCCTGGCGGTCAACTCGGCCTGGCGCGCCTTTGCCGCCAACGCCTCCTGCACGCCGGGCGCGATGAGCGAGGGGGCCAATTATTTCCGAGCCTGCCAGGGGGCGATCGGCGACGAGGCCGAGACGGCCGGCCGGATCGTCCGGGCCATCCGCGAGGTCCTGGCCGGCCGGCTGCCGTTTTTCAGCCTGGAGTACCCCTGCCACTCGCCCACCGAAAAACGGTGGTTTCAGGTGCGCGTCACGCGTTTCCCCGGGGACGGGCCGGCCAGGGCCGTGGTGGCCCATGAGAACGTCACCGAACGGGTCCAGGCCACGGCCGCCCTGGCCAGCGCCAAGGAGGCGGCCGAGGCCGCCGCCAGGGCCAAGAGCGAGTTTTTGGCCAACATGAGCCACGAAATCCGCACGCCCTTAAACGGCGTCATGGGCATGCTCCAGCTCCTGAAGCTGACGGGCTGCGAAAAAGAACGCAACGATTTCATCAAGCTCGCTTACGACAGCTCCGAACGCCTCTTGCAGCTCCTCAACAATATTCTGGATATTTCCCGCATCGAAGCCGGGCGCACGGTCATGGTCCAGGAGCCGTTTTCGCCCGTCGAATTGCTGCAGGAGCCGGTGTTGCTGTTTCAAGGGATGGCCAAGGCCAAGAACGTGACGATGACCTTTTCCGCCGACGACGGCTTGCCCGAGCAGGTGACGGGCGACGTCCCCAAAATACGCCAGGTGTTGTTCAATCTCGTCGGCAACGCCGTGAAGTTCACCCAAAACGGCCAGGTCCGGCTGGCCGTTGCCTACGCCGGCTCGCCGGCCTCGCCCGGCAAGGCGACGCTTCTGGTGACGATCGCCGACACGGGCCAGGGCATCCCGGCGGAGCTTTTGCCCGAGATATTCCAACCGTTCACCCAGGGCGACAGCTCGTACAAGAAGCAATATGCCGGGACCGGGCTGGGGCTTTCCATCGTCAACCGGCTGGTCTGCCTCATGGGCGGGGCCATATGCCTGGAATCGGCCGAGGGCGAGGGCACGACCGTCTATCTCAGCGTGCCGGTGACTCTCCCCATTGTCCAGGAAGCCAGCCGTCCCCTCGCCGGAACCGAGGACGCCGCGCCACGGCGGCTGCGCATCCTGCTGGCAGAGGACGACGCCATCAACCGCCTGGTCGCCGTCGGCATGTTGGGCAAGCTTGGCCACCAGGTCACGGTGGCGCAAAATGGCCGCGAGGCGCTGCTCCTGCTTGGCGCCCAGCCCTTCGACATCGTGCTGCTCGATGTGCAGATGCCGGTCATGAACGGGGTGGAAGTGGCCAAGGCCGTCCGGGAAGGCTGGGGCGGCCGGCCGGATATGCCCATTGTGGCGACCACGGCCTATTCCATGAACAGCCAATGCGATGATTTCCTGGCCGCCGGCATGAACGAATGCCTGGTCAAGCCCTTGGAATACGACACCCTCAAGCAAGCCATCGGCCGGGTCATGGAGGCTTGGGAAAAGGGCCAAAACAGGATTGCCTAGAGAGCTGGAAGGGCAGGCCGGAGGGCAGGCCGGAGGGCAGGCGTTCCCGGGGACGCCTTGGCTCAGGGGAAGCATAGCCGTCCATTGTGGCTCCTGATGCATCCGCGCCGCCTGCCGAGGTGAGACGTGCCGGGGCGTAGCGCCCGTAATGAGAAGCCTCATACGTCGATGCTGACGGCGCGGCAGGTCCGGCTCCTGCCTGCCGGCTGTTCGGCCTGCGGGGCGAGCGCGGCAACGGGACGGTCCGCAAAGTACCGGCGATGGCAAACGGCCCGGCCCTCCAGGTGAGGGCCGGGCCGTTTGGCGTCTGGCAAGACGCAGGGGCGGGTTTCGTCCAGGGCGGCCCGCCGGCTTGTCCGGGACAAGGGGGGGGCGGATTGAGCCGGGGACGGCTCCGGAAGGCTACGCGTCCAGTTGCTGGATGGCGTCGAGCTTCCAGGCGTCCCCGGGCACGGTTTCCTTGCGCGTGAAGTGCCAGACTTCGCGGACCTGTTCGGGCTGGCCGGCCTTGGGGTCCTCGCGCATGAGCACGTCGAAGTAGGCCGAGGCAATGGTTGCGCCGTTTTGGCTGCGCACTTCCAAAAGCTTGGCGTCAACCAGGAGCACGTCGGTGGGCGTCGGGGTCGGGTCTTCGGCGGCCTGCTTGCGCACGTCGGCCATAAAGGCCGGAGTGGCGAAGGCTTCGATGTCGGCCAGATCGCGCTTGCTCCAGGACTGCTGCATCCGGGCGAACAGGGCCTTGGCCCCGGCCAGGAAATCGGCGGCGTCAAAGCCCGGCGGCAGGTCCGGTCCGGCGGGCGCGGCCGGCTGGGCCGCCGCGCCGAGGTTGTTCCAGCCGCCGGCCGCCGCCTGCCGGGCCTGGGACAAAGGCTCGGCCTCATAGCTGCGGGCCATGGGCTGGCCGTAGTCCGGCCCCTGGGCCGTGGCCGTGCGGCGCGAGCGCAGGAACTTGAAAAGCAGGAACAGTCCGCCGCCGATCAGCAGCATGTCGATCAGGCTGGGGCCGCCCCAGCCATGGCCGCCGCCAAAGAGCATGGAGCCGACCAGGCCGCCGACAAGCAGGCCGCCGAGCATCCCGCCGAGGCCGGGACGCGAGAACATGCCGCCGCCGGGAGCGGCCGCCGTGGGATTGGGCCGGGCCTGCTGGGAGGAAAAGCTCCCGGAGGGGGAGCCCATGTCGGGCCGGGGGGTGGTGGACGTGCTGAAGGACTGCCGGTTGCCCATGGAACCGCCGCCGCCCAGCCGTTTGGCCAGGCCCAGTTCCACGCTTGCAAAAAGCAAAGCAAAAACAGCCAGCAAGACGCATGCGGTACGACCCACGAAAGACCTCCTTGTTGCGTGTCCAGGCATTCGCGCCGGACACTGTGTCAGGCCCGGCTTCTCCTCGCGGCATGGCGTCATGACGCCGTGCACGCTCCAAAGGAAGCAAAGGCCAGCGCGCCAGCCCGGCCGTCCAACAGCGGCGACCGGGAGCGTCGGTTCTTGATGGTCTCTTATATCAGTCGCAAAGGGGGTCTCGTCAAGGAAAACCGGCCTACATGGAACATTGTTTAGGAACAAAGGACACGGCAAAGGCCGAAACAAAGGGCCGGGCCGTGAAGTGGGCGCCGGCTTTGGCAATGACCGCGAAGGGCTTGGCGCGGCCGTGGCCGGCGGTCACGGCGTCCGGGGAGAAGGTCAGCACCAGGGGGGTGAGTTCGTGGTCGCCGTCGCCGCAGATGCTGTCGCGCACCTTGGGGGCGAGTTCGCGGCGCGAGCCGTCGGGCAGGCGCACCGTCACGGCCGTGCGCACCGTGGCCAGACGGGCGGTTTCCCCGTCCGGGGTGAAGGCCAGGGAGTTGTCGTCGCCGGCGATGCCCACGGCGTCGGGATCAAAGGCCCAGACCGGCCCGGCCAGGGTCGGCGCTTCCACGGGCCGGGCCGGCTCGATGGAGCGTAGGGTTCCGTCGGGATGGAAACTGAGTCCCAGGCGGACGGGCAGTTGGCCGCAGGGGGTGGGCACGGAAAGTTCCTCGCCGGGCCACAGGGTGAGGCTTCGCAGGCGGCCCTGGGGGTCGAAGGCCGCGGCCAGCCATTTGGCGCTAAGCCGCCCCACGGGCGTGGCCAGGGGGAGGGTTTCGGCCAGCCCGGCCTCGTCGGCCTCGGTCCAGTAGCCGGAGAGCTTGCCGTTTAGGGGGAACACCCGGGCCACGGCCCCGTTGTCGTGGAAGGTGACCAGTTCCGCCGGCAGCGGCCCGGCCGGGGTTTCCACCACGGTGCGGGTTTCCAGCGGCAGGCTGCGGACCTGGCCGTTGTCGTGGAAGGTGACGGGCGGCTTGGTCATGCGCCGGGCGTCGTCGATGCTGTGCTGGGGCACGAGTCGGCCGATGGACGTGGCCAGGGCGGCCGGGGCGGCGAGAAAGGCCGCGCGCGCGCCGCCGTCCGGGCGGCGTTCCACGGGGCCTTCGACGGGCAGGGGGCCGTAGCGGGTGTCGATGGTGTCCATGGCCGTAACACAGCAAATACCGGTCCATTTTGTTTTATCAAGATTGTCGGTCTGTTGTCGCCGCCAGGGCGAACCGGGCCGACAAAATCGTGCCTGCGGGCGACAAAAGCGTCGGTCGGGACGCGTCATACGGCCGTAACGCCTCTGGCCCATGGTGCGGACACGTTCCACCCTTGCCAGCCGGGGCCGCCATGCTCACCTTTGCCCACTCGACCTATTTCCACGATCTGCTGGAGAGTTTTTCAGCCGGCGTGGTCATCTGCAACATCCGGGGGCTGGTCTACGCCGCCAACGAAGCGGCCTGCCGGCTGCTCGGGGTCAGCCGCCGCGAACTGGCCGATCCGGCCGGTTCGGCCGCCCTCATCGCCCGGGCCGACGCGCCGCGACAGCTGGCCCGGTTCCTGGCCGCGGCCATCAAGCACGGCCAAAAGCCCGAGCCGCTGTCCATCGCCTACGCCCATCCCGACGGCGAGCTGCGGCGCTATCGCCTGTCGGGGTCGCTTTTGCTGGAAAACGAGAAAATCTTCGGCATCCTCATCGAGATCACCGACGTCACCGAGATCTACCGCCTCCATGAACGCGACCGCGACCGGCTCCTTGGCGTCCAGGCCGCCCAGAAGGAACGCATCAAGGGACTGATTCGGTTTTCCCTGGCCGTGGCCCACCAGATCCGCAATCCGCTCATGGTCATCGGCGGTTTCACGGGCCGGCTTATGCGCGGCAAGGGAGAGGGCGATCCCGAGACCGAAACCCTGTCCATGATCCTGGACGGGGCCAAGCGGCTGGAAGCCGTGGTGCGGGCGGTTTCGGACTACGCCCGGCGGGAGGAGCCGGCCATGGCCCCCTGCGATCTGGCCGGGCTGGCCGAGCGGGCCTTTGCCGAGGCCCTGGCGGCCACGGGCCTCGTGGGCCGACTGGAAACGGCGGGATTGGACAGGTCGGAAGGCCCGGCGGGAAGCGTGTGGGCCGACGCGGCCATGTTGACGGCCATCCTGGCGGCGCTTTGCGCCAACGCCCTGGAAGCCGCCCCGGGCGACGGGGCGAGGGTGGCTCTGGCCTGCGACCGCCAGGGCGAACATGTGACGCTGACCATTGCCGACACCGGCCCCGGGCCGGCCGACGACGTGCTGCCCTACGCCTTTGACCCCTTCTTCACCACCAAGGCCGTGGGCGTGGGCATGGGGCTGACCATCGCCCGGCGGCGGGCCGAGGAGATGGGCGGCGCGCTCACCTTGGAGCGCGGCCCGGACGGCGGCGGGCTGGCCCGCCTGACGCTCCCCGGCCGGAAATGAAGCGGCCGGCAAACGCCGGCCTATTCTTCGAGAAACGCGGACTCGGCCCGGCCGCTCTGCATGTAGGGCCGGCCCATGTCTTCGAGCAGCGACTTGCAGTGCACGCACAGGGTGGCCGTGGGCTGGACGCGCAACCGGGCCAGGCCGATCTCCTCGCCGCACTCCTGGCAGATGCCGTATTCCCCGTCCTTGACCCGGGCCAGGGCCTCGTGGATTTCGCTGATGAGCTGGCGGTCGCGCTCGCCCATGATCAGCGCCATGTGGCGGTCGGACTCGGCCGCCGCCCGGTCCACGGCGTCGGGGCTGGCCGTTTCTTCCCGGGCCATGAGGCCCAGGGAGTCCCGGGACTTGCCTTTGAGGGTTTCCAGCATGTCGCGCAGCACTTCACTGATCCGGTCCACGTCGAGATGTCCCATGGCGTCGCTCCGTTGGCGTCGGTTGGTGGAGTTTCCCGGGACGCTCCCGGGAACCGCATGGTCGCCTTTTGCCCGGGACATTTGAAAGCGACGTGTCGGCCGTGTGGAGACTCGGTGACGCCGACGGCGACCCGGTTGGACGGCCGGCAAATTATGCCGCCTGTCAAAATAGACTTTTCATGTAATAATAATTAGTTATGAGAAAAATCCGAATGGCAGGAGAATTGCTCAATAGGAGGCCAAAGGGTCCTCTCCCGGGGGAGAAGGGCCGAACTTGCCGCCCGGAGGCTTCCCCATGGCCACATCAGCCGCCACCAACGACGTCGTCAATTGGGCCTACCAGTACAGCCTGGCCAGCGCCAAGCTGAGTTCCGCCCAGGCCAACGCGAGTTCTTCAGCCACGCGCAGCAAGGACATTGCCGAAGCCCAGGCGAGCTTTAACGCCACCATGAAGAGCCTTGTGCCGGAAGACGTCCAGTCGAGCGTGCAGTTCCAGTATTTCGACGCCTATACCAATTACAATACGGCCCTGGCCGGGGCGACCACGGAAACGGAGCGTCAGGAGGCCCTGGATTCCCTCTACAGCGAACTGTCCGGGCTGACCCTGCCCACCGCCACGTCCAGCACCCTCGACAGCCTGGCCTCGGACACCCTGGCCGCACAGAAGACCAATATTTCCAATGCCGCCGCCAACATCAGCGCCATGCTGGCCAGCGCCGCCAAGATGGCCTCCAACGCCTCGGCCGCCTGGATGTCGGCCATCACCAGCGGAGCCAACGCCCTCAATGCCCAGGCGGCCAGCCTGACCGATTCCATGAAAAGCCTCATGACCTCCCTTGGGCTGGACACCTCGGGCGTCACCGCGCCCACCGTCTCGACCACGCCGACCTCGGCCTTTGCCGCCGGCTCGGCCACGGCCGCGGCCAACGGCACGCCCGGGAGCATCCTCAACTCGGCGCTCATCGGCTATCTCGTGGCCAGCCAGGCCACGACCACCGACAGTTCCTGATGCGTCCGGGGCCGTGGCGGCCCCGCTGCGCTTGGGGCTTTACATTCGGGTCGGACTTCTGAATGATGCAGGGCGTCGCAGTCTCACCCTCCCATCGTCAGGAGTCGTCCCATGGCCGATGCCAAAGACCCCACCTGTTTCGCGCCGTCCGAGCGGGCTTGCCAGGAAGACATCGACCGGCAGTTCGCGGTGCTGTCCCAACACGCCATCCCCCTGGTCTTGAACGCCATGCCCATCATCGCCATGGTGCTCAACCGCCAGCGCCAGGTGGTGCACGGCAACCGCAAGTTCGCCGACGTGCTGGGCATCGCCGACATCCGGGAGGCCCTGGGCAAGCGGCCGGGCGAGGCCTTTCGCTGCGTCCACGCCGACGAGCACCCCGGCGGCTGCGGCACCAGCGAATTTTGCGCCCACTGCGGCGCGGTGCGCTCCATACTGCTTGGCCTTGCCGGCACGGACAACGTCCAGGAATGCGCCATCAACCGCGACACCGGCGCGGGCATCGAGGCGCTGGACCTGCGCGTTTCCTCGGCCTCGGTCCATCTCGACGCCGAACCCTACCTCATCTTTTCCATCAACGACGTGAGCCACGAAAAGCGTCGCCGCACCCTGGAGCGCCTGTTTTTCCACGACATGCTCAATACCGTGGGTGGCGTCCAGGGGCTGTTGGAATTTCTGGCCGAGGAAGTCCCGGAAGACTTGCAGGCCGACGCGAGGCTGATTTATCGGGCCGTGTCCCAGCTCACCGACGAGATCATCTACCAAAAGCAGTTGTTGGCCGCCGAGACCAACGAGCTGGAGACCAATTGCACGCCGCTTCGCAGCGACGACATCCTCGACGTGGTGGCGGCCACCTTCCAGGGCGGCGAACAGGCCCGGGACCGGCGCATCGTGGTGGAAAACGCCTGTTCCGAGGTGGTGTTCCATTCCGACCCGGTGCTGTTGCGGCGGGTGGTCGGCAATATGGTGAAAAACGCCCTGGAGGCCACGCCGGCCGGCGGCGAGATCCGCCTGGGCAGCCGCGCCTTGGCCGACGCCGTGGAATTTTCCGTGCAAAACGCCGGGGTCATTCCCCGCAGCGTGCAGATGCGGATTTTCAGCCGGTCGTTTTCCACCAAGGGCGTAGGCCGGGGGCTTGGCACCTATTCCATCAAGCTCTTGACCGAGCGCTACCTGGGCGGCCGGGCGGATTTCGTCTCCAACCGCGAGGACGGCACGATCTTTAGGGTGCGCCTGCCCCTGACCCTGCCGCCGGACCTGGGCTAACCGCCTCTCCCTTCAGGGGGGCCGGGGGGATTATCCCCCCGGCCGCCCGAGGCATTTTCTTTTCCCCTATTCCCTCATCGCGCCGCCACGGCCACGTCCACCCGCACCGCGCCGGCCCGGCGCAGGGCCTGGGCGGCGGTTTCCACCGTGGCCCCGGTGGTCATGACGTCGTCGATGAGCAGTACGCGGCGTCCGGCCACCTGGGCCGGGTCGGCGGCGAAAGCGCCGGTCAGGTTGGTGCGCCGCTCCCGGCCCGGCAGCGAGCTTTGGGGCACGGTGTCGCGCAGGCGGACCAGGGCCTGGGGAGCCAGCGGCGCGCCGATTTCCCGGCCAAGCAGCCGGGCCAGCTCCAGGCT